>SLRC01000002.1 GCA_007131175.1 Syntrophomonadaceae bacterium
CGGTTGTGAAATTATCGGCATCGTGGACCCGGTGGCATCCCAGATTCGACCTGAGACTTTCCGGGAGTTTGTGACTCCGAATTGTCAGGAAGCGAAACAGGTGATTCATGATGCGGGCCGTATTTCCAGTTTATTTATCTGCGGTGATTCCACCAAAGTAATGGAAGAGCTCTGCCAGGTGGGAACACATAGTTTCGCTGTTGATGAACAGATGAATATGAACTACATCCGTGAGCTGGGAGTCAAGTATGGACAGGGCTTTGCTGGAAATCTCAAGTTGACACTGGCCCTCTCCCTGGGGATCATTGACCCCCGTGAGGATACAATAGTTAGTATGGCTGCAGGAGGGAACACTGGCTATACGCTGGCACCTGGCTGAGACATGCCCTTCGATGTTCCCGTGGAGAACATAGACAAAGTATTGGAAGCCAAAGCATGGTTTGAGAAGTTTTACACCAAGTATCCCACGCATGTTAAACCGGCTTACCTGACCCTTGACGATATGAAAAAGTAAGGGGTGATGAAATGAGTGAAAAATTAGTTGTTGATGTTCTGACCCTTGATGCCGTGCAGTGTGCGGCCTGCCAGTATATGTTTGAGGCTATTTCCGCCCTGCCGGAAGATGTCAGGCAACATGTGGAGTTCAAGGAATGGACAATTAAAAACGCAGAGGGAATTGGCAAGTTCATGGAGCTGAACGGAAAGGTTCTGCCCACAATTGCCATTAAGGGAGAACTGGTCTTTGAAAGTCTCATTCCAACCTTTGAAGAGCTTCTTGATGCTCTCGAAGCGAAAGCAACATCGGAAGAATTAAAAACGGCAATTGCCAAGGCCCGGGCGGAAGCCAGTTAAAGGAAAACGAAGAAATAAGAGGGGTAGAAGGATTAATCTTCTTTTATCCCTCTTTCCCTTCCTGTTTAGGATGGTGGTTATATTGCCCTATCCCCAGTGGCTGCTCAAAAAGATACCTAATTATGATGACTTTTATCAAACCGGATGGGCACTTACGGGATTAGATACTGTATGCGAACGTGCTGCCTGTCCAAATATATACGAATGCTTTGGGGCCAGGCACCTTACATTCCTTATATTAGGCAGTATATGCACGCGTAACTGTGCCTATTGCGCTGTGACCCATGGCCTTCCAACGGATGTGTCCATTGAAGAAGCGGACCGGGTTGTTTCTGCAGTTCTTAAATTGGATTTGACATATGTGGTTATTACTTCCGTAACCCGCGATGATCTTGAGGACGGAGGTGCATTTCACTTTGCCCGGATTGTGGAATCATTGAAGAAGCAGACGGAAGCTGGCATAGAGGTTTTGATTCCGGATTTTGGCGGCTGCCGACTTTCCCTTAAGCGGGTGGTCAGGACAAAACCTGATGTTATAGGGCATAACCTGGAGACGGTGAGACGGCTACAAAATAAGATCAGGCCCCAAGCTGCTTATGAACTCTCCCTTTCCGTATTGCGTACGATTAAAGAAATGGATGGAACAATATTGACAAAGAGTGGTCTGATGCTGGGCCTTGGGGAAGAAGATGATGAAATCCTGGAAACGATGCAGGATATCCGGGAAACGGGATGTGATGTGCTTACTCTTGGTCAATACAGGCAACCGGGAGAGGAGCAAATATCGGTTAACCGATTTATAATGGAGGAAGGTTTTGAATATTTGCGTGCATCAGGTCTGGCCATGGGATTTAAAAGGGTGATTTCCGGTTCCTATGTGCGAAGTTCCTATGGTGCGGGAGAGATAAAAGATCTGCTGGAGGAAAGGTATGCTGTCTGAATGGCGGATTCTGTATAGCGGTGCCGGCGGCGGGCCTTATAACATGGCAGTGGATGAGGTTCTTTTAAACGGGGTTATCACCGGAAGTTCTCTGCCAACACTGCGTTTTTATAACTGGAAGAACGACTGCCTCTCCTTTGGTTTTTTACAAAGAGTGGATGAGCAGATTCGAAAGAACTGTGGTAAGCTTAATGTGGAGATGGTGCGGCGGCCCACCGGGGGTTATGCAGTTTTGCATGGCCGGGACCTTTGCTATAGTATTGTTGCACCGTTGGATGGTTCGCTGGCTTTTCTCCCGGAAGATGCGTCACGCCGGGTTGGGGCTGCCCTTGCCACAGGGCTCTGCCACCTTGGAGTGCCGGTTGCACTTTCCTTGCATGAAGAACGGCAAGATTATACAGTGGAAGAAATATCCTGTGCGGCAGCCGTTTCCCAAAATGAGCTAATTGTAAAAGGGAAAAAAATTGCCGGCAGTGCATCTTTGCGCCGTAAAGGATGTTATTTGCAACACGGGTCCATATTTATGGAATATTGTGGAGAGCGCATTTCTGAGCTGCTGGGAAACGCCGCTGGCGATGCTTCCCTTAGCAGCAGGTCTGAAGGGTTAAGACAGGTATGGGATGAAAAGTTTTCTCTCATGGAGCTCATAACAGCACTTAGGGATGGCTTCAAAAGGCAGCTAAATGTAAATATGGTTCCGGCAGGACTGGGCGCTTTAGAAAGAGCAGCAACTTATGAATTAATGTACAAAAAATACACAACCCTTGATTATAGGAAGCAGCGGGGGAGGCTTTCACAGCAACATGCTTGACCTCATAGTGATTGGCGGCGGTGCAGCAGGCTATGCAGCTGCGCTGCGAACAGCTCAGTTGGGTGGAAAAGTAATACTGGTGGAGAAAGAAAAACTGGGAGGTACCTGTTTGCACAGGGGATGTATTCCCTCCAAGGTGCTTTTTCAGCAAGCTGCAATTGTTGAGAATTACCGGACTGCTTTAAAGAGCGGGCTGTTTGAAGATGGGGGGCACATCAACCTTGAGGCCGTGGCCTGCCGCCAGGATGAAGTGATAGGGCGGCTCTTTCTTGGATTAGAGGATCTATTCAGAAAAAGAAGTATTCCGGTTATCAATGGTAGTGCCATGGTTGAGGGGCCGGGCCGTGTTCGGGTGGCAGACGATCAAGAAGTATACGAAACCAGGAACATACTCATTGCCGGAGGCTCACGGGAAAGGACCTTTCCATTTTCCGGTATGGAAGGGATCCGGGGGGCAGAGGAAAGCTTGAAACTACCCCAACAGCCATGCCGCGTAGCTGTGATCGGTGGCGGTAATACAGGCCTGGAATTAGCTGCTGCCTATGCCACCTTTGGTTTTAGCGTGACTGTTGTGGAAAAGGAAAAGGTCCTTCTTCCGGCACTGCAGGATGAAGAGATAAGTAAGTGGCTGGGGTTTTTACTTAAAAAGCGCGGTTTGAATATCCTCACCGGCACAAATATTAACAACATTGAGAAGATAGTAAAAGACGTTAAAAGTGAACTTAAAATAATATATTCCCGTTCGGGAAAAGAGCATGTATTTTGGGTGGACCTGATCATTAACGCATCAGGACGGGAACCCTGTTTAGATAACTTTGCCCTTGACTGCCTTGGGGTTAAGCACACAGCTAATGGTATTAACGTAAACAAGCATATGGAAACAAAGGTTAAGGGAATATACGCAGCAGGTGATATTACCGGACCTCCCATGCTTGCCCACCGTGCCTATTTTGAGGGAATAACTGCGGCGGAAAATGTTATGGGAATGGATCGGAAGCTGGATTTGAAAGCTGTGCCTGCATGTCTGGCCGCAAGGCCCGGTGTAGCCTGGGTTGGTCTTACTGAAAAACAGGCCAGGGATGGAGGGCTAAACCCGCAGGTGGGCCGGTTTCCTTTCAGTGCCAGCGGTGCTGCCGTATTAAAAGGGGAGGAAGAAGGCTTTGTTAAGCTAATCGCCGGTGAGGACGGTATTATTCTGGGGCTGCAAGTGCTGGGTAACGCTGCGGAAGAGTTGATTATGGAAGGGACACTGGCTGTGCGCCACGGCCTCAGTGTAGAGCAGTTAAGGGAGACAATACACCCCCACCCCACACTCCATGAATCGATTTGGGAAGTATGTCTTTCCCTGGAGGGCTTTCCTATGCATGGCTAACGCATTTCAAAAGGAGAGAAGCATATGATCAGAAACATTTCTTTTATGGGTGCAAATTTACAACTGGAGGACAGTTTGTTTTATCATACTTCCTTCGATTACTGGATTAGTATAAATCGGGACGAAGGTCTGGTTACTTTTGGCCTCACCCCTGCTTCTCATATTAAGGAAGGCGGTTACCATTCATTTGAATATTTTACTCAGGAGGGGGAGACTGTAGTGCAAGGCGAGCCCTTTGCCCTGGCGATCACGGGAAAACTAAAGTATCTGGACGTGGTGGCCAGTGGGGTTATTATTTCCCTGAACAGGGAATTGGAGCAAAGCACAGCTCCTTGCCAAAATGCGGTAGGCGACAGTTGCTGGCTCGCTTCCATACGCACAGGCAAAGAGGTAGAAATGTTACCCGACCTCATTGAATTCAGCTATTACGTTGAACTGCTCCGCATGTACGAAATGCATCGTACCCCTCCGGGGACAAAAGGAGCCGTATCACCCACCTGCCGGAGCGTGTACGAGTCTATCCGGAAGCAAAAAGGAGTAGAGGGAGGTTGAAAGCTTGAAATATGCTCCCGCTTTTTTCGGAGAGCTAATAGGAACTTTTATTCTGGTTTTTTTAGGTTGCAGTACTGTAGCCGTTACCGTCCTTTTTTCAGCTCATACCAGCCTATTCCATGTTGCTATGCTCTGGGGTATGGCTGTTACGCTGGCTATCTATGCTACGCGACACCTATCCTGTGCCCACCTCAACCCTGCTGTTACGTTGGCGATGGTGATAAGCAGACGTATGTCCATAGATAAGTTGCCTGTATACTTGTTAGCACAATTATGTGGAGCTTTTCTGGCGGCTGTGGCAGTTTACATGCTTTTTTCACAACCCATTGCGGAATTCGAACTGATTAACGGTATTACGCGCGGTACGCCGCAATCTGTAGCTACAGCAATGATATTCGGTCAATTTTATCCTAACCCGACTCTGGAAATACCATTAATTATCTCTACAGGGGGAGCCTTTGCTGCTGAGGCGGTCGGAACTTTTATCTTCATTTTCATGATCCTTGCATTGACTGAGGGGTGTAATGTTGGACGCCCTGATGATAATCTTGCCCCTTTGTTTGTAGGCGTAACGCTGGCTGTCATAATCTCGATTATCGCCCCTTTAACTCAAGCGGGCCTGAATCCAGCCAGGGATTTATCACCCCGTGTTTTTGCCTACCTGGCCGGTTGGGATGGAGTGGCTTTCCCTGAGCATTGGCATGGGTTTTTTACTGTTTATGTTCTGGGACCGCTGGCCGGTGGTACGATTGCATCATTGTTGTTTTCCTGGTTAATCCATCCCCTGATGAGGGGCAAAGATACAGAACTTAACAGTTGTTGTCCTGTTACTGATGATTAAGTGGAAAAGCATCTTTAGACGGGTCAGGAACAAAGGAATTTTAACAGTATAAAACGAATATATTTTTTGCAAATCCCTTTTTCGTTTTACTAAAGGAGCCAGGTGGAAAAATGACAGCCAGGGCAAAAGTATTTGCGGGAGCTTGTGGTTTTACCAGCGTGGTAAAAGCTACCCGCATGGATAAAAAGCATGTAAGTGTTAAAATCATATCTGCATGCGAAATGCTGCGCAAAATGAATGATGATTTAAAAATATTGGATTGGCGGCGGGATCTTTTTTGTAATATCCGTAACTCGGTGGTTTATCGTTCTGCAGACAAGTACCTTATGCACACTGACTGCCCTGTTCCCAGTGCCATTGTCAAAGTAATCCAGATTGAGCTTGACGGCATGGTTCCAATGGATGTTAACATGAAATTTGAAAAGATAAACGAAGATAATGATGTTTTATGATTTTGAGGATATTTAAAAGGAGGCTTGTTGCTAATGGTATTTGAGGCTGCCTTTTTATCTTCTTCCCTGGATAACGTGAAATTGAAAAAAAGAATTTTGGAGCTAGGTGCTCACGAGGTTGGGATTGGCGATGTGAGTGTGGGCATTGCACCGGAGCTGTCACATATGCCACTGGCTATATCCCTTGCCATCCAACATCCTTCTCCTCACTCTCAAAATAAAGGTGCTTACCCCTATGCCCACTTTTCCATGACAATTGACCGCCGTTTACTGGAAATTCAGCGTATTATAACCAGGGGGATACGCCGTCAGGGTTGGCGGGTTTTGCCCATCCCGCCTGATTCCTGCCGTCATGAATCCACTTTTATTTCGAGAATATTTAACCTGTTTCCTCACAAAACAGCCGCCACCTGTGCAGGCCTGGGTTGGATTGGTAAAAGCGGACTATTAATCAGTTACCGCTTCGGTCCACGTCTCAACTGGGCCACAATTCTTACCAATGCCCCCCTGAAAGCAAGCAACAAACCGGTTAAAAAAAGTTTCTGTGACCAGTGTACCTGTTGCGTTGAAGCCTGCCCTGCCAAAGCTATTAAAAACAATAATTGGGAGTACACCACAAGTTATCGTACAATGATTGATGTTGATAAATGTGCCTCAGAACTGCAAAAAAACAGGAAACGTTACGGACAGTATGCCTGTGGTATTTGTATGCTGGTTTGTCCAAAGGGCCATTAGGGGAAACCATTAACTTTTTTACTTCTTCTCCCCCCACCGAACAATAATCCCCCTGTTTAAATACCATTTACATGTCAATTATGCATATTTTTTCTTTTTTCAAAGAAAAAAAAGGAAAAGCATGTTTTAAGACGAATTAATTCCATAAAACAATAACATAAAACAGAAATTTACCATATTCATTTTTTTGCTAAGACAGGTGCTGAACCGTGTTTTGTTACTTTGGAACAATAACTTCGGAAATATTCGAAATAAATTTGTTGCCCTTAGGAGAGTAAACAAGGTATTTAACATGGATGCAAATAACTTAAAACGGGGAAAGGGGGAATTTTCTTGTCGTACCAGGATGCATCAACCTACAAAGAACTTATTGAACGTGCATTCCAGGCCAGGGAAGAAAAAAATTACGGACTTGCTGTGGAGCATTTGCGACAGTCACTGGCGGGATCAATTGATATCCATTTAAAAGGACTTATTTATACGGAGTTGGTATTTCTTTATAAAGAAATGGGGAAATATTTGGAAGCAGCAGGTATGTTACAGGGTTATGTTGCGGAAAACGGGTCAGTTTTGGCACCTTCTTTGATGCATCAGTTTACATCCATGATTAATTATTTGCAGACCATAGACCAACTTTTAAAAAAGGCGGATAAACCGGAAGTTCCCTATTCCCAGGTGCCCCGTCTCATTAAGCTTCGTGCGGAAAATATATTGAGGGAATAAATAAAAATCGCCGAACCTAATTAACAAGGGAGGAAATTCCAATGAAGAGGAGTAAGGAGATAATCGGGGTGCCTGTTATCAGCATTTCAGCCGGAATACAGGTTGGGGTTGTTAAGGGGCTGGTTATAAATCCCCAGCAAAAAACTGTTGAATTTCTGCTGCTCAACGAAGAGGAAAACAGTAAAGGGATGAAAGGTATCCCCTTTCGCTACGCTGAAGGGGTTGGGGAATATGCCGTTACAGTGGAAAATGAAAGTGTGATGATGGAAATATCACGTATTGGAATCTTACAAGAACTACAGGAAAAAAATATTAACATTATCGGCACTAAAGTTATTACCAGAAAAGGGAAGTACCTGGGCGATGCGAGCGAATATTCAATTGACATTGAGACTGGGATCCTTAAGGAAATTTATTACCAGGCCGATGATGAAAACGAATACAAAATTCCTGTTGAAAAAGTCATAACTCTGGGCACTGAAGTACTTGTAGTGGAAGTGATGGGGGCTGGTGAAGCCACTACTTGTACTGAATCAGATCAAATAAATTTTAAAGGGGGAGATGAGAGATCATCCGGGATTCAGTGTATGGAACAAGTAATTTCTGAGCAACCTGATCCACCAAGGCCAGTAACGGAGCAAATTGAAGTTGTAACGCCTTTAGCTGGAATGTTTCAGGATATTCCAAATGAAAAGCCTGCTGCCCATGCTGTTAACCCTGCGGCCGAACAGCCTGATAAGGACACATTAAACCTCGAAGCAGGCCTCACTGAAAAGGAAATGCTGAGTTCCTCCACTCCCGGTGACCTGGATCCCGCAGACGTATTTATTCAGAGACAACGGCAGTTTTTGATCGGCAAAACCCTGCTTAAGGATCTTCAGTCAAAAGAAGGGGAGGTCATTGCCTGGGAAAATGAGTTGGTGACAGAGCACCTTTTTGACAAAGTTTACAAAATAGGAGCACAAAAGATAATGGAGCTGGCCATGTCTGTGAGGGAATAAGATAAAAAAACGGAAAGAGACCATTATGTACCCCTTTGCAGGTTTATCCTGTTAGGCCGGACTTTACTGTTGCACAATTGACCGATTTCAGTCAAATGACTGCTTTCGCCCGGACCGTTCTGAAAGGTATCGGTCAGGCCATTACATAATAATTTATTTGCCGCTGCGATGCTGAACGGACAATGTCTGGGACCGGATGAAATTCTTCCCGGTATTGGTGGTGGTGTCTGTAATACTTTAGGATTGGCAGTGGGGGGGGTGAGTGATTTTTGTTGACAAACGAAAGGGATGGCCAGATTGGTGTTGTTGAAGGAAAGATAAAAATCATTGCCCCCAAAGGGGGGGGTAAGGGGGCCGCACTATACCCTCCTGAAGAAGGGGGTGTAATTTATGTAAACGGGGTGGAACTGGAAAAACAAATTACATGTGATTCCCAGGATATTGTTACCTTAGAACCCACCACCTATATGGAGGATGCCCGTTTGGAAGTAAAAATTTCCCCTGATGGACTTAATGCCCTGGCCGCTGTTTTTCCACGCAGAGTTGTTACATATCAACTAAAGGATACTCCCCTTTGTGCAAGCTTAAAGCCTCAATTGGAAAAAAGTGAGAAAGTGGAAAAACTGCTTACCCTGGAACAGGCTGAGCAGGAGTTGAGAAAACAGAACGTACTGCACGGGCTTAGCATGGCCGCCCTCAACGAGCTTGTTAAAACCGCTAACGGCGAATTTAATACGGTCGCCTGGGGACTGGATAAACAGGAAGGCAAAAACGGACGCCTTGAGTTTGTTGTGAACCATGAAGTGGAAGTTATTAATTATGAAGAGGAAAACACGAGGGCAGATTTTCGGGAAAAATATCGCTACCCGTCAGTAAAAAAAGGGGATGTGATCGCCATTCTCCACCCACCGGAGGAGGGAAAGCCCGGGCAGCGGGTAACGGGTGAAGTGATTGTTCCCAAACCTGTAAAAGCTGCCAAGGTCCGGTGTGGAGAAGGAACGGAGTTTGCCGATAATAATAAAGATATTGTTGCACTGAAAGACGGCCGTATGATTGTTGCGGGTTATCATATTAAGGTTGTTAACCTGCTTGTTCATAAGGGCGATGTGAACATGGAAAGTGGCAACATCCGCTTTAACGGGGATGTTCGTATTTTTGGAAATGTGACGGAAGGGATGATCGTGGAAGCCAGCGGTTCATTGATTGTAGATAACAATTGTTATGGTGCTACCCTTAATGCCGGCAGCGGTATACACGTTGGCAAAAATGTGGTTAAGTGTGACGTACAGGGAGGAACATTTTTTGCCCTGCTGCGGGAAGTGCTGATTCTTGTCAATCAGCTCACGGAAGAGCTGGACGGGTTTATTGAAAACCTGAAGCAGATATTTAAGGGCCTGGCTGAGAAGGGGCAAAAGGTTGATAATGCTTATCTGAAGCGTATTATCAAGATGCTTTTTGAAAAAAGCAACGGTTTGCGTGATACATTAATGCTCCTTGAGCGCCGCCTGGAGCAAAATAGCTTTTCTTACCTGGACCACACTAAAGAGGCCATAGAATCGCTGCAGGCCTTTTTTTCATTGGACATGGAAAAATGTAACCCCGACGAACTGATAAAGTCTTTAAAAATATTCAGAACCCTTTCCGAGGGATACCATGAAGAACTGAAAGAATTGCCTTTACTTAGTATTTCATATACACAGAACAGCAATATCCGGCACAGCGGCCATATTGAAATCACCGGGGCTGGGAGCTATTTCTCCAGTATGCATGCCGGGGGCGAAGTGAGGGTGCAGGGTGTTTTTCGCGGGGGCACTATTAAGGCGGAAAGCAATGTAAAAGTCAACGAATTTGTCTATATTTCCACTGCAGCAGAGAGTGGTGAAAAAAAGGACGCGATCAGGATTAAAGTTCCGGCACAATCTGCTATCCATTTCAACCTGGTCCATGAAGATACGACCGTCCAGGTTGGGAAGATGGTTTACCGTTTTGACAGGGAGTATTCAAAAATAAAAGTCAGCTTCGATCCTCAGGAAGGGTTGTTAAAATTAACCAACCTATAATTCCCCACTATTGTTGACAATGCATTTCCTTGGTATAAAAGATCTTAACATTGACATGACAGGGAAGTTTCTGTACCATTAAACAGAAGATCTCTTTATTATGGGAGGCGATATGTAGTGGAAGAGGCAAAAAAAGCGATTAAAGAGCTGGCCCCCGAGGGAAAAATACCTTGCGTGATGGCATTTAAAGTAGCACGGGAGCACAACTGTTCACTGGAAGATGTGGGCAAACTCTGTAATGAACTTGATGTTAAGATTGTGAGCTGTCAGCTTGGCTGTTTCTAGTTTTGAGATCAACCAAGTGGTTTAATTTATTTGAACTTAAACTTCGCATTTTACTGTCTTTTGGAGTTGAGTTATTTTGCTTACAGTTTTGCCAGTTCACAGGGCTCAGCAAGTGATAGTTAAGTCCCTGGCATTAAAACCTGCCCGGGGTGAAACAGTGACGCTTCATCATGCTCCCGGGCGGATTACCGCCGGGGATATTTTTGCGCCGGAAGAACTTCCTTCTTTTCCCCGTTCTACGATGGACGGTTTTGCCGTGCGCAGCGCTGATACGTTCGGTGCCTCCGAAGGGCTTCCCGCTCTTCTTAACATTAAAGGAACCATTCTCATGGGAAAAGAACCTCCAGGATCTATTGCCCCCGGTGAAGCCATGTCCATACCCACAGGTGGGGTGCTGCCCCAGGGAAGTGATAGCGTTGTAATGGTGGAATACTGCGAGCAACTTGGGGAAAGCGTGGCGGTGCTCCGCCCCGTTACGCCACTGGAGAACACGATCCAGGCCGGGGATGATTACCAGTCCGGTGATTTGGTGCTGCCCGCGGGCCACTTGATCCGACCCCAGGATGGGGGTATTATGGCAGCTCTGGGTCTTCTGAAAATAGAAGTTGTTGTTCGCCCCAGGGTGATCATATTTTCCACCGGGGATGAAATCATTCCTCCGGAAGAAACACCCCGGGCAGGCCAGGTTAGAGATGTAAACGGGTTTTTGCTGGGGTCACAGGTTCTTGAAAATGGCGGAGATGCTATTTTTGGCGGAATAATCTCAGATCGCAAAGAGGTGCTTCATAATGCTTTGCTGCAGGCCCTGCAAGAAGCGGATCTGGTGCTTGTTTCCGGGGGAAGCTCCGTGGGCACAAGAGATGTTGCCATCGAAGCCATTAATGCTCTCCCCGGTGAAGGGGTTTTGTTTCATGGGGTGTCTATGCGTCCAGGGAAACCCCTGCTCTACGGCATGAGTGAAGGAAAACCTGTGTTCGGCCTCTCCGGCAATCCAGTTTCAGCAATGTTTGGCTTTATCCTTTTTGTGAAGCCCGTGTTGCGTATGCTTTGTGGCATGCCTCCTTTTGCAGCTATTGTCCCCACTGTTGAAGCGGTTTTGGATACTAATATTGCTTCAAATGGAGGCAGGGAAGACTATATCAGGGTATCACTAAACACTGAGGGAAGTACAGGAATCACTAACTGGGAAGGCAATGTGATACGTGCACGTCCTGTATTTGGTGGTCCGGGATTACTGCAAACGGTGGTTCAGGGAGATGGCTATTTTGTTATTCCCCGTGATGTGGAAGGGGTAGCTGCGGGAAGCATCGTCAAGGTATTGCTCTTCTAAAGACATTAGAGGGTAATTATAATAACAGTCCAAAGTCATAATTAATGATTAATAATTGTGCCCTGACTTATTTATCGGAGGCTGGTGTTTTGGAAAGAAAAATATATCTGAACAATCTTCCCCTGGAACGGGCCAGAGAAATATTTTGGGATACCGCCCTTAAGCGGGAAATGGCGATGGTGGAATTGGACACACGTCTTGCTGCCGGAAGAGTAACAGCAGAGCCAGTATTTGCCCGCATTTCCTCGCCCCATTATCATGCCTCAGCAATGGATGGGATAGCAGTTAAAGCTGCAGATACTTTTGGGGCCGTACCCACTGCACCACGAAGGTTAATGCTCTCGCAAAATGCCTTCCCCGTAGATACAGGTGGTGCATTGCCTCCCCAGTGCGATGCTGTAGTGATGATCGAAAATGTTACTTTTCCCGATAGTAATAACCCCCAGCTAATTGAGATAAGGGAGGCGGTTGCGCCCTGGCAGCATGTCCGGTCTATTGGCGAGGATGTGGTTGCAGCGGAGATGATCATCCCCTCATATCATTTAATCCGGCCTTTTGATTTGGGTGCACTGCTAAGCGGTGGAATATTTCAGCTTAAAGTTTTAAAAAAACCACTGGTCAGTCTTATCCCCACCGGTTCGGAAATCATTCCTCCGGGAAGGATTCCTAACAGCGGGGAAATCATTGAATCCAATACATACACATCTGCCGCTGCCATAGAGCAGTGGGGTGGAGATGTTACCCGCCAGGCGGTAGTTTGGGATGAGGTCCATCTGTTGGAGAAGGCCGTCTCACGGGCTGTGCGTTTTAGCGATTTGGTCCTGATCAGTGCCGGTTCTTCCGCCGGTCGTCGTGACCATACTTTCCATGTTCTTGATCGGCTGGGAGAGGTCCTTGCACATGGAGTGGCCATACGTCCTGGTAAGCCGGTTGTTTTGGCAGTGGTTGACGGAGTGCCTGTTGTGGGCTTGCCCGGTTACCCGGTTGCTGCATATACAGTGCTCGAACTGTTCATCCGGCCCCTGTTATATGCCTGGCAGAAGCAACCTATTCCTCCCCGGGAGGTGTTGCATGCCAGGAGTTCGCGCCGCATTCTCTCTTCCTTAAAAGAAGAAGAATACTTGCGCCTGAAAGTGGGAAAAGTGAACAACAACTTTATTGCCACACCGCTTGCCCGGGGCGCCGGAGTGAGTATGTCCCTGGTCCGTGCCGATGGGCTGGCTTCCATACTCCAGGATCAGGAAGGAGTGGAGGCAGGTGATAATTTAGTCGTTAGCCTCTGGCGCACCCTCAGGGAGATTGAAAATACCATTGTTTGCCTGGGAAGTCACGATTTAAGCTTAGATATTCTTTACGACTTTTTAAAAAGGAGCGATTCGCCATATACTCTATCCTCCGCCCATGTGGGCAGTATGGGAGGAATCATGGCCCTGCAACGGGAAGAAACCCACATTGCCGGACTCCATCTCCTTGATCCGGAAAGTGGCAGTTACAATATTCCCTACCTGAAGCGTTACCTTCCACAAAAAGAAATTCGCCTTGTGCATCTTGCCCGCCGCGAACTTGGTTTGATTGTCAAACCTGGAAATCCCCGCAATATTAATAGCATTGCGGACTTGACCAGGGAGGGAATAATCATTGTTAATCGCCAGAAAGGGGCTGGCACCAGGGTTTTTCTCGATTACTCTCTTGCAGGCGAAAATATCGACCCGAATAGAATTCAAGGTTATGACCGTGAAGAATTCAACCATCTTGCCGTGTCGGCAGCAGTAAAAGCGGGGAACGCAGATGCGGGCCTGGGTATCAGGGCTGCCGCTTCCACCCTGGGGATGGATTTTATTCCCCTTGCCTGGGAAGATTACGATCTTGCCATTGCTGCTGCGTTTTATGAAACTGAACAATATAATACCCTGATTGAAGTCATTTCCTCCCCGGCCTTTCGGGCGGCGGTGGAGAAGATGGGCGGCTATAATCTAAAGGAAAGCGGGAAGATAGTAAAATAGGCATTATCTTTTTTTGCCAGGAGGTGTATTTATGGTACACGAGCATACCCAACCTGCAAACTTAAGGTTTGCGGTATTAACTGCCAGCGACCGCAGTTCATCGGGTGAGCGGGAAGATATTAGCGGTGTGGAAATAGGAAGAATTTGCGGGGAAGCCGGTTGGGAACTGGTTTCTCATACAATTGTTGCCGATGACAAGGAAATGTTGAAAAAAGAAATGATCAGGCTGTGTGATATCTTGCAGGTAGGCCTGGTTATTACCACAGGGGGAACAGGCCTTGCTCCGCGTGACTTTACACCTGATGCCACTCTCGAAGTTATTGAAAAACTCGTTCCCGGCATGGCCGAAGCCATGCGCCTGGAAAGCCTTAAAAAAACACCCCACGCCATGCTTTCCCGCGCAATCTGCGGTATAAGGGGAAAAACACTTATTGTTAATCTTCCGGGCAGTCCAAAAGCCGTGCGTGAATGTCTTGAAGTGATTATTGCGGCTATTCCACATGCTGTTGCCCTGCTAGGTGGCGGTGTTTCCGATTGTGCAAGGTAAGAATACCGGCACTTTCGCCACTGCAAGGGGCTGGTTTGCTGCCTGCTCAAAAAATACCACCCTGGTAAACAACTCCTTCTCTAACCTGGTATTTTATTTTATACTGCTGGAAGGCTATTCCGAATACTGACCCTGTTTTAGATTGCTCTGTTTCCCAGTGTATATTTTTCTGTGCCATGGGAAAAATATGTTGTGCTCCAAACTTAGTAAAATTAAGTAATTTGGAGAAATAAAGGGAATTAATCTATTTAAACAGTGCTAACATCCAAATATGGTTTAAATTCACTTGTTGTTCGATTTGCCTTTGCCTTGAGTGAGCGGTAATATTAACTACAGATTGATTAGCACTCACTTGAAAAGAGTGCTAACAAATAGGATGAATCTAAACAATAAACATTAAAAGGAGGTTTTTGTTAATGAAGCTAAAGCCCTTAGGTGACCGGTACATTGTAAAAGTATTGGAGAAAGAGGAAAAAACTGCAGGCGGCATCGTTATTCCCGATAAGGCAAAGGAAAAGCCCCAGGAGGGGGAGGTTATGGCCGTAGGTACGGGAAAAACCCTCGATGACGGTACAAAGGTGCAAATGGAACTTAAGACGGGAGACAAGGTTGTTTTCTCCAAGTATGCTGGCTCAGAAGTGAAAATTGACAGTGTGGAGTACCTGATCCTGCGTCAGGATGATATTCTGGCTGTTTATAGTTAATGGCAAATAAGCTTTTGGCACGTGATTGTTAAATTTTAAATCTGCCTTGAGGCAGAAACTAACCTGAGAAATAAGGAGGTTTTACTTAAATGGCAGCTAAAGAAATACGTTTCCGTGAAGAGGCCCGTCATGCCCTGGAAAGAGGCGTGGACAAACTGGCCGATACTGTTAAAGTAACCCTCGGCCCCAAGGGCCGTAACGTGGTGTTGGATAAAAAATTCGGTTCACCCCAGATCACCAATGACGGGGTTACAATTGCCCGCGAGATCGAACTTTCCGACCCATTTGAAAATATGGGTGCACAACTCGTTAAAGAAGTGGCTAACAAAACCCAGGATGTGGCTGGAGATGGAACCACCAGTGCTACAATTCTGGCTCAGACCATTATTAAACAGGGCATTAAAAATGTAACCGCCGGTGCCAATCCTATGTTCATGAAAAAAGGGATTGACCAGGCTGTGGAAAAGGTGCTTGAACATATTAAGAACCAGAGTAAGCCTGTGGAAAGCCGTGAGGCTATTGCCCAGGTAGCTTCCATTTCTGCCGATAATGAATCAATTGGCAACCTCATCGCCGATGCAATGGAAAAAGTCGGCAAAGACGGTGTTATCACCGTGGAAGAATCAAAGGGTTTTGTCACGGACATGAAGGTTGTTGAAGGTATGCAGTTTGACCGGGGTTATATCTCGCCCTACATGGTCACGGACACGGAAAAAATGGAAGCCATATTAGAAGATCCCATGATTCTGCTTACGGATAAGAAGATCGGTAATATTCATGACATCCTGCCCTTGTTGGAAAAAATTGTGCAAAAAGGTAAGCCACTTGTCCTCATCGCTGAAGACATTGAAGGTGAAGCGCTGGCTACACTGGTTGTGAATAAGATTCGCGGCACCTTTACCTGTGTAGGTGTTAAGGCCCCCGGATTTGGTGATCGTCGTAAGGCGATGTTGCAGGATATTGCTGTTTTAACCGGCGGTCAGGTCATCTCTGAGGACCTTGGAATCGATATGAAAAATGTGGACGTTGAAATGCTCGGAAAAGCACGGCAGGTTATCATCGGTAAGGATGAGACCATTATTGTGGATGGATCAGGCCCGCAGGAGGAAATTCAAAAGCGCATTAATCAAATCCGGGTCCAGATTGAGGATACAACCTCCGATTTTGACCGTGAGAAGCTGCAGGAGCGGTTGGCCAAACTGGCCGGTGGCGTTGCAGTATTGGAAGTGGGCGCCGCTACAGAAACGGAAATGAAGGAAAAGAAACTGCGCATCGAGGATGCCCTTTCTGCCACACGGGCTGCCGTTGAAGAAGGTATTGTCCCCGGTGGTGGTGTTGCTTACCTGAACGCCATCAATGCAATCAAGGACTTCGAACTGGCAGCGGACGAAGCTGTAGGTGTGCAAATTGTGCGCCGTGCCCTGGAAGAACCGCTGCGCCGGATCGCTGAGAATGCCGGAGAAGAAGGCTCCATTGTCGTGGAAAAGGTAAAGGGTATGGAGCAAGGCATGGGATTCAATGCTCTAGATGGTGAATATGTGAATATGCTGGGAACGGGAATTGTTGACCCGGCAAAGGTGGTACGCTCGGCTATTCAAAACGCCGCCAGTATTGCCTCCCTCTTCCTAACCACGGAAGCAGTGGTTGCAGATAAGCCCGACGATAATAAAGGTGGTATGATGGACCCAGGTATGGGTGGTATGGGCGGCATGGGCGGTATGGGCGGCATGGGCGGAATGTAAGCAAAACAGATAATAAAAAAACCGGGAGAAAACCTCCCGGTTTTTTTGTGAGATAAAAAGGAAATAGGCTGAGCCTTGACGAATTGTAAATACTCAGGTATTCGACAGATGGAAGGGAGCATAAGCAAGGGATGAAAGCAGCAGAAAAAGTCGTTGTCCTTGACTTTGGCGGGCAGTACACCCAGCTGATTGCGCGACGGGTGCGGGAACTTAAGGTTTACTGTGAAATTTTGCCTTATAACATATCCTATGAGGATTTGTGTGCAACTGAACCGTCCGCGCTAATATTTTCGGGAGGTTCAGCCAGCGTATATGAACCGGGGACGCCGCGCTGCGATCCCCGTTTTTATGAACTTAATGTCCCTATCATGGGAATATGCTATGGCATGCAGCTCATGGCTGCAGATTTGGGTGGGGAAGTGAAAATTGGGAAGCATCAGGAATATGGGAAAACAAACCTCTTTGTTGCCGATGATCAGGATTTATTGGCCGGGGTTTCCAAAGAGTTTGTTGGCTGGATGAGCCATGGTGACCAGGTTGTGGCTGTGCCTCCCCAATTTAATGTAATTGCACGCAGTAATAATACGGCTGTTGCCGCAATGGCTGACCGGGCTCGTAAATATTTCGGCCTTCAATTTCATCCGGAAGTAATACACACGCCACAGGGAAAGTTAATCCTGACCAACTTTTTACAGAACATTTGCGCTTTCAGCGGTGACTGGACGATGGAGAATTTTGTGGAAAGCAGTACAGCAGAAATTAAAAGAATGCTTGACTCCCGGGAGCGTGTTGTTTGCGGCCTCAGCGGGGGAGTGGATTCAGCTGTGGCGGCGGCCTTGGTACACCGGGCTATCGGGGACCGGCTGGTATGTATTTTCGTGGACCACGGGCTTATGCGTAAGGGTGAGAAGGAAGCAGTTATGTCCACTTTTGGACGGGAGTTTAACATGAATCTTGTTGCCGTGGATGCGGGCCATGAATTCCTAACTTTGCTGCGTGGTGTTACGGATCCGGAAGCAAAAAGGAAGATTATCGGCAACCATTTTATCCGGGTTTTTGAAAGGGAAGCAGATAAGCTGGGGGATATTTCATATCTGGTACAGGGGACCCTTTACCCCGATGTAATTGAAAGTGGTACGGCCACTGCAGCAGTAATAAAATCGCATCACAATGTGGGAGGGCTTCCCGATGACATGCGCCTTGGCCTCATTGAGCCGTTAAAATTTCTTTTTAAAGATGAGGTGCGACAGGTGGGTTTGGAACTGGGCCTTCCGGAAGAGATAGTCTGGCGCCACCCCTTTCCCGGACCGGGGCTTGGTGTTAGGATCCTTGGCGAAGTTACCGCGGAAAAGGTTGCTGTCCTGCAGGAAGCTGACGCCATTGTCATTGAAGAGATTAAGGCTGCCGGCCTTTACCGGGAGATCTGGCAGGTATTTGCTGTTCTCCCCAATATTCTCAGTGTGGGCGTAAAAGGTGACCGGCGTACTTATGCCCACACCATCGTGCTTCGTGCAGTTACCAGCCACGATGGGATGACGGCGGACTGGTATCCCCTTCCCTACGAACTGTTGGGACGCATCTCCAGTCGCTTGGTTAATGAAATTCCCGAGATTAACCGTTTTGTTTACGATGTGACCTCCAAACCCCCGGGTACTATTGAATGGGAATAATCTGAAGAGGATACTCTACAAATGCTGAACCTGATTTCTCTATTACCACCTTACCGTGTCGCCATTGTTGGTGGAGGACAATTGGGCAAAATGATGACCGTCCCTGCAAAGCAGTTTGGCTTCTATGTGACTGTCCTCGACCCCACTCCAAGATCTCCCGCTTCACAGATCGCCGATCACCAGATTGTTGCGGATTTTAACGACGGTGAAGCCATCTGTTCGCTGGCAACGGCGGCTGACGTAATTATTTACGAGTTTGAACACATTGATGTAAAGGCCCTATTGGCGCTGGAAGAACAGGGTTGCCTTCTGTTTCCCTCAGCGAAAATCCTGGCCGTGATTCAGGATAAACTCCAACAAAAACGAGCCATGGCCGAAGCGGGGATTCCCTTGCCCCCTTTTCAGGAAGTTTTCCGTATTGACCAGGTCAGGAAGGCGGCGCAAGTCTTTGGCTACCCGTTAATGCTGAAAGCCCGCAGCGGTGGCTATGATGGGAAGGGTAACTTCCTGGCTGCTAATGAACATGCCTGTGCTGAGGGTTTAAATGAGCTGGGAGGCACGGGTATCATGGCAGAACAGTTTATTTCATTTAGCTGTGAGGTTTCGATGGTTGTTGCTCGTGGCCGCTACGGTGAGATCAAGACCTTTCCCCTCAGTGAAAACGAACATGAGGATAGCATTCTCCGCCGCAGCATTGTCCCCGCCAGGGTTCCCCATGAAGTTTCCAGACGGGCACAGGAAGTGGCTGAAGCGGTAATCTCCCTTTTCTCCGGTGTAGGAGTTTTCTGTGTAGAGATGTTTGTGACAAAAAGCGGAGATGTCTTGGTTAATGAAGTAGCACCCCGTCCCCATAACTCAGGTCATTATACAATAGAGGCCTGTGTTACGTCCCAGTTTGAACAACACATCAGGGCCACCTGCGGGCTGCCTTTGGGCGACACGACACAGCACAGCCCTGCTGTGATGGTTAATCTTTTGGGCGAAAAAGGGTACGAAGGCCCGGCCGTCCTTGAAGGGTGTGCCAAAGGGTTGGCCCTGCCAGGGGTACACCTGCACTTTTATGGAAAGCATAAAACAGTCCCAAAACGGAAAATGGGGCATTTTACTGTAACGGCAGACTCACTGGATGATGCTCTTGCCATTGCAACGGAAGCTGAGCAATATCTTAAGGTAATATCCCAAAAAGAGGGGGAAAGATAAAGATGGGCGATTTAAAACCCCTGGTTGGTATTATTATGGGCAGTGATTCAGACTTGCCCGTAATGGGTCAGGCAGCTGCCGCCCTGGATGACTTTGGTGTTGCCTACGAACTGACCATTGTATCTGCTCACCGCACACCGGAGCGTCTCTTCCGCTATGCCAGGGAAGCTTCCGGGCGGGGGTTGAAAGTTATCATTGCCGGAGCAGGGGGTGCTGCCCACTTGCCGGGTATGGTGGCGTCCCTGGCTGAACTGCCCGTTATCGGTGTCCCGGTAAAAACAGCGGCCCTCGGCGGCGTGGACTCCTTATATTCCACCGTGCAAATGCCTCCCGGCGTACCTGTGGCGACGGTAGCAATTAACGGTGCCAAAAATGCCGGACTGCTGGCTGTGCAAATTTTAGGTTTAAGCGACAACACCTTACAACAAAAATATGTTTCTTTCAAGGAAAAGCAACGAGATAAAGTGGAAGAAAAAGCGTCCAGACTCGAAGAAAGGGGGTATCTTGCCTATCTTAAAGAAACAGGTGTATAATAAATTTATTATTAGGTGCATTTCCTGAGGAGGTTTACTTTTTGATTGAAAGATATACCAGGACTGAAATGGGCCGTATCTGGACTCTTCAAAACCGCTATCATAAATTTTTGGATATTGAGAAAGCAGTATGTTTTGCACTGGCTGAAAAAGGGATAATCCCCCGGGAAGCGGCGGATGCCATTGCGCAGAAGGCCGTTTTTTCTGTGGAACGCATCGCAAAGATCGAAGCGGTTACTCGCCATGATGTGGTGGCATTTACCCGTTGCGTGGCGGAAAGCTTAGGCGCGGAATCGCGCTTTTTCCATTATGGCCTTACTTCATACGATGTGGTGGATACGGCTATGTCTCTTTTGCTAAAGGAGGCCTGTGGTCTGCTGCAGGAAGGACTGGACAAATTTTCTGCCACACTCCGTTCCCAGGCGCTGCGTTACCGCGATACGGTCATGATCGGTCGAACACATGGAATCCACGCCGAGCCCATCACCCTTGGACTAAAATTTGCACTTTGGTGGGATGAGGCAGAAAGACACCGCAAACGTCTTGCCGGAGCAAAAGAAGCCATATCTTATGGCAAAATATCAGGTGCTGTTGGAACTTACGCTTTTCTCGATCCATGGATTGAGGAGGATGTCTGTCAGCGTCTCGGCCTCAAACCGGCCCTGGTATCCACTCAAATTCTGCAACGGGACGGCCATGCTGAACTGCTTACTGTTCTGGCCATTATCGCCTCTTACCTGGATAAAATTGCCGTGGAGATCCGCAGCCTGCAGAAAACAGAAGTGCGGGAAGTGGAGGAGCCCTTTTATCAGGGACAGAAAGGTTCATCCGCAATGCCGCACAAACGTAATCCCGTTTCCTGCGAGCAAATAAGCGGCTTGGCGCGATTGGTGCGGTCCCATGGGCAGGTTGCCCTGGAAAATATCCCCCTTTGGCATGAGCGGGATATCTCCCATTCTTCGGCTGAAAGGGTTATATTTCCAGATTCTACCATCCTTGTGGATTACATGCTTCACCAGGCAACCAGCATTATAACAGGGTTGCATGTATACCCGGAAAACATGCAGAAGAACCTTGAGTTTACCGGTGGGTTGGTTTATTCCCAGGGAGTTCTTCTCTCCCTTGTGGAAAAAGGGATTACCAGGGAAGAGGCATATGATCTGGTACAACGGTGTGCCATGCTTTCCTGGGAGCAGGGAGTGCCTCTGAAGGAATTGTTGTCCAGGGAAGAGCAGGTAAATGCTTTGTTGACACCTGAGGAACTTGCTACCGCTTTTGAGCCCCATCATTGTTTGCGCTTTATTCCCTTTATCTATAAGCGCCTTGGAATTGAGGAAGAATAGGGAAGCTAGGGAGAGGTAAAAATGTTAATAAATGACAAGTATTATCTTCGTTCCGGAGGTACGGCGAAGATGGAGGAGTGCTGCGGCATTTTTGGTATCTTTGCTCCAGGCTGTGATGTGTCCAAGTTGACTACCTATGCCCTTTATGCATTGCAACATCGGGGGCAGGAGAGTGCGGGCATTGCCCTTAGCAATGGACAAAATATCTGTTTGCGCAAGGGGCCGGGATTGGTTTCAGAACTCCTGCCAAAATTTAAAGAATTGGAGGCCATTCCTGCTGTAAGTGCCATTGGTCATGTTCGTTATTCCACCACGGGGGATGCGAGACCTGAAAATGCCCAGCCGTTGCTTATCAGTTACCGCCATGGCAGTATGGCGGTGGCGCATAACGGTAACCTGGTTAACGGTGAAGAGCTAAGGGAACGCCTGGAAAAAGAAGGATCCATATTTCAAACGACCACAGACAGTGAGCTTATTGCCCACCTGGTAGCCCGTTATGGCTATAGCGATCTGGAATCATCACTTAAAGGTGTCATGCCTTATCTGCATGGTGCCTATTCTTTTCTCTTTCTTACGGAGGACAAACTGATTTGCATGCGCGATCCGTACGGAATCAGGCCCCTTTCTCTGGGCCAGTGGCAGGGCCACCATGTCCTGGCTTCGGAAAGCTGTGCTTTTGATACAATTGGAGCTGAGTTTATGCGGGATGTGGACCCCGGTGAGATGATTGTCATCGGAGAGGAAGGGCTGAAAAGCATACAAGTTCTCCCTACACACCGGAAGGCCCTTTGTATTTTTGAATTTATTTATTTTGCTCGACCCGACAGCAACATTGGTGGGGCAAACGTTCACCTGGTGCGTAAAGAGTTGGGGCGCCGCCTCGCCCGGGAATGTCCTGCTGATGCAGATGTGGTTACAGGCGTACCCGATTCCAGCATGGCTGCTGCCTCCGGTTTTGCAGAAGAGTCGGGCCTGCCCTATGAAACGGGATTGATTAAAAATCGTTATATTGGGCGCACTTTTATTCAACCAAGCCAGCAGGTGCGGGATATCGGTGTGCAATTGAAATTAAACCCGGTGCAAAAAGTGGTGGAAGGAAAAAGAGTGGTGGTTGTGGATGATTCCATTGTGCGGGGGACTACCAGCAAGCGCCTCGTTGATATGTTTTTCAGGGCAGGAGCACGGGAAGTTCATCTTCGCATCAGCTCCCCACCCGTAGTTTCTTCCTGTTTTTACGGCATTGATACCCCCACCTACGAGGAACTGATTGGTTACCAACGGCAGGTGGAAGAGATCCGGGCCAAAATAGGGGCCACAACCCTCGGCTACCTGAGTCAGGACGGGATGCTTGGTGCCATAGGACTGCCGGAGGATAATTTTTGTGTAGCCTGCTTCAGTGGAGATTATCCCATATAGACAAGGAGTCAGAATTCAGGAGTCAGCAGTCAGAATAAAACCCTCAGACATTTGAAACCGTTTGTCCGGCTCACCGGCTACTGACTTTAAGAATCACACTGATATCTGACTTCCAGAATCAACGGGAGGAAGGTTATATGCAGGGTGAAGGTTTTGATTATGGCAAAGCAGGGGTGAATATTGAGGCCGGTGATATGTTAGTCCAGCGGATCAAAAAAATGGTGGGGCCCAATTTCCGTTCCGGTGTTCAAACTGAGATCGGGGGCTTTGCCGGTTTTTTTAAGCCGCAGTGGCAACGTTACCGGGAACCGGTTCTGGCAGCAGCTACAGATGGAGTGGGCACAAAGCTGAAAATAGCAATGCTCATGGATAAACACGACACGGTAGGCATTGATCTTGTCGCCATGTGTGTCAATGACCTTGTGGTTCAGGGAGCTGACCCCCTTTTTTTCCTTGATTACCTGGCAGTGGGAAAACTGGACGTTGACCAGGCCGCGGTAATAATAAGCGGTGTGGTGGAAGGGTGCCGTCAGGCTGGTTGTGCTCTCCTGGGTGGTGAAACAGCAGAAATGCCCGGTTTTTACCCTCCTGGCGAGTATGACCTGGCAGGTTTTGCCGTGGGAATGGGAGAGCGGGATGGTATTCTCACAGGGGAGGATGTTGTCCCCGGCGATGTTGTAATTGGTCTTCCATCAAGCGGGCTGCACAGTAACGGATATTCTTTGGTTCGCAAAGTCCTGTTCGAGCATGCAGGACTGACTGTAAATTCATCCTTCCCATCCCTGCAAGGCACCCTGGGGGATGAGCTTTTAAAGCCTACCACCATCTACGTGCCCATAGTTTTACCCCTGCTGCAGGCATATCCTGTCAAAGGGCTTGCCCATATTACGGGCGGAGGTCTGGAGTTAAACCTGATGCGTATCCTACCGCAGGGGACCCGGGCTCATTTAGAAAAGAAATGCTGGAATATACCGTCTATATTTCATTTAATACAGGAAAAGGGCAATGTCAATGAAGGGGAGATGTTCCGTACATTTAATATGGGAATTGGCATGACAATGGTTGTCCCTTCCGTGAAGGCTGATGAGATCCTCAAATACATCCGGAAAAAGAACAGCGAGGCTTCAGTCATAGGCCAAATTGAAGTCAGCGGGAGACAGGAACCTGAGGTTATGATAGTTTAGCTATGGGGTTGGAAGTCAGTTACTTTTTAAACGTTTCTGAAGGGGTTGAAACGATGCGTCTAGCTGTGCTTGCTTCAGGATACGGCAGTAACCTTCAAGCTATAATAAACGGGGTAAAAAGCGGTGCAATTGACGGGCAGGTGGTGGTTGTAATCAGCGATCAGGAAAATGCCTTTGCTCTAAAGCGCGCAAGGGAAGAAGGTATTGAGGCCCTTTTCCTTGATCCTGGCGTATTTGCCGGTCGGGAAGCTTATGAACGGGAAATTGTTGCTAAGCTGCAAAAACAGCAGGTGGAACTGGTAGTCCTGGCTGGATTTATGCGACTTCTCAGCCCTTACTTTATCAAAGCTTTTTCCGGCCGGATCATGAATATCCATCCATCACTCCTTCCCGCTTTTCCGGGATTGGATGGAGTGAAGCAAGCACTTGCTTACGGGGTAAAGGTAAGCGGTTGTACGGTCCATTTCGTGGATGCAGGCCTGGATACGGGAGCGGTAATATTGCAAGAAGCAGTAAATGTATATGACAGTGACACGGAAGAAACCTTGCAGCAGCGTATTCATAAGGTTGAGCATCGACTCTATCCCCGGGCTGTCCAGCTATTTATTAAGGGGAAATTACATTTGGAGGGAAGAAGGTGTCTAGTGAATGAAAGTTAAAAGGGCGCTCATCAGTGTTTCCAATAAAGAAGGAGTAGTGCTCTTCGCCCAGGAATTAAAAAAATTGGGTTGGGAAATTGTTTCCACCGGCGGTACGGCTCGCTCTTTGAGGGAAGGGGGATGCAGTGTTAAGGATGTGAGTGAACTGACCGGTTTTCCGGAAATTCTGGAGGGAAGGCTAAAAACCTTACATCCCCTGGTCCATGGTGGAATCCTGGGACGCAGGAGCGAGGAACTGCACCGTCAACAAATGGCCGAGCATGGGATCAGTGACATTGACCTGGTGGCAGTTAACCTCTATCCATTTATTGATGTGGTCAGTAAAGAGGGAGTTTCCCTTGAAGATGCCATTGAGAATATTGATATTGGCGGACCCACCATGGTCAGGGCGGCTGCAAAGAATTACCAGGATGTTATTGTGGTGGTTAACCCGGCCAAGTACAGTGCGGTAATTGAAGGACTGCAAAGCGACGGGGACATTTCCCTTAAATCCCGTTTTAAACTTGCCGTGGAAGCTTTTGCCCATACAGCCTTTTATGACAGTGTAATCAGTAACTACCTCCAAAACACTTATATTGAAAATAAAGAAGGGTTTTTCCCCCAAGAAGTGACTTTTCCCTTTGTCAAGGTAATGAACCTGCGTTACGGGGAAAACCCACATCAACATGCAGCTTTTTTTAAAGAGCCCCTGGCACCACGCGGCAGCCTTGCGCAAGCAACACAACTGCAGGGGAAAGAACTTTCGTTTAATAATATAAATGACCTACAGGCTGCTTGGGAGATGGTGGGGGAGTTTGATGAACCGGCAGCAGTGGCTGTAAAACATACCAACCCCTGCGGGGTGGGTGTTGGCGAAACATTGCTGGAAGCATACATAAAGGCTTTTGAAGCGGATAAAATTTCTATATTCGGCGGAATTGTGGCCCTTAACCGGGAAGTGGATGAATCAACTGCCCGGAAGATGCAGGATATATTCCTGGAAGTTGTGGCAGCTCCTTCATTTTCACAGCAAGCCCAGGATGTATTCGCTCAGAAAAAGGATGTCCGCCTTTTGGAGATTCCTGCGGGAATGGGAAAAGATAAAGGTACAGACTATAAAAAAGTCAGCGGTGGATTGCTATTGCAAGATAATCTGAAAGAATCTTACACCACTGATCAGTGGAAAGTTGCTACAAACCGCAAACCGACGGAACACGAGTTAAACGACCTCCTGTTTGCCCTGAAGGTTGTGAAGCATGTTAAATCAAATGCAATCGTAATCGCCAAGCGGGGCCAGACCATTGGAATTGGAGCCGGTCAGATGAACCGCGTTGGTGCGGTGAAAATAGCAGCAACCCAGGCTTTGGAAAATATCCGGGGCAGCGTGATGGCATCCGATGCTTTTTTCCCCTTTAAGGATGGGGTGGAAATTGCTGCCGCTGAAGGGGTTACGGCCATCGTACAGCCCGGAGGCTCGCAGCGTGACGCTGAATCCATTGAAACCTGTAACAAGTATAATATTGCCATGGTATTTACTGGCAAACGATATTTTAAACATTAGGAGGTGCTGCCAGTGCGCATTCTCGTTGTAGGTGGTGGCGGACGGGAGCATGCCCTGATCTGGCAATTGGCCAGGAGCCCGGGCGTGGAAAAAATATTCTGCGCTCCCGGGAACGGGGGTATTGCCTCCCTTGCCGAATGTGTTCCCATTGGCGCTGCAGATGTTAATGCACTATTGAATTTTGCCAGGAAACAGCAGGTGGATCTGACAGTGGTGGGGCCGGAAGCACCCCTGGTGGATGGCATCGGGGATCGTTTTCGAGAAGCAAATATGCTTATCTTTGGCCCTGATAGCAGCGGTGCGCGAATTGAAGGGAGCAAAATCTGGGCAAAGCGGTTTATGGAGAAATACAACATTCCCAGTGCCGCTTATAAAGAATTTAGGGATCCCCGCATCGCACTTGATTACCTGGAACAAGCAAATTACCCTACGGTGGTTAAAGCGGACGGGCTTGCGTCGGGAAAAGGAGTTGTGGTAGCAGAGAGCCAGACAGATGCAAAAAGAGCGGTACAGGAAATAATGATGGATAAGGTATTTGGCCGTGCCGGTGATTCCATAGTGATTGAAGATTGCCTGCAGGGAGAGGAACTTTCCCTTTTTGCCATAACTGACGGGGATACTTTTATTATGCTTCCTTCAGCACAGGATCACAAAGCAGCATACGAAGGTGACTGGGGCCCGAATACGGGAGGCATGGGTGCCTATTCTCCTGCAGGGATATTTACGCCAGAATTGGTTAAAGAGGCAGAAGATATTATATTCATGCCTGTCCTGAACGGGCTGCTGCAGGAAGGAATAAGGTTTCAGGGTGTGCTCTTTGCCGGTTGTATGCTTACCACAGCAGGATTGAAAGTGCTGGAATTCAATGTTCGTTTTGGTGATCCGGAGGCACAGGTTATTCTGCCACGCCTCGCTTCTCCATTATTACCCCTGTTGCTTCACGCGGCCCGGGGCGAACTGAGGGATCTGGAAACGCCTCGCTGGTCCCCTGAAGCAGCCATATGCGTGGTTATGGCATCAGGAGGCTATCCCGGAAACTTTGAAACGGGAAAGTTAATTCTCGGCCTGGATTCCGCAGAAACGGAAAAAAAGGCCGTTGTTTTTCATGCCGGCACAGCCCAAAAAGACAACCAAATCGTAACCAGCGGCGGCAGGGTCCTGGGGGTTACGGCCTGGGATGCGGACCTGAAAACAGCACAAAAACGTGCTTATCTCCTGGCGGAAACAATTAAATATGAAGGGGCGTATTTCCGCCGAGATATTGGGCACCGGGCCCTTTCGCGTTAGATTTGTTATGTTTTGGAGCATAATATGTGGGGAAGGAGGCGTAAGAGGGTATGGATAAGGATAAAGCGGCTAAGCGGCTGGACGAACTGCGTGAGAAAATAAATGAACACAATTATTATTATCACGTTCTTGATGCGCCGCGCATCAGTGATACCGAGTTCGACCAGCTAATGAAAGAACTTATGGAGTTGGAAGAGCGCTACCCTGAGCTGATCACAAGTGATTCTCCTTCCGTGCGGATCGGGAGCAAACCCCTTACCGCTTTTGCTGAAGTGGAGCATACCGTCCCCATGCTCAGCCTTGATAACGCCTTCTCCGAAGAGGATATTGCCGCCTTTTACCGGCGCCTGCAAAAAAGTCTCGGGATAGAGCAGTTTGAAATGGTGGGCGAACTGAAAATAGATGGCCTGGCTGTTTCTCTTTATTATGAGGAGGGTAAGTTCGTCCGGGGGGCCACAAGGGGAGATGGACAACGTGGCGAAGATATAACGGCCAATCTTCGTACAGTTTGGAGCCTGCCCCTGAGCCTTAGGGAAAAGATCACTGCTGAGGTGCGCGGTGAAGTCTTTATGCCCAGGGACGGCTTTGTACGCCTTAACAAAGCGCGGCAGCAGGAGGGGTTAACCTTTTTTGCTAATCCACGTAATGCGGCAGCCGGTTCACTGCGCCAGCTCGATCCTGCAGTAGCAGCGCAACGGCCCCTTGATTTCTTTGCTTACACCATGATTAATTTGAGCGGGGATGGAAGTAAAAGCCAGTGGAAAATCCTAACCAATCTCAAAGCACTGGGCTTTAAGGTAAATGAACATGCTACTTTGCTTAATAGTTTAAGTGATGTTCTTGAATATCACCAACATATAAGTGAACTGCGGCCCCAGTTATCCTATGACATAGACGGGGTTGTATTCAAAGTGAATGAACTGGTTTGCCAGGAGAAAGCAGGCTATACCAGCAGGGCTCCCCGTTGGGCCATTGCCTATAAGTTTATGGCAGAAGAAGGGATTACCCGGATCAGGGATATTAAGGTTAACGTGGGACGAACCGGTGCCATTACACCCCTTGCCGAATTGGAACCCCTGCTCCTGTCCGGTTCCATCATCAAAAGGGCCAGCCTGCACAACGAGGACATCATCCGGGGGAAAGACGTAATGATTGGGGATACGGTTGTAATACATAAGGCCGGGGAAGTAATCCCGGAGATTATCAGGGTTTTGCCCGATAAACGCAGTGGCAGGGAACAATTGTTTATCATGCCTGATCAATGCCCCTCATGCCATAAAGAGGTGAAACGCATACCCGGTGAGGCTGCTCTTAGATGCCTTAATCCTGCATGCCCGGCCCAGGCTGTGGAAAGAATTATCCACTTTGCATCACGCAGGGGCATGGATATTTCCGGGCTGGGAGAAGCGCTTGCAGCACAACTTTATCATTCCGGCCTGGTAGAGGATGTGGGTGATCTTTATGCCCTCACTTTAGACAAACTGGCTGGACTGGAAAGGATGGGAGAAAAATCGGCTAACAACCTCCTTGCAGCGCTGGAGCAAAGCAAGACAAACCCTTTGCGCCGTCTTCTTTATGCCCTGGGAATCCGTTTTGTGGGGGAGCGAACTGCCCGTTTGCTTGCCGCAAATTTTGGTTCCATGTCCCGTCTTGCCGCAGCAACATATGAAGAAGTAATCGCAATCAAAGATATGGGACCCCAGATTGCCTTTTCGCAGCAGGACTTTTTCCAGCGGGAAGAAACACAAATCATTATTAAGAAGCTAAAGATTGCGGGTGTCAATTTTCAGGAAAAACGGGAAGATGTAAAAGAATCAAACTTAAAGGGAAATCGCTTTGTGCTGACGGGTACATTGCAACGGTATTCCCGGGAACAAGCTAAAGAAGCTATTGAGCAGCGGGGAGGACAGGTTCTGTCAAGTGTAAGTAAAAATGTGGACTATTTAATTGCAGGTGAAAAAGCCGGATCCAAGCTTATAAAAGCAAAGGAACTGGGAATAACCGTGCTCAAAGAGGAGGATTTGGAGAAATTACTTAATGGCTGAATAACCCTCATTTACACGGGTACTTTAAGCCCTGGCAAACAAAGCTGTCCTTTAGGAAGTTAATGTCGCGGATGTTCTTTTACCAGTTTTATCGCTTTGGTGATAGCGCCTACTACGTCTATATATTTTTGCATATCAAGCATATCTGCTTTGGCGTAGGACGCTCCCTTGGCTGTGACGACATAACGGGGAGGCAGGTTATTAAGGGCAAGTGCGGCAACATCGAGTCTACACTGTTCACAGTTACAAATACCTTCTTTTTTCAGAAACTCAGCCACATTATCTACAACTATTTCTTCAATAAGATTGCGCATCACAGGCATTTTAATCTCCTCCTTGGTTTGACCCGTATTTATCAGCTTGTATTCTACATAGAAACGTCCATTCCTGCTAGATTTTACTGGGAGGTGAAAAAATGAAGGTTAACAAAAAGGAAGTAGAACATGTGGCAGCACTGGCCCGCCTTACTTTTTCCCCAGAAGAATTGGAACTTTACACTGAACAATTCAATGATATACTGGAGTATATCAACAGGCTAAATGAGGTGGATTTGGAAAATGTTGAACCGACAAGCCACGTTCAGCCCTTGAAAAATGTGCTACGGGAAGATTGTGTCGTGACCAGTGATGAGGAGCTCCGCCAGTCTGTCTTACAGGAAGCGCCTGAAGTGGAACATGGGTTTTTCAAGGTTCCAACAATAATTGACTGAAGTATTAAGAAATGCTGATTTTAGAATCTGCGATTGTGAATGAAGGGAAGATCGGGGGAATATATTTGAAACTTTACGAGATGACAGCTTATGAAGCGGCACAGTGCCTTAAGCGCGGCGAAATTAGCTCACAACAGCTTGTTAAGGCTGTTTATGAGAGGATTAACAGTGTGGAGCCCGTAATTGGCGGATATATTACGGTACTGGACCAGGAGAGGGTCCTTGCTGAGGCCCACCGAGCAGATGAACTTTTGCAAAAAGGGCAGGCCCATTCACCCCTTGCGGGCATCCCCATGGCTTTAAAAGATAATATTTGCACCAATGGTATCCCCACCACCTGTGCATCCCGTATCCTTTCAGGTTACTGTCCTCCGTACGATGCGTTTGTAACGGCAAGGCTGAAAGATGCTGGGGCAATCCTCATGGGGAAAACTAATATGGATGAATTTGCCATGGGTTCCTCCACAGAAAATTCCGCCTTTCACACCACGGTAAACCCATGGGACAGGGATAGGGTTCCGGGGGGATCAAGCGGAGGTTCGGCTGCAGTGGTTGCAGCGGGAGAAGCATTTTTTGCCCTGGGCTCGGATACAGGCGGTTCGATTCGCCAGCCCGCTTCCCTTTGTGGTGTGGTTGGCCTTAAACCAACTTACGGAAATGTTTCCCGCTATGGGCTAATAGCTTTTGCTTCATCGCTGGACCAAATTGGTCCCTTAACCAGGGATGTACGGGATGCTGCATTCGTCCTCGATATTATTGCCGGTCATGATAAGCAGGATTCCACCTCTGTCCCCGGGAAAAAGGAGCACTACGTCAGTTTTCTGGGCAAAGAAGTGAGAGGGATGAAAGTTGCATTACCCATGGAATGTTTCGGGGAAGGGCTTAAAAATGAAATTAAGGATGTGGTTATGCAGGCCGTGGAAAAGTGTGCTACAGTGGGAGTTCATTTTTCCGAGGCATCTGCGCCCAGTACCAAGTATGCTTTACCTGCATACTACCTGGTGGCTCCCGCTGAGGCATCTTCAAATCTGGCCCGTTATGACGGGGTCCAGTATGGATTAAGCGTCCGCGATGCAGAGAACCTCCTTGCTCTGTACTGGTCAACGCGAAAACAGGGTTTTGGCCCTGAGGTAAAAAGGAGGATCATGCTGGGAACTTACGCCCTTAGCTCCGGTTATTATGACGCTTATTATTTGAAAGCACTGAAAATGCGCACACTGATCCGGGAAGAATTCGCTAAAATATTCAAGGACCATGATTTTATCGTTACTCCCACTTCGCCAACGGTGGCTTTTAAAATAGGGGAACAGAAGGATGATCCCCTCACCATGTATTTAAACGACATCTATACCATAACCGCTAACCTTTCCGGGCTTCCGGCCATCTCCATTCCTTGCGGCTTTGTTGAAGGAATGCCGGTGGGATTGCAGGTAATTGGCCGGCCATTTGACGAAGGGCGGATGCTCCAGTTTTGTTATTGCCTGGAGGGTCTCCTTGGAATCAAAGGATGCATGGCGACTATTAATGTAAAGGAGGGAAAATAGTGCCAGGTGCATATGAAGTCGTAATTGGTTTGGAAGTACACGTGGAATTACATACGGCCAGCAAAATATTCTGCTCCTGTCCCAACAGGTTCGGCAGTGTGCCCAATACGAACATTTGCCCCGTTTGCCTCGGGCTGCCCGGCACCCTGCCCGTATTTAACAAAAAAGCACTGGAATTGTCGCTGCGGGCTGCCCTTGCCCTAAATTGCAAAGTCAATTCTTTTAGTCGTTTTGCCCGTAAGAATTATTTCTACCCCGATCTGCCCAAAGCTTACCAGATTTCCCAGTATGAATATCCCCTAGGGGGGATTGGATCCCTTGATATTTTCAAAGACGGTGAACTGGTGCGCACGGTTACGATTGAGCGTTTACATCTGGAAGAGGATGCGGGCAAGTTACTCCATGATGAAGAGCATGCATCATCTTACGTGGATTATAATCGCTGTGGTGTTCCCCTGATTGAAATAGTTACCGCCCCGGATCTCCGGTCTTCAGAAGAAGCACGCCTTTTCCTGGAAACCTTGCGACGAACTTTACTCTATACGGAAATATCAGACTGCAAAATGGAAGAAGGAAGCATGCGCTGCGATGCTAATATCTCCCTCAGGCCCAAGGGATCGGAAGTTTTAGGACAAAAAGTAGAAATAAAAAACATGAATTCTTTCAAAGCCGTACAACGGGGACTGGAACATGAAGTAATGCGGCAAACAAAAATCCTGGATAAAGGTGGACGTATTTCCCAGGAGACACGGCGCTGGCACGAGGATAAAGGTGTGACCAGCGAGATGCGCAGCAAGGAAAAAGAGCAGGACTACCGCTACTTCCCCGAGCCCGATCTTCCACCCATAGTTGTGGATGATACAATGCTAAAAAAAATCAGGGCTGCTCTACCTGAATTGCCCGTAACTCGCTATCGGCGATTAATGAACAATTATGGCCTTTCGGCTTACCAGGCGGAAATAATCACGTCCGAGCAAAGCCTTGCTGATTTTTTTGAAGAGACATTACAAAACTACACTCAACCCCAAAAAGTGGCCAACTGGTTACTTGGAGATGTATTAAAAATAATCAATGTGGTGGCAAAAGAGATCAATAAAACCCTTTTTACCCCCGCCCACTTGGCGGAGCTCCTTGATCTGGTTGACGAAGGTCAGATTAGCGGACCCACAGCCAAAGAGATCCTTGAAGATTGTTTTAAAAATGGCAAAATGCCTGCAGTTATTATGGTGGAAAAAGGGTTGGGACAAATCAGCGATACTGAAGAACTGGAGCGGGTCGTGGCTAAGGTCCTGGAAGAAAACAAGGCGGCTGTACAGGATTATGAGGGAGGAAACAAAAAAGTTATCGCTTTTTTGATGGGTAACGTAATGAAGATTACTGGCGGTAAGGCCAACCCCCAAATGGTCACTGCCCTGCTAAAGAAAAAATTGGACAAATAAACTGGCAAGTTGCTTACTGTTGTAAAATGGGCAGCGTCAGCATCTGTTAAGTCAATTCCCGGCCCGCCCCTAATATATTTATATCACTGCCGAACGGCCTAAGACACGCAGTGGAAAGATTATGCTACGCCTGGCTGCGCGCTATCTCTGAAGGTCGTACCCTCGGGGATACAAGTACACTACTGGATGCAGACGTGATAGACCATATTAAACGGTATTATGAAAGGGAAGGATAGAAGAAAGCTAAAAAAGGGAAATGTGGGGATGATAAGCCTGAAAAAAAATGGCATTCAAGAACAGACAAAGCCGGACATTAAGGAAATACTGCATCTCCTTGAAGAGAGCTATCCTCAGGTGCAAACGTCGCTTCACTTCCATACCACATTCGAACTGCTGCTAGCGGTAATCCTTTCTGCCCAGACCACGGATCTCCAGGTGAATAGGATCACGGCCGAACTGTTCCCACTCATAAAAAATGGCCCCGGGAGTGTTTTGGAGATGGGTCGGGAACGCCTTGAAACAGTGATTCAGAGTTGTGGTCTTTACCGTCAGAAAAGCCGTCAGATTATGGATACTTGCCACATGCTGCTGGAGCAATACAAAGGAGAAGTACCCCGGACCCGTGAAGAGCTCATGCGTCTGCCCGGGGTAGGGCGGAAGACAGCTAATATAATTTTAAGTACCGCTTTTAACATACCTGCTTTTGGTGTAGATACACATGTAAAGCGTGTCAGTGGCAGACTGGGACTGACAGAGGGGAAAAATCCCAGGGCCATTGAAGATGAACTGTGCAAAATTATTCCCCCTGCTGCATGGGCGGATACACACCATCGCCTCATTGCCCACGGCAGAAGTATTTGCCGGGCCCATAATCCCATATGCGTAGAATGCCCGCTTACAGCTAACTGCTTTTTTTATAAAAGTAAAAAGGAAGAAAAGAGGAATATTAAAACGCAAACAGAATATTCATAGGGTCATTATTTGCATGGTTCATAGAAATTTATTAGGAGGCATAACATGGAAGCGTATCGGCTTGAAGTGGATAAACTCTATAAGAAGTGCGATCCTGAAATTTTTGAATTTGAAACTACTGAGGAAGTCCCCCCATTGGAAGGCATCCTCGGGCAGGAACGGGCTGTCCGGGCAACGGATTTCGGTTTGCGTATCAAGAGATTTGGTTATAACATTTTTTTTACCGGCCATACGGGCACGGGTAAAATCAGCTATGCCCGCGAGGTCGTAGATGCAATGGCAGAAAATGAACCTGTGCCCGACGACTGGTGCTACCTTTATAACTTCAAAAATCCGGGTGAACCGCTGGCCCTTAACCTGCCAGCAGGGATGGGAAGCGATTTTTCCCGTGATATTGATAAATTGCTGGAGGAATTAAACGAGGTAATTCCAAAGGCGTTTAATACAGAAGAATACGAGCGGCAGAAGGCCTCTCTCTTTAAAAAATTTCAGGATAAACGCTCAGCACTCATGGAAGAGCTGAACAAGGTGGCTCAGGAAAATAACTTTATGCTCAAGCGGACCGGAACAGGGTATTTAACTCCCGTTCCCTTAAAAGAAGAAAAGGAGTTAAGCGAGGAGGAGTACAGCCAGCTCTCCCAGGAAGAACGGGAAGCGCTGGAGAAGAAGTCTACAGAGGTCCAACTCAAGTCCATGGAGATTGTGCGCAAGGTGCAAAATGAAGAGAAACGCCTCAAAGAAGAGTTCCGTGAACTTGAGCATAAAACGGGCTTAGATGCTCTAGGGCATATTATTGATGAGCTGAAAGAGAAATATAATAAATACCCCAAGGTGGAACACTACCTTGAATTGCTCAAGGAAGATGTGCTGGAACACCTCTCCGATTTCCGGGAGGATGAAGAGGAAAAACAAATGCCTTTCCCCTGGATGAAACGGGAAACTACCGCCACCAAGTATGTGGTTAACCTGGTAATCGATAACAAGGACATGAAAGGCGCACCGGTAGTGATAGAATCAAATCCCACTTATTATAATCTTGTGGGGCGTGTAGAATATGAAAATAAACTGGGGATGGTCTCTACTGACTTTACCATGATTAAAGGAGGTGCCTTCCACCGCGCCAACGGCGGCTATCTAATCCTGCAGGCCAAAGATCTGCTGCTTAACTTTCAGTCATGGGAAGCATTTAAGCGTATTTTGAAAACACAGGAACTGCGCATTGAAACCATCGCAGAGCAATATTCAATAATCCCCATGGCCACATTAAAGCCCGAACCCATACCCCTTAATATCAAAGTAATCATTATCGGTAATCCATACCTTTATCAAATTCTTTATCGCTATGACGATGACTTTCGCAAACTTTTTAAGATTAAAGCAGACTTCGATATTGTGATGGGCCGCTCCCTTGAGAATATGACGAAAATGGCGAATTTTATTTCCACCCACAGCAAGCGGGAAGGAGTGCGGCATTTTGACCGCAGCGGTGTGGCCCGCATGGTGGAATACAGCTCACGCCTCGCCGAACATCAGGAAAAACTGTGTACCTGTTTTAACGATATTGTGGAACTCCTTTGTGAAGCAGATGCGTGGGCGGAGATTGAGAATGAGGAAATTGTAGGTGCTAAACAGGTGGACCGGGCAATAAAGGAAAAGGTTTTCCGCTCAGACAAGTATGAAAAGAAACTGCTGGAGTTAGTGGAAGAAGGGCAGTTGCTCTTTGATTTCAGTGGAAAAAAGGTGGGACAGGTCAATGGGCTGGCCATCCTGGATATAGGTGACTTTGTTTTCGGCAGGCCATCCCGCATTACTGCATCCACTTATTTAGGGCGGCGTGGTATTGTTAATATTGAAAGGGAAAGCAAGATGAGCGGTCGCATTCATGACAAGGGTGTGCTGATCATCAGTGGTTATCTCGGTCATAAATACGCCCAGGAAATCCCCCTGACAATTTCTGCCAGCCTTTGTTTTGAACAGTCTTATAATGGGGTGGAGGGGGACAGCGCCTCCAGTGCTGAATTGTATGCCCTTCTTTCCAGCATATCCGAAATCCCCCTGAAGCAGGGTATCGCCGTAACCGGCTCTGTCAACCAAAAAGGAGAGATTCAGCCTGTGGGGGGGATAACCCGCAAAATTGAAGGTTTTTTTGCTGCTTGCAAAATTGACGGACTCACAGGTGACCAGGGTGTGCTCATCCCCCATCAAAATCAGGCAAATCTCATGCTTGAGGAAGAAGTCCTGGAGGCGGTGCGGGAAGGAAAGTTCCATATCTATGCAGTGAAGTCCGTTGAAGAAGGGATGGAAATTCTTACCGGGGTTCCGGCAGGACAGCGGGGGGAAGACGGCAGCTACCCGGAAGGAACAATCAATTACCTGGTGAAAGATAAGCTCAAAGAATATAGCGATTTACTGGAAAAACAAGACCGGGAAACGGATAAAGATACGAACAGGGAGCCACCGGAGAAAAATACGGACAAGGAGCCGGAAAAGGAATAAATGGAAGCGTACAGCGGACTGGCCCGGGTCTATGATTACCTTTTGTCAGGCGTGGATTACGATGAATGGGCCGATTACCTGGAAGAATTGTTTATACACTTTAATGTATACCCACGGCAGTGTATTATGGACCTTGCCTGTGGAACAGGTAACTCCACCTTGCCTTGGTCCCGGCGTGGCTATAGGGTATGTGGAGTGGATATTTCAGAAGAGATGCTTGCAGTGGCCCGGGATAAAACCCGGGCCAGCAACCTGCAGGCCCGCTTTTTTAAGCAGGATCTGCGCTGCATAAATCTTCCGGGACAAGCTGATGTGGCTGTTCTCTACCAGGACGGACTCAATTACCTCTTAAGCGCAAACGAATTGCGCCAGGCTTTCACCAGCATCCGTACGTGCCTTCGCCCGGGAGGGTTTTTTATTTTTAACCTCAACATGGTGGAATTTCTTCCAACGGGGCCAACCCCCCAGGTATCCTACCTCGATGAACAGCAAATGACCCTAATCTGGGAGAGCAGCTATACAAATGAGGAAAGGGTCTGGCAGATCAATTTAATAGCATTTTTGCAAGAAACCGGAAATAAATACATCAAAGTCGAGGAAGTGCACCGGGAACGCTCCCATTCCCGGGAGGAACTGGAGCCCTTGTTTAAGCAAACTGGTTGGCACATGCGGGCCTGCCTCAAAGCTTTTGCCATGGAAGAACCTGCACCAGGTGAAAGGAACATATTTTATGTCATTCAACGGGATGACATTTAGCAGGAGGGTACTATATGAATATTGTCCTCATTGAACCGGAAATTCCCCAAAACACAGGCAATATTGCGCGAACCTGCGTGATGACAGGCTCCACGCTCTACCTGGTGGGCAAACTTGGCTTCTCCCTGGAAGATCCTTATGTGCGGCGGGCCGGGTTGGATTACTGGCCATATCTTCAATATCACTGCTGTGAAGACTTTAACGCACTGTATACCACATTTAGCAGCCATAAATTTTACTTTTTTAGTACCAGGGCAAAAGGCCGTTGGTATACAGATGTTGCTTACACTTATGATGACTTTCTTGTATTTGGCAAAGAGACCTCCGGTTTGCCTGAAGCATTGTTACAAAACAAACAGCCCTTTGCGCTGCGCATTCCCATGATTGAGGAAGTTCCCCGTTCTTTAAATCTATCCAATTCCGTTGCCATAGTTGTGTATGAGGCACTGCGTCAGCAAGGTTTTCCTGAAATGCATTGAAAGGGGCAAATGCAAATTTAGCCGCAAAAACTGAGCCACATTATATAAAAAGCGGGCAAAATAATACAAGGTGGCAGTAAGCCCCCTTGTATTAAAAACTTTAAATTATAACTCCTTTGTTCATATGCACCATCACCAGCATCCAACCGTCTTCTTTTTAAGTTAAGATTGCTGGACATCAACATTCCTGCGGGCGAAAAGATAATATGCATTGTAGAGAGCAACGATAATGCCGAGGATAATGTTGTTTGCAGCCAGGCTGGTCGGAGCCATGATTGGCGTAAAGTTTACAATTGCCAACCAGATTCCCACGATCAGGTGGATGATGTGAAATGTAGTCATCATATTATTTCCCTCCTTTCGAAAAATAGCATAACCAGCTTTTTGGGAAATTATGCAGGCAACTAATAATATTAGCAGCAAAAGCACTTTTATAAGCTGTATACTATCCCTTAGGGAGGAGCTTTTTTTCCACTTCTAAATAGGCAGGTGAAATAGTTGACGGCAGAAAATAAAGGTGACTTTATCAAGTTTATCGGGACAGCAGGTGCCCGATTTGTGGTTTCAAGGCAACTGAGAGCTTCGGGGGGGCTTTGGTTCGAACTGGGAGGGGAGAAGATACTTGTTGATCCTGGCCCCGGGTCGCTGGTAAGATGCCTCAACTCCCGCCCTAAAATGGATCCGGCTGTCCTGGATGGCATAATACTTACACACCGGCATCTTGACCATTCAAATGATGTTAATGTCATGATCGAGGCCATGAGTGACGGTGGTAACAAAAGGGAAGGTTTTCTATACGGTCCCAGTGATGTTTTTGCAGAGCCTGAACCTGTAGTTCAGGTGTATGTCCGCTCCTTTTTGGAAAAAATGGATATCTTAAAGGAGGGTAAAGAGATTAAGCGGCCATTCTTTACTCTGAAAACACCTGTGTTGCACCATCACCCCGTGGAAACATACGGCCTGCAATTTTATTTGCCTTACGGGAATATATCCCTCATTGCGGATACGGCTTACTTTCCTGAATTAATTGAACACTACCGGGAAGCGGATATCCTCATTATTAACGTTGTCATATACAAGGATGATATGCCCAAAAGAATTTACCATTTGAATTTGAAACAGGCTAAAGAACTAATTCGGGGCATCAAACCAGAACTGGCTATCCTTACCCATTTTGGGTTGTCAATGCTGAAAGAAAAGCCATATTTACTTGCCCGGAGGCTGCAGGAAGAATTGAAAATAAGGGTCATCGCAGCAAATGATGGTCTTAAGATACCTTTAAATGCATAAGCAGTAAATGTCTAAGATAAGTATTGACTGGAGGGTCTAAAAATGTTTGTCGCTATTTGCCAACTTGGGTTAATTCTCCCTGAAGGGAGTTCTTTGAAAGATAAACGAAGTGTGATCAAGAGCCTCCGGGAAAGGCTGCGGCACCGTTTTAATATATCTGTTGCGGAGGTGGGGCGCCTCGATGCCTTACGGCGCGGGGAAATAGGCTTTGCTGCCGTCAGCAATGAAACAGCCTATCTCGAAAGCTTAATGGATAAGATCATAAACTATATAGAAAAGGATGGACGGGTAGAGATTGAAACAATTGAACGGGAAATTATTAAAAACGGATGTTAAAATGGGTGAACTCTTCTGTATCCGTGCAGTTTTCCACTTCCACACAATCAACCCGTCCGCGCGGGGCAGCCTTTAAGGAACCTACAAATAACTCAAGCCTTGACTTTTCCCCCCGGACCACGCACTTAACTCTCCCATTCGAAGTGTTTTGAACATAACCCTGCAAACCCATTTTATTAGCCAGATCACGCACATAGTAACGCATGCCCACACCCTGAACCACACCCTCTAAATAGATGCATAATTGTTCATCCGTTTTCGCCATAACTACCCTCCGAATGTCCTGTTTTGACCAAATTCTAAATGATCCCATTTATGCTGTCAAGCCCGTTAGTTTATTGACAGCGTAATCGGAACATAATATAATAAACCGACCATTTAGCCAGGGAGAAAAGATTATGTTTAACGGAAAAGTGGTGCGTAAAGTGCGGGAAGAGAAAGGCTATTCGCTGGCCGAACTGGCAGAGAGGGCGGGTATTTCTGTCTCCTACTTGAGCGAAATTGAGCGGGGCAGTAAAAAGCCTTCTCTCAAAACTATGAACAAACTTTCCTCTTCCCTCAATATGGCGGGGCGGGAATTTTTACAAGACTCCGCTGACGAAAGTTTCGCTTTGGGGGCGCGTATCCGCCTTTTAAGGGAAGAACGGGGTATGAGCCTTCAGGATTTGGCTACTGCCACCGGTTTTTCTTACTCCTATATCTGTGAAATTGAGCGGGGATTGGTGGAACCTTCATTAAGAGCACTGCGTAAAGCGTCTGAGGCCCTTAATGTCCCCATCAATCGCATCAAGACGCCCGACAGTTCGCTGGGCGGCAAAATTGCCCGGGTAAGGGAAGAGTTAGGTTTAAAACAGGCCCAGTTGGCCAAAAAGGCCGGCGTGTCCCCGGGGATGATCGGCCAGCTGGAACAGGGAAAGGTACAACCCTCCCTGCAGACAGTGGAAAAGATTGCCTCTGCCTTCGGCATTTCTACCTGTTATTTTATTGCCGGGGAGGATGGGATGGAGGATTTTCTCCACCTCCTGACCCCTGAACTGCGCAATTTACTCCTGGAGCCCAAGGTGCAGGGAGTTCTGCGTGCACTTTGTCATTGCAATGAGAAAGAATTTCGCTTTATCCTGGAATTTATCAGGATGTTTAAAGAAGCACGCCTCAGTGAATAACTGCTCAATTCTGAGCCCTGAATGCTATTAATATTTCTACACCCGGGGAAGATATTATATGGGGTGTTTTTTTTATGGTTTTTAATATTATTTACCGCACTTTTATTATATATTTGGCCGTCCTTTTGGTCATGCGCCTTATGGGTAAACGGGAAGTGGGGCAGCTATCAACGTTTGACCTGGTGGTGGCGATTATGATTGCTGAAGTTGCCGTTTTTTCCCTGGAAGACCTGAGTGTCCCCTTATATATAGGCCTTATTCCTGTTTTTATTCTTGTTGGAATGGAGATACTTATTTCGTACCTTTGCTTACACAGCCGGTTCATCAGGGGTATTATCGAAGGGAGTCCCAGCGTGCTCATTGCAGGTGGGAAAATAATGGAACGGGAAATGCGTCGCCAGCGTTACAACATGAATGACCTGCTGGGACAGCTCCGTGAGCAAAATGTCTTTAATATTGCCGATGTAGAATATGCTATCCTGGAAACAACGGGAGCACTCAGTGTTATTACCAAAACATCAAAACGTGCGGTTAACCCGGGGGATCTGGGACTGACTCCCCCGGCGGAAACGATTCCCACCCCCATTATAATTGATGGGGAACTGATTGAAAAAAACTTACAACTCCAGGGGCTTACCGCTGACTGGTTACAAGAAAAATTACAGCAGTTCAACCTGCAGCCCGGCGATATTTTATATGCCAGTCTGGACAGCAGCGGGAAACTATACATAAGTGAAAAGGAAAAAAAGACACCGGGGAAAACAAGCCCTCAACTGTGATAGTAATAATCATAAGTTCGTTTTCTATCTGTTATGGCACCTGTTCCGAAGAATGGGATACTTTACATTCAATGTCAGAAAAACTATAATGAGCGAAGATAATCTATTTTGAAGGGCATCTGGCACACAATATGAATATTTAATATGAATATTTAATGGAGGTGGGGCAGTTTGCCTGTCATATGCCGCCCCCTTGAGATGGCCAGAACCATGGTAATGAATTGCCTCGCTTCGGGAGACAAAGCCGTGGATGCCACAGCAGGGAACGGGCGGGATACGGTCTTTTTAGCCCGCCTGGTTGGAGCATCGGGAAAAGTATGGGCCTTCGATATCCAAAAGTGTGCCCTCATTAATACAGCAAGGTTGCTCGAATCGGAAAATCTTAGCAACCAGGTTACATTGGTGGAGAGTGGACATGAGCATCTTTCCCATCATGTTGAGGACAACCTTGGTGTCGTAATGTTTAATTTAGGCTACCTGCCAGGGGGCGACCACAGTGTTTTCACCAGGCCGTCCACCACCCTTATTGCCCTCGAAGCTGCATTGAAAAGTTTGCGTCAAGGAGGTATTGTGACGCTTGTTATTTACAGTGGCCATCCCGGAGGAAAGGAAGAGGAGGTTGCCCTTTTACAATATGCGGCAAGCCTGAATCAGGCAAAGTTTACGGTACTTCATTACCGTATGCTCAACCAGGTAAATAATCCGCCATCACTCCTGGCTATTGAGAAACTTGCTCTGTAAGTTATCTGCGATGCCGTAATCCAACGTTTAGCATTACAACACATATGGAAGGAGGTTAAAGATGCAAACCTATTTTTCCGTTGTTGGATACGGAAGAAGTGGTAAAACAACACTGATCCGTAAACTGGTGAAAGAGCTACGTTCCCGAAGTTATAAGATCGCCGTAGTCAAACACGATCCTAAAGAACATGGTGTGGTAGACAAGGAAGGGAGCGACACAGCTCTTTTCTGGGAAGCGGGGAGCGAAGCGGTAATCCTTGCCTCACCCTCTCGCTTCACTCTGTTTAAAAGAACAGAAGAGGACCTGCAGCTTGAAAAAATTCTTTCCCTCTGTGGCGATGTGGATTTTGTCATCCTGGAAGGATATAAAAATAGGCCATATCCGAGGGTGATCCTATGGTCAGAGCAGGGAGGGCCTGAGCTTCCCGGATCTAACGTTCTTGCCATTGTCTATAAAAAAAAAGACAAACAAAAAGTGCTTATGGAAACGGAGGGCAAACAAGCCCCCCTAATTTGCCGCGATGACATAAAAAGGCTGGCAGACCTCTTGGTAACCAGCCTGCTCCGAGATTCTGCAGTATGATATGGCCTCTACTTTGTGAAAATGGATAAATATGATATAATCTGCCCATGGCAAAACGCTGATAACCAATTAAAAATGCTGTAAATTCGGGAAGGATGTGATCAAGCTGGAAAGCATTAAAGAAGACATTAAAAAGGCTGCCTTGGATGCCCGTATAAACCTGGCGCCTGTAGAAGAAACCTCACTGGAAAATCAACTGAAAGACCTCCTTAAGCAGGCTGCATTTCTCAGGGAACAGGAACTGGATATGGTCGAACCAACATTTTTCCCCCACAATCAGCAAAACACCCTGCGGGAAGACAATGTTTTACCTTCCATGCCCCTGGATAATGCGCTGGAAAATGCTCCTGAAGCTGATGACACTTTTTTCCTTGTTCCTAAAATCGTTGAATAAACAGTCACCAAAAAGGAGGTCTGGCTTTGGATATAAATAAAATGAAATCGTTAAATGCATTTATCTCCTTTAATCCAGCTGTAACAAGCGGCAAGCAGATAGGGCAGGCATCTGTTAAAACAGCAGCATTAGACGGGACTTCTTTTGCCCTTGCCGACAATATCTGCACTACCACATTGAAAACCACCTGTGCTTCCCGCACACTCGAAGCTTACCAACCCGCCTTCGGCAGCATTGCCGGTCAAAAGCTGGAGGACAAAGGAGCACTGCTGGTGGGCAAAACAAATATGGACGAGTTTGGCATGGGTACGTGGGGGCAGAGCTCATACTTCGGAGCTGTAAAAAACCCTTGGAATGAAAAGCACACAGCCGGCAGCGGTGCGGCTGCAGCTGTGGCCTGTGGTGCGGTTACCCTGGCCCTGGCCGCGGATCGTCTAGGCGAAGTGAGACAGGCTGCCGCTTATTGCGGCGTGATCGGTCTCAAACCAACTTATGGGCGGGTGTCCCGCAGCGGTCTTATCGACTGTGCTCCTTCCCTGGAGCAGCTGGGTATTATTGCCAAAGACAGCGCGAGCCTTGCTGCCGCACTTGAAACAATCAGTGGCCACGACCCTAAGGATACCACATCCTTTAAAACTGAAGTCCCCCCATACGTCAATCTTTCACAGGAAAAGCTTAACAGTGTCAAGGTGGCCGTCCCTGAAGAATGGAAGGCTTTTGCAGATGTGGCAGGGCTCAATAAAACAATCTTCCAGGTGAAAACAGTTTCCCTGCAATTCTTTAAGCATGCCCTCGTTACAGCTTATATTATCGCCGCCGTAGAGGCATTTTCCAGCATGTCCAACTTTGACGGCGTTCGTTTTGGCCTCAGGGGGGAAGGGAAACATCTTCAGGAGATGTACAGGCTCACACGCACAAAAGGTTTCAGCAGTCTCGTTAAAGAGTTTCTCACTTTTGGTGCCCTCATTTCCTACGGAAAATATTACAAAGATTATTTTCTCAGGGCGCAAAAAATGCGTTCCATAATTAAAAAAGAACTGGAGGACTGCCTGCAACAATATGACCTGCTGCTGGTCCCCGCCGTGCCCTTCAATGCACCGTCCTTGGAGAACGGCGTGACGGGGAGCAAACTGCCCGATAACGCCGCTTATTATTCAGCAGCAGCAAACCTTTCCGGTTTGCCTGCGATTACCTGTCCCTTACCGGGATACGGCGCAGCAGAAGGCTTACCTGCTGCAGGATTGCAGCTCATGGCCAAAGCCTGGAACGAAACACTGCTCCTGCAGACAGTCCGCTTCCTTGAAAAGGAACAATAATTGGCTAAGCCATGGGAGTCGGTTGTAGCAGCCCCTTTAAAGATTCCCAAACTCACCAGCAACGCAGTTGCAATAGGAGGGATAATATTTGCCCGAGTTTGAAACAGTCATTGGCCTGGAAGTCCATGTTGAACTTTTAACAGATACAAAACTTTTCTGTGGTTGCAGCACCGCCTTCGGCGCTGAACCCAACACCCAGGTTTGCCCCGTATGTTTGGGCCAGCCTGGCGGAACCCTGCCCCTGCTCAATAAAAGGGCTGCAGAGTATACAATCAAAGCCGCACTCGGTCTGAACTGCAATATCGTTCCAATAATTTCTTTTGACCGTAAAAATTACTTTTACGCAGACTTGCCAAAGGGATTTCAAATCTCCCAGTACTTTTACCCTATGGGTAAGGAAGGCTTTCTCAATATCCGCCTCAACGGCGAAACCAAAAAAATTGGTATACACCAGCTCCACCTGGAAGAAGATACGGGCAAGCTTTCACATATTGGAGACATCATTTCCTCACCTTATAGCCGCGTCGACTTTAACCGGGCAGGGGTGCCCCTGATGGAGATCGTGTCAGAGCCCGACTTGCGCTCGGCAGAGGAGGCAAGGCTTTACCTGCAAAAACTCCGTTCCATCATTTGCTACCTGGGTATCTCCGACTGCAAAATGGAGGAAGGCTCCATGCGCTGCGACGCCAATATCAGTATTAGGCCTGTGGGCAGTACCAAACTGGAAAACAAAACAGAACTGAAAAACATGAACTCGTTCCGTTCCGTATACCGGGGCATCGAATACGAAGCGGAAAGGCAGCGTACAATTGTTCTATCCGGAGATACCGTTATCCCCGAAACAAGACACTGGGACGAAGCCAAAGGCATTACCAGGGCCATGCGCAGCAAGTTTGTCTCCGCAGACTACCGCTGCTTCCCCGACCCTAACATCCCACCTTACCCTACAAAAAACACATGGGTAAACGAGATAAAAGAAACAATCCCCGAGTTGCCAGATGCCCGTTTCAATCGCTTCGTGGAAACATATGGCTTGCCGCCCTATGATGCTGAAGTGCTTACTGCATCCAAAGAGCTTGCTGATTTCTATGACGGCGTGATTGGCTACTGTCATGAGCCCAAAATGGCCAGTAACTGGATCATGAGCGAGCTCATGGGACTGCTCAATTCCTCTGGTATTGAGATCACAGCATCTAAAATAACACCTCAGAGTTTGGGCAAGCTGCTTGAGTTCATCAGCAAAGGGGAAATCAGCGGCAAGATGGCCAAAGCGGTGTTCGAAGAAATGTTTAACACGGGTGAGGATCCGGCTCGCATTGTTGAGAAAAAGGGCCTATCCCAGATATCAGATGCAGATACACTGCATCAAATTGTGAGCAAGGTGCTGGCAGAAAACCCGAAATCTGTGGAAGATTTTCATGGTGGTAAGAAAAAGGCACTTGGCTTCCTGGTGGGACAGATCATGAAAGAAACCAAAGGGCAGGCTAATCCCCAACTGGTAAACGAACTGCTTACAGAAAAACTCAAAGCTTAGGGACCCCTGTAGCTAACCGTGGTTAGCTCTGCGTAAACAGATAAAAAACATACAATCTCTTTAGCCTGAGCGGTTGACTTTTACAGGTTTCTTGTGTATACTAAGTCTTACAAATGCGGAGCCGTGGTGTAGTCAGGTTAACATGCCGGCCTGTCAAGCCGGAGATCGCGGGTTCAACTCCCGTCGGCTCCGCCATATTATGGCGAGATAGCTCAGTCGGTAGAGCAGCGGACTGAAAATCCGCGTGTCCCCAGTTCAATTCTGGGTCTCGCCACCAACACTTGCGGAAGTAGCTCAGCGGTAGAGCATCGCCTTGCCAAGGCGAGGGTCGCGGGTTCAATTCCCGTCTTCCGCTCCA
>SLRC01000092.1 GCA_007131175.1 Syntrophomonadaceae bacterium
TCATTAAGTCCCGTTTTAGCGCAACCCTCCTTTCAAAACCCCTGTTTACAAATACGGAGGCATAATTTTCCACCAGGGTTTCCAGCGGACTTGCCGTATCAAAATTGTAAGTCCAGGAATGTGTATAAAGTGAACACAACACTGCCGTTTTATGCTCACCGAAATAGTCGGAGAAAAAGCGCAAATTAGACCAGATGGGTATATGGTCCCAGTAAAGGCGGTATTTCTCTCCCGGAATAGACTGTATTCCCTGTTGCTCCCTTTGCTGCAGTTCTTCTTTTAATACTTTGTAATAATCCACTGCAACCTGAGTGCCACGCCAATTGACGATGGGAGCCATATGGATACAGGCATCAAAAAAATTAAAACGGGATGGTAATAACGCGCCCATATCAAGCACATCGTTCCAAAGGCTGCAGGCCTGATTGGAAAGTACAAGCACTTCCCTTAAGCGGTCATAATCAAGCTTTTTACCTGTGGTCTCTTCCAGAAATGCGACCATTTCCTGCAATTGTTCAACAAGATAACTTTTTATCCTCGGCGTCAATTCATCGTATGCCAGCGGGTAGTCGGTGCAAAAGTAAGGAACCTGCAGTTGTTTACCCATCATGGTAAACCACTTTAAAAGGCTTATGCACTGGGAGTTGGAGGGAATTATCAGATCCGGATGTGCCAGTTCTCCCACTGGGTTTTCCTTACCCGCTTCTTTCAGGCAGAAGGCCCCCAGACCCGCCTTGGCGTAAGCACACATATCAACAGGATAATCGTGTGATTCAGCTACCTCTGCCAGCATACTGGTCATTTTTTTGGCCCCGGCAATTGTGCCGTAGTTTTCCGGGTAATAAGGAAATATATCCATGGCCCGCATAATTTCCACCGGTGAAACAGCGGTAACCCATGCAACGGGTATTCCCTTTTCCTTTGCCTCACTTAATTCCTGATTATAGCGTTTTGTTACATCCTTTAACATGGATGCGGCTTTGATTTCAGCCCGTTGGAAACCCATTATATCCCCTCCATTATTTCAAGCATTGCTTCCAAGCGGTTACGAACCATTCCCAGTGATAATGGATACGAAATTTCCAGCCGTAAGTTTGGTATTTTAAGTTCATCCATGGCTTTTTTCAATAAAGGATAATCAAAGTTTTCCTGCTCGCAAAACTTTAAGTGTAAAAAGATAATCCCTTGTGCCTGCCTTTCCCGCATCAAACCGGTCAAAAAACTTCCCCGGTCCGTTCCCTGTTCATAACCAGCATAAGGAATATTCTGCATCTGGCGGGATACCAGAGCATTTAATGGATCATTTCCGGGCGCAAGGTCGGCATCTACCGCAAAATAACGCTCACCGACACTGAGGTCATCCCCCACGACAATGATCCCCAGTTCATCAAGCAAGTCGAACAAACCGCTGTCTGCATAATACATGCCTGAAACAAACATGGTTTTTTTGTTTTGATAAGCAGGGGCATTGGTTTCAACTTCATTTTTCATTGCTGTGATTAAATCTGCCAACAATTCATTGTTTCTTTCTTTAGGCATGAGCATCGAAGACATGATTACCCGGTAATAGTTTTTATTCCCGAGAATGCCGTGGTTACTAAGCCTTAATAATAATATCTCCCTAAGCAGCTGCCGGTTGCTGTTGTATAGTTCAATACTGGCCATCAAGTTGTCGTTTGTAGTTTGAAGATCGAATGATTCTTTAAGGCTTAGTTTTAAATCTTCCAGTTCATTTTTAAAGAACTTATTCGCGCTCTTGCTTGTATACTGGACTGGAAACAGCATGCCTCGAATGTAGGGTAATGGCGCATGGTTATTCCATACTCCCGAAAGCTGGCTCAGGGAATCACAAACATGAGGAATAATCAACCCGTCCAAAAAGTTTAATTTGCCACTTAAAGCAACATCCAAGGCACCTTTTACCATGGAACAGATATAATCGGGAATAAAACTACTTCCCAGATCCCCGTTTTTACCGGTATTGACAATGCCTACCGGAAGAGCGCCGGCACCATGGATCAATTCTTCAGGCACATCCGTGGGCAACCACCCAATCACAGGCCTTCCCGTTTCTTTTTTACTCAATTTTATAGATTTGTAATCTGCTATTTCATTTTCAATTTGCATCAAAATATCGTTGACTGGTTGCATTTAAAAACATCCCTTCAAGGATCATCTTGATCAGATATTCCTTTATGCTAATTTTTTCTTCATCTCTTCAAGCAATAAATATTTTTGTATCTTGCCCGTAGGTCCGAGGGGAAGCTCATCAACAAACTCCACGTATTTTGGCACTTTATAATTAGATATTTTACTCTTGGAAAACTGCCTTATCTCTTCCTCTGTACAGGACGCCCCTTCTTTTCTGATAATGAAAGCAGCACCCACTTCTCCCATTCGTTCATCGGGAACACCAACCACAGCAGCCTGTGCTACCTCTGGATGTTCAGCAAGCATGTTTTCCACTTCCACAGGATAGACATTAAAGCCTCCGTTGATATACATCTCCTTCAGTCTCCCGGTCAGTATTAGGTTTCCCTCTTCGTCCAGCTTGCCTATATCACCGGTATGAAACCAACCAGTCTCATCTACGATAGGCTCGTCGGGCATACCGTAATAACCCTTTGTAATTAGGAAACCCCTGGTACAAATTTCCCCTTCTTTTCCGGGCGGCAAAATTTCTCCTGTTTCGATGTCCTTTATGCAAACCTCAACTCCTGGCAGTGGTTTTCCAACAGTTTTTGAAATAACCTCGGGGGTATCATCGGGAAATGTCATCGTAGTACAGGCACTGTTTTCAGTCATCCCATAACCGTTTAGCAGAACTTCGAAGCCCATTTTTTCTTTTACTTCAACTATGAGCTTGGGAGACGCAGAAGAAGCTCCCGAAAGCGCCGTCCTCAATGAACTATAATCATAGCGCGGAAAATCCGGATGGTTTAAAAGTGTTGTGAAAATTGTAGGCGTCCCGGTCATGTGCGTAATTTTTTCTTTTTCAATCAATTCCAATGTTTTTCCAGGTTCAAACGCCTCCATCGGAACAAGGCAGCACTTAAACCTAACTGATACCAGAAGGCCCACCATATTCCCCAGATTAAAAGAAAAAGGAGGTATGGCCAGAATACGGTCCCCCTTTCGAATAGTAAGACGTTCACCCATCGCATGTACTTCCCTCATGTACTGTTCATGCGTTGTTAGAACCCCCTTGGGCAAACCGGTTGTTCCAGACGTAAAAGGAATTCCCTCGATGTCGTCAGGTTGTATTTCAGCCTGGCGTTTGTTAATCTCTTCTTCGTGCAAAGGAGCATTTTCCATGAATTCATTGAACTCTAGGATGTGCGGGGCAGGTTTCTCTTCCAGGCAAATTATTTTCTCCAAATCAGGTAATTTCGCACTACGTATCCTGCCGTCCTTTTCCTTATCAATTTCCGGGCTGATTGTTTTTAATATTTCGTAATAATCTGTTCCCATAAAGTCTTTCATAGTAATGAGAACCTTGGTGTTGGACATACGCAAAACGTGTTCCAATTCATATATTTTATAACGTGTATTAAGGGGAACCAGCACCGCTCCGGCTTTCAACAAACCGAATTGCGCAAAAACCCATTCGGGACGATTGCTGAGCAGAATAGCTACTTTGTCATCTTTTTTTACACCGAGCTCAATTAATCCTGAAGCAACCTGTGTGGCTTTTTGCTTAACCTCTTTGTAGGTAAACCGTTGGTCCCCAAAAACTATGGCCTCATCATCAGGTATTTCTGCAGCTACTAAATCAAGCACTTCGGGAAAATTGCTTGCGTCCATTTTATTCCCTCCCACACATTAATAGTACTGGTGGTGCAGAAGGACCGTGGCACCACCAGTATTTATTTATTGAAAGACCACACTATACATATTCAAATAGGTGGCATGATCCAACATCTCTTCAATTCATCTATTTTTTCACTACGTTAGTAAGTTCTCTGCCTTCTACATAACGAATGATGTTCTCTGAAAATATCTTACAAGCTCGTGGTATAAACAACGCTGTCTGTCCACAATTATGGGGGCTGACCAGAAGGTTTTCCAAATTCCATAGCTCATCGTCTGCCGGAAGATAAGATGGTAATGGTTGCCTTTGATACCAAACATCCATCGTTACACCAGCAATCCACTTCTCATTGAGAGCTGTGATAAGAGCATCCCTGTCTATGAGGCTAGCCCTTGCAGTATTAACTATATAAGCCGTGTCTTTCATGGCCTTCAGCTGCTCTTTTCCAATCATTCCTATTGTCTCAGGAGTTTCTTTGGCATGTAATGATACGAAGTCACTCTGAACCAGGATTTTTTCATAATCTTTTGCCCAAAAAAATTCATCTACATTTGGATCTTTTTTCTCTACTACATCTGATCCGATAACTCTCATATCAAATGCCTTAGCTTTCCTTGCCAATTCGATGCCTATTTCTCCCAAACCAATGATACCCAGAGTCTTGTTGGTTAATTCATCATTATGAAAACGCTCGAAATTCTTTATTTCTTGATTTTCAATCAACCTCTTAAATTGTTTTACATGGGCTAACATACACATGATAACAAACTCGGAAATACCCTTTGCCTGACAACCAGGAGCATTAACCAGGGGCACACCATCAGGAATTACGCCAGCATTAATGTGCTGATCAAATCCTGAAGAAAACGTCATAAACCACTTTAGGTTTTTGATCTTTGGCACTGTGTTTACCAGGGGCGGCTGGGTACCAACAATATCCACATCGGAGACGTCTTCTTTAATGCCTGCTTCATCTTTTGCAGTGATAAATTTTACTTTATTTCTGATCGATTCAGGAAGATTATCTAACACACATTCTACGTATCGGTCCTGGTTGCCTTCCATATCTACAATTAGCACCGTCAAAGAATCACTCATAATCATCACCCTTTCAATCTTTTTGAGGAAAAACAATAAACCCTTTACCAGACATTTAACACTGTTTCGTTTTGCTATTTCCTCCCTTTTAATTTGATTGGAAACACTTCTTGTCCAAGTATTCTGCCTTGCTGAATAATATAACTTAGACCCTTCACCTTAATTCCTGAACATTATTCCCAAGACTTTTTCAAGCGTTATTTACAACACTTAGATAGTACAAACAGTTAATTATAAAGAGTAAGTATACTATTTTACGGTCAACGGCTAAGGTGACCGCTATTTGTGGAAGAGCCCGCAAACTCATTGCCGTTTCTAAAATTCTATCTTTATTTTAATATTCTTTCAAAGAAATAGTAATAGTACTTTTGGTCATATTGCCTAACCAGATAGGTATATCCCTAATTTGGCCACATGTGCCATTCCCGGGCAAAAGCTAACTTACGCCTCTTCTCTGGCAAAAAATGAAGGACGTTACTCTGGTTATATCTTCTTAAATTTCCTAAAAAGAAAA
>SLRC01000099.1 GCA_007131175.1 Syntrophomonadaceae bacterium
CAACAGGGAGAAAAGACCGCCGCCGATTTGAATTCCCGTTAAAGTATTTTGCTCAAGAACAAGCGGGTGCGCTTATTACGGGGATTGCTGTAAATAACCTCCGGATTTCCCTCCTCCACAATCAGACCTTCATCCATAAAAAAGACCCGATCCGCTACTTCACGGGCAAAACCCATCTCATGGCTTACCACAACCATGGTCATACCTTCCCGTGCCAGGCTTTTAATAACTTCCAGCACTTCCCCTACCATTTCCGGATCAAGGGCAGACGTTGGTTCATCAAAAAGCATGATCTTGGGATGCATGGCTAAAGCTCGGGCGATGGCCACCCTTTGTTGTTGCCCACCAGACAGTTTTTCCGGATACTGGTAGGTTTTATCCTTGAGCCCGACACGCTCCAGCAACGCTTTGGCAAGTTCGTGAGCATCTTTACGGGAGTGTTTACGTACCTTCATGGGTGCAATGGCCACATTTTGCAGTGCATTCATATGGGGAAAAAGGTTGAAGCGTTGAAATACCATGCCTACTTCCTGCCGAACCGCATTAATATTTGTTTTTGGATCTGTAACGTTTACCCCGTCGATAATAATCTCGCCTGAGGTAGCTTTTTCAAGTTGATTTAGGCAGCGTAAAAATGTACTTTTGCCTGATCCCGAGGGGCCAATTACTACTACTACTTCCTGGGGTGCAATTTCACATGATATGCCGCGAAGCACTTCCAGATCCCCAAATAATTTTGTCAGATTATTCACCGTGATCATCTTTACCGAACACCCTTTCCAGGTAAGAAACAAATTGAGAAATAGTCAGGGTCATTATCAGGTATAGCATGGCCACTGTTACCCATGTTTCAAAAGGCCTGAAGGACCGTCCCTGCATAATCCGGCCAGACATCATCAGCTCCTGAAGTGCAATTACAGACACAAGCGAAGAATCTTTTAACATGGCAATAAATTCATTTCCAAGGGGCGGAATACTGCGTTTAAAAGCCTGGGGTAGTATGATATGGATCATTGCCTGTGCATAGGTCATCCCCAGGGAGCGTGCTGCTTCCATCTGCCCCCTGTGAATTGACTGTATGCCTCCACGGAATATTTCTGCAATATAAGCACCGCTGTTCAGGCTCAGGGCGATGGTACCGGATAAATAGGCGGGAAATGATCTCATGCCGAATAACTGGGGAAAGCCAAAATGAATCAGGAAGATCTGAACCAGCAGGGGAGTGCCCCGGAAAAAATCCACATATCCTTTTGCTATCCAGGATAACGGCTTAAACTTTGAAATTCGGCAAAGGCTAAATAAAAGACCAATAACGGTACCGATGGCTACCGCAATAATCGTTAACTGGAAAGTAAGTCTCATCCCCTGAAGCAACAGTGGCAAATAGTTAATTATAACATCAAAGCGAAAATCCATTTCTACCCCCTAAAAAAATGTGGATAATACCCGGGGTATTATCCACATTTTGTGTAGCCCTTTGTCCGGGATAACCGTGAGTAGCCACGGCAAGGTAAGGGATTATTTTAAGCTGTCAAAGTAATCGGTAATAGCAAAATCACCGGTAGTTGCGTTTTGAACCCCTACCTTTTTACCCTGGAGATCCTCAAGCGTTTTAATTGGTGAATCACTTTTTACTGCAACATACTGGGTAGCCTCAAAGTACGGATCTGAGAAGGTTACACTTTGCTGCCTTTCTTCCGTAATTGTCATGGCAGAAATGATCATATCAGAAGTCTCTGCCAACAGTGAAGGGATAATGCCATCCCAGTTGGTATTTACAAGGTTAACGGCAAAGCCCATTTCAGCAGCAATTGCCCTAATTAAATCAACATCAAATCCTTCCGGCTCTCCATCATCATTGATGTATTCAAAAGGTGCGTAAGCCATATCCTGGGCCACGTTAAAGGCAAGGCCCAGACGGTTGTCGCTTTCTTCAACCTGGTAATCTGCACCATCACCAAAATATTTGTTAAATATAAGGTCGTATACTCCATTTTCCCGGACTTTGGCCAGCCCTTCGTTAACCAACTCGTGCAATTCCGTTTCTTGCTGGCGCATGGCGATACCGTAAAACTCCTGTTCAAAGCGTTCATCACCAAAGGCAACCAGGTCGGACTGGGGATTGTTTTTGATATACTCAAGAACAACAGGTGAATCTGCTACTACTGCATCAACTCCTCCATTAACCAGTTCTGTTAAAGCTGATGGCGTGTCCTCAAATCTGTGTACCGTACCCGGACCGGAAACCGGCTCTGCGTCTCCTCCGCCACAACCTGCCAGCCCCACAATTAAAACCAGGATAAGAAACGGCATAAAACTTTTAAATCCACTCACTTTTTCTGACCCCCTAAGTTATTTATAGTATTTAGTCTAAAACAATTAAAACTTCGCCACATTATGCTTTAATTCCTGCCTGTCATTCAAAAAACTCTTCATAATCGTCAAGGTCATTTTTGCTGTATAGTACAAACCTGATAAAACACACATGTTTGAGCTGAGGAAGGGTTTCCCGTACTGTGTCCAAGGCTACCCTGGCTGCCTCTTTCAGGGGATAGCCGAAAATACCTGTGGAAATTGCTGGAAAAGCAATGGACTCAATTTCATATTTATCTGCAAGTAATAGGGCATTGCGATAGCAGTTACCCAGCAGCCCCGCTTCAGGTTTATCCACCCCATAAACGGGACCAAGGCAGTGAATAATATAACGATTGGGAAGATTATGTCCTCCCGTAATTACTGCATACCCAGGATTGATTGGTGCCAGGGGCCGGCATTCTTTTTCCAAATCAGGTCCGGCAGCTTTATGGATTGCCCCAGCAACTCCGCCGCCCCTTTCAAGGTGTGCGTTTGCCGCGTTCACGACTGCCCCGATCCCTTCCTGGGCAACAATATTACCCTGTATACATTCCAGTGTTACGCCGGATATAGTTTTTTTCACAGCGCTCTCTCCTTTTAAAATGTAAAGCCTGTCAGTAAATATAGGTTGAAGTAAAGAAGAAATGCAGGGTCCTGAGATAGCGGACTTAAGACGCGGAGTCCCGTGATGCCGGCAGATTAGCGAAGGACAAATCTTAGGAGCAGTTATGCAGGGTTGTCCTTCACAGCACTATACCCCTCCCCGGGAGAGAAACAGCAAATTTTCTCCCGGGGATTTGCCCAGCTGGAACAGGCATTATTCAAACGCCTTTGACATTCTGTTATTTTTGCTTACGGGTAAAATTTATACGATAAAAGTCCTGTCGTAATTCTTCCATCAATGTTTCGATATTTTTGCCACATTCGGGGCAATGCTCCATTTTTCTGTTAAGTATGTTGCCGCACTTGCACTTAATTGCGTGCATGCTTAGAACCCTTTTTCCATCTTTTGTTTCAGTGGTAGTTTTTGCCACTTCTTTTTTTTGTGATTCAATGGAATTGGCTAGTTTATTTTTTGCGATAAAAGCATTTTCATTCTCAGTAGTAATATCTGGCGATGTTTTAGTCTCTGCCATTACTTTACCTTCAGTGTCTGCCGTTTGCTGGTAGCTGTGTGTCCCATCACCTGTAATTAATTGTGCCGCAACATCTTCTGGCGACGGTTCATGCCGCCTTTCCCGAACGAAAAAATTTTAGCGCTTCTTCCAGATTTTCTTTGATAAGATTGGCATAAATCATAGTAGTAGACAGATCCGCATGCCCAAGAGCCTCCTGAACAATGCAAATATTTCGTGTTTTACGATATAAATCTGCAGCAAAAGTATGGCGCAGGCTGTGGGGGAAAATGTTTTTTTTAATGCCCGCTTTTAAAGACAGTCGCTTCACCATTTCCCGGATGTAACGATCGTCAAGACGTCCCCCCTTTAATGTGCATAATAGGTATTCACAGTTTGGTCGAATTTTTACCCAGCGGGCAAGTATGTCCAGTGTATCCTCTCCAAGCCACATAGTTCTTTTTTCCTTAGTACCGTTTTCCCTAATAATAAGGTATCTTACTTCAAAGTCAATATCACCAGGTTTCAGGTTAATAACTTCGGAGAGTCGCAGTCCACCATCCATCATCAGTTTCATAATGCAAAGGTTGCGCAGTCCCGTAGGTGCTTTTGGGTTTGGTTGATCAAGAAGGTTCTTTTGTTCTTCCCAGCTTAGAATTACGGGTAGCTTTCTTTCTTTCCGTTCGCTTTCAAAACTGTTCAAAGTCGATTCACCTCCTTTAATACCTTCAATTTATAATAATGGTATTATATACTAAAAATTAAATTATTTTATGCACTTTGTCAAGTCATACATTGAAACGGAAACTGATAATATCTCCATCTTTAACAATATATTCCTTCCCTTCAAGGCGGAACAGACCCTTCTCCTTTACAGTTGAGACGCTTCCCAGATGTTTGATATCTTCAAAGTGAAAAACCTCTGCACGAATAAACCCCCGTTCAATATCCGAATGTACCTTGCCTGCTGCTCTTCTTGTCTTAGTTCCCTTGCGGATGGTCCATGCCCTTACTTCGTCCTGACCAACAGTAAAAAAAGATATTAATCCCAACAGGTTGTAAGCAGTGTGGGCCAAATGATTGATACCTGATTCGGTCAAACCGAGATCTTTTAAAAATTCATCACGTTCTGTTTTTGGCAACTGGTTGATTTCCATTTCAATGCGTGCGCAAACTTCGATAACAGGAATCTGGTGGTTGGAAGCAAAATTTAGCAATTTATCACGTCCGGGGTAATTATTTGAAGATAATTGCTTTTCATCAATGTTTACGACCACAACCAGTGGCTTTTCAGTTAAAAAATTCTGATCCGCAATCAAGCTTTTTTCTGCCTCTGAAAATTTAAGTTCGCTTAAACGTTGTTCGTTCTCCAGGGCGGTTAGGATACTCTTTAGAAGCCCTGCCTGGGTTAAAGCATCCTTGGAAGGTTTTTTTGTATTTTCGATACGCTTCAGACGGTTTTCAACGGCAACCATGTCAGCAAGCACAAGGTCTGAAGCAAAATCAGCAAGTTCTTTTGATGGGTCAGCAGTCTCGGTGACAACTCCAACCATGTCTTCCTGAAAGGCCCTTACCACCTGAACCAGGGCATCTGCCCCCCTAACTTCCTCCAAAAGCTTATTTGCTGCTCCAGCACCATCACCTGAATGTACGCCGGGTATATCCTTGAATTGTATCTGGGCATAAACCGTTTTTTGCGGTTTGTACAGCCGTGCTAAATATTCGATGCGTTTATCGGGCACTGCAGCATTTCCCGTAAGTACTTCCCTTTTACCACTCAGTCCTGTCTCATAAGCTGACCCTGTTAAAAGGTTAAATAAAGTTGTTTTACCTGTATAGGGCCGACCAACCAGTCCAATTTGCAATTCCCTTCAGCTCCTCATGTTTGTTACTATAGATTATAGCGTTTCCATTGTCGTTTTCAAATAAAAAACGGCATTATCGTTTTATTATTGGGCCAGGGTGTACTATCAGGAATACTTTTACCAATCTCAAAAAGCCTACTTAAAGTATTTAGCTACGCTGTTGTGGATACCTTTTCCCCTGGTTTTGGGATCCAATTTTGTGACTTTCCCGTATTTTAATGCTGAGTTGTATAGAATCCAGACCTAATGTATGTGCAAGTAGGATAATTCTCTAAAATAAGCAGGTATAATCATTTTTGCGCAGAATTGATCCTTTATGTTTTCATAGTAAGGGAAATGGGGAATAGTATTGCATTTTTTGCAGTCTGTTTTCAAGGGAATTATCCTGGGTTTTGTTATCGTTATGCCGGGAATGAGTGGTGGCACAGCGCTAATTATCCTGGGGATATACGGAAAACTTGTAGGCGACCTGGCACGCTTAAGGATAATACCATATTTGCCTTTAATGGGTGGTTTAGTCTTTGGTGTATACCTGGGAGGGATGGCCTTTGCGCGTCTTTTAATATTTTACCGTGATATCACCGCAGCATTCTTTTTGGGGGTTATTCTCGCATCATTGAAAGTAATCTTACAGGGGCGTCCTGTACTGCGCTATGACAGCATACTCGCTTTACTGGCAGGCTTTGTTATAGGGTATCTGATGGCGGGTGAACCCATAGGGTTGGTAGAGCGATCCGAAATAAGTCCTTTTCTCCTTTTTGCCGGTGGTGCCATCTCCAGCGCAGCCATGCTGGTTCCGGGTGTTCCAGGAAGTGCCGTGCTAATTGTTATGGGTATTTATGATGACATGCTCTTTTTTCTTAATGACTTAAACTTCCCCTCTCTTTTCATATTTGGCATGGGCGGTGTGGTGGGGATTTTCCTGTTAGCTCGCTTGCTGGCAAAATACTATGAGCGTCATCAGCATATCTTATCTTTTATTTTTGCCGGACTTATTGGAGGATCAGTGCGTATCCTTTTACCCCAAACTTTTGATGCAGGGGTGTTTTTTGCCCTGATTGCCGGAGCAGTGCTGGTCTGGCGCTGGAGTGGAACGGGATCGGGGATTGAGCCAAAAAATGAGCAATGAACCCACGCCGGAGATCAAAGCTGAAGTGTTATGTTATTTTATTTTCTGCTGGTAGCTGAGGCATTCCATTCCCGATGCATTGAAAACACTGTTTGAAGGTAAGTATTTGGATTGAAAATTGAGCGCTCTGCATCCTGCAGGATAGTTCCTATTCCAGGTGACATAATAATGCTTGCAGCTCCGGCAACTTATCTTTTTTTCCTTCAATAGAACCACCTGTGTAATTGTCCAGTTTTTGTCCTATTTTTCAATGCCAGCAGATATACTTCCTTCTTCCCCAATCATTTTCTTCATTTCCTTTTCCTGCGTATCATTGAAGAAAAAGGTCCGTCTAAATATTTCATGTTCACCGTTTTCATAAATTAAAAATGTAATTTTATAAATAAACAACGTTTCATCTTCGATGAACAGGAAACAGTTAACCTGGGAGTCTTCTGACATGGGATATGGGAAAAAATCTCCTGTTGGCAAAATCAACATTATAACATGCTCTTTTTCATTACCACCAAGGAAACGGGCATCACTAAATTTTTCCTGGTTCTGCTTAAGCAGTTCAAATGGCATCTTAAAAAAATATTTAAGTTCTTCTAACTCTAAATCACCAGCATCCTTCCAGGTATCATCTATAAGATCTTTGATAAACAATTCCCCATAGCGGTTTAAATAGATATCCAAATCGTATTCGCTGATGGCGCCGCTAACAACCTTTTCCCCCAGCAATTTCCCGTCAAAGGTTAAGGCATAACCATTACCCTTTTCAACAATCTGCAAGCTCAGTCTTTCATAGCCATTCATCTGTTGCAGTGCATTATGTATCATTAAAGATGGTTGTACACGCTTCATTTCTGTATACCCCAGGTAGACAATGAGGATGGATAAAATAATAATGAGGCTGATAAGAACTTTTTCTTTATTAAGAATAGGTTTTCTGTTCAGCACTATAATCGGCATGGATTCTTCCTCCCTTATTTTGCTTACATAATAATATGGCAAAATGGGAGGAAGTATTACTGCATTTACGTGTATGTATTTTTTCTGCCATATTTCCCAGGAAATACTTAAATTACCAAATATGACAAAATATCTTTATAATTACCTTATTTCAACATTATCAGCTTGCTTAATGATCGTTTCCGCCGCACTTGTACCGATGCGGGTTGCTCCTGCATCAATCAGTTCCCTGGTAAAAGAAATTGATTTTATGCCAGCAGCTGCTTTTATGCCCATAGTAGAAGGTAAATGAGCACGGATTAATAAGATATCTTCAAGCAAAACGCCCCGGGGTCCAAAACCGGTGCAGGTTTTTACAAAATGAGCCCCTCCCTCCTTGATGCATGAACAAGCCTGGATTATCTCCTCCTTGGTAAGATAACCGGTTTCTATAATGGCCTTAATGGGCACCCCGCATTCAGCAACTGCTGACACTTCACGTCTGATTAATTCCATATCTCCATTTTTTAAGGCTCCAATATTAATTACCATATCTATCTCCGTAGCACCATTTTTAACTGCTAAAAGAGCTTCCTGTACCTTAATGCTGAGGTCGTTGGCGCCAAGGGGAAAGCCAACTACTGTAACCACGTGTATGGTGCTTCCTTGCAGCAATGATGCAGCCAGGGTAATATAAGTGGGATGAATGCAGACAGCGGCAAATTTATAAACAAGAGCATCCTGGCATAGTTTGCCAATATCTTTTTTAAGGGCTACTGGAGTAAGAAGGGTTGATTCCAGGTAAGAAGCTAACTTATTTTTTAAATTCACTTATTGCACCCTCCACACCTTGCATCATATTTCCCATTTTAAATCCTGCATTTCTTCGATTAACTTATGGTTGGTCAAATCGAAATGAACAGGTGTAATGGATATATAACCCTTGCTTATGGCATAAATATCACTTCCTTCATCCTCCTTGGCCGAATCATCGGGCTCACCGGCCATCCAGAAGTAACTCTTTCCCCTGGGATCAACCCTTTTCTGAAAAGCATTGCGATAATGACGTAATCCCAGGTACGTAATAGATACACCGGCTATTTTGCTGCGTGCAATACCGGGAACATTAATGTTTAAAAGGGTTTTATCGGGAAGATTTTTACCACCCAGTGTATTTAAAAGGCGGGGCATAAAATTGGCAGCAAAGCGAAAATCAGGTTTATCATAGGTGGTCAGGGAAATTGCAATTCCCGGTATACCCAGAATGGTAGCCTCTATTGCAGCCGAAACTGTTCCCGAATAAAGAACATCTGTCCCTAAATTAGCACCTTTATTGATACCTGATACGACAAGATCCGGTCTTTTTGGCATTAAATATTCCACAGCCAACTTAACACAATCAGCAGGAGTTCCGTTTATAGACCATCCTTTAAGACTGCTATTGTGCAGAAATTTAGTCTGCTCTGCCCTTAACGGACGGTGCATTGTAATGGCATGGCCGGTCGCACTCCGTTCATGATCAGGCGCAGCAATAAAAAGATCAACACCTTCCATTTGCAGCAACGTGTCTGCCAGAATGTTAATACCTTCTGCATGTATACCATCATCGTTAGTGAGCAAAATAATCAAATCAAACCCTCCGCCTCTTAACATGAGCAACCGCTGAAAAAATAATTTGTATTTTATCTTGTCAAGCGGACAGCCCGTTCGTTTGCTTCATGTAAAATCTTTTCTTCATCAACAGTAACAAGCTTCTTTCCTTCCATGAGCACCCGCCCTTTAACCATTACCATTTCCACATCAGCAGATGATGCAGCATAAACAATTTGAGCACATAAATCATGGTATGGGTGAAAATGGGGCTTATCCATGTCCAGCATAATCAGGTCCGCCTGCGAACCTTCCCTGAGAAGACCCGTTTCTTCCTTAAGAAACAAAGAACGGGCTCCGTTCACTGTGGCCAACTTAAGTGCTTTACGTGCCGGCAAAACAGTGGGATCCTCGCAGGAGCCTTTGGCCAACAATGAAGCAAGGCGCATCTCTTCCAGCATATCCAGGTTGTTGTTACTGGCAGCGCCATCCGTTCCAATTGAGACCATCGCACCCCGTTCCAGCAGTTCCGCAAGGGGAGCAATGCCCGAACCCAATTTAAGATTGCTTCCAGGATTATGGGCTATTGCAACCTGTCTCTGGGTGAGGGTTAGTATTTCATCTTCACTAAGGTGAACACAATGGGCTGCAAGCACCTGTTGTTTGAAGAGTCCAATGCTATCCATTAACGCGATAGGCCTTTTCCCCCACTTATCAAGGCAATCCTGAACCTCACCCCTGGTCTCTGCAAGGTGAATATGCATTGGCAGGCTTAATTCAGCAGCAATTGAGATTACTTTTTCCAGATACTGGGGCGGACAGGTATAAGGAGCGTGCGGTCCAAGCATTATCGTTATAAGTCCCTCTCCCGCTCCGTGCCAATCAGAAACCAGTATCTTGCTATCCTCAAGTCTCGCTGCTCCCTGAGATGCGTCAAGACCAATTAAACCCTGAGCCAGGGAAGCTCTTATTCCACTTTCCAGGCAGGCCCGGGCCACTTCCTCCATATGAAAGTACATATCGGCAAAACACGTTGTCCCACCGCGGATCATCTCGCAAATCGCCAGTAAAGTGCCCCAATAGATATCTTCTTTGGTTAAACGGGCTTCAGCTGGCCATATTTTTTGCTCTAACCAATCCATCAAAGGCATATCGTCGGCATAACCGCGCAAAAGAGCCATAGCTGCATGGGTATGGGCGTTTACCAAGCCAGGCATAACAAGTTTATTCTTTCCTTCAATTATCCTGTCAATCACGCCAACTGGATAATTGCGTTGTGCTCCAATATAAGAGACTACCGTATCTTCTATCAGTAGTTCAGCGTTGCGAATTATATTCCAGTTATCCCCTCCTGGAAGAAGATAGTCAGACCGTATAAGTATTTTAGTCATTTTAGAAACATTCTCCTCTCCGGAAAGAGCTTATCATTTTTTTTCCTGACCATAAGAATGGGTGTATTTATTATGCAGCGCAATGATTTCATCCTTATCCAGCAATACGGGGTTACCCAGAAGACGGCTGAAAAGCAGGACACGGGCGCTCCGTTCAATTACCAGGCAGCGTAGCAACGCTTCATCTAATAGAGATCCAGCAGCTACAAGGCCATGTGAAGCGAGCAAGGCAGCATAACCATTTCCCAGTGCAGTCACAGTATTTTTGCCCAGCAAATCGCTTCCGGGGAGAGCATAATCTGCGACGGGTACAGCCATTCCCAGCAGTTGGGCCATCTCCTCTGAAGCAATGGGGATTTCTTTGCGCGCTACTGCAAAAGCAGAAGCATATTTACTATGCACATGCACAATTGCATCCATTTCCTGCCTTGCCTTATATATGGCAAGGTGCAACGGAAGCTCAGTTGATGGTTTCCAGTGACCCTGCATTACCTCTCCTTCAAGGTTAACCACACACAAGTCTTCACTCTGTAAATCAGCATAAGGAATACCACTTGGAGTAATGATTACCTGGTTCCCAGCCCCGCGGCAACTCATGTTTCCCCAAGTCCCAAAATTTAGTCCTGCTTCAATTACTTTATGAGCAGCACGTATCAGGTCTGCTTTGCATTTTTTAAGATCGTTCAAATTTTTACCTCTCATATGCTAAAGTACGGGAAATATTCAGCTGATTCGGGTTGACTATTACTCCATTTTCTGTAATTATGGCCCTAATAAGCTGAGCTGGTGTTATATCAAAAGAAGGATTTTGTGCCCTTATTCCCGGTGGTGCAATGGCCACTTCCTGCAAATGGGTTACTTCCGCTTCGCTCCGGTTTTCCACCACTATGGACCCACCTGCTGCAGCCGACAGATCAAAAGTGGAAACGGGAGCCGCCACATAAAAAGGCACATTATGTTTTTCAGCCAACACTGCCAGTGTGTATGTGCCAATTTTATTGGCCACATCACCGTTAGCTGCAATTCGGTCAGCACCTACAATAACGCAATCAATTTGTCCTGTACTTAAAAAATATCCCGCTGCACTGTCAACTATAAGAGTGACAGGGATGCCTTCTTTTTGCAACTCCCAGGCTGTTAGGCGCGAACCCTGTAAAAAGGGGCGCGTTTCGTCAGCAAAAACATGAATATCTTTACCGGAGAAAAAGGCGCTTCTTATTACACCAAGGGCAGTTCCATACCCTGCTGTGGCCAGAGCACCGGCATTGCAGTGGGTAAGGATGGAACAGGGTGATGGTATAAGGGCTGCTCCATATTCACCAATCTGCTTATTAACTGAAATGTCGTCATGATAAATATTCAGGGCAGTATTTTCCAAATGCTCCAACAGCTCCCCTGGTGACATTCCTAAAAGACTCTTGGCTTTAACTAAAATCTGATCGGTCCCCCAGGAGAGGTTGACAGCGGTTGGGCGGATATTTTTTAGTATCGTGCCTGTTTCTGCCAGTTTGTCCAGGAAAGCTTCGTCCTTTTCCAGGGAAGGGGCAATTTGCCGGGCGGCCAGTACCATTGCAAAGGCTGCAGCCACACCGATTGCTGGAGCGCCCCGTACCGCCATACGGCGAATACACTCTCCCACTTCTTCCGCGCTGCTACAACTAATATAGATTTCATTTAAAGGCAAGGCTCGCTGATCCAAGAGCAGAAGCCTTTCCCCATCCCAGATTATTGGTTGTATCTTCTCCATTATCAGTTATCTTTGTCTCCCAGCTTGTAATCTTCTTTGAATGCACAGCGACAATCTTGCACTCCCGTTAACGAATTAAAAGCTTTAATAAAAACATCTCCAATAATATTAATTTTTGCTTTCATTTCTTCCACAACCTCCTGGTGGTTAAGGGGTTGGGAAGAAAGGCCAGAACCATAGTTGGTAACCAGGGAGAGGCTGGCATAACAAAGGCCTGCTTCACGGGCCAATGCAACTTCTGGAACATTGGTCATTCCCACAACGTCTCCCCCCCAAGCGGCAAATAACTTAACCTCTGCCGGCGTTTCATAGCGGGGCCCCTCCGTGCATATATAGGTTCCTTTTTCCAGGAAGGGCACCCCTTTCTGGTGCAGGATACGGCAGAGGCAGCTGCGGAGTTGGGGACAGTAGGGTTCGGTAAAATCAGTATGTACAACCTCTCCTCCAGTCCCGTCATAGAATGTATGCTTACGATATTTCGTAAAGTCAATAAACTGGTCAAGCACAACAAGCATCCCCGGGGTAATTTCCTTTCGCAAAGAACCCACTGCCGTGCTACTAATTATACATTTTACTCCCAGCTCCCGCAGAGCCCATATATTCGCCCGGTAATTTATGCGGTGGGGAGGCAGGTTGTGCTCCTTGCCATGGCGAGGGAGAAAAACAACGTTTTTCCCTTGATGTTCACCAACCTGACAAGTCACTGAACCATAAATAGTATTAACCTCAAGCTGCTCCAGATTACCTGCCATGCCAGGGTTATAGAAGCCCGTTCCACCTATTATGGCCAATTCTGCTTTCATAAGCGTGCCCCGGCCAAACCGGGAACACCTCCTTTCCCTAAATGATTTATTCTGTCTGGTGTCTGCTGAATTTTGAATGCTATATTCTAAAACGTTTTCATTCATCTGATGGTACTGCAGTTATTGGGGCGGCATGCAGTTATGACCTGAATTTACGCTTCATGTCCTTCCAGTTCCCAGCTCTCCATGTATTCTTTTTGCTCAATGCTCAAATGGTCAATTTCAAGTTGTAATCCCTTTAATTTTAATAAGGCCACCTGCCTGTCTAATTCATGGGGCATGGCGATAACCTTATTGCCCAGCGTTCCTTTATTTTTGAGCAAGTATTGCAGGGAAAGAACCTGCAAACCAAAAGACATATCCATGATCTCTGCCGGATGACCGTCAGCGGCCGCCAGATTAACGAGACGCCCTTCACTTAAGAGATAAATTCTTTTTCCTCCTGGAAAAACGTATTCATCAACATTTGGACGTACGCGGCGGGGACCTTCTCCTGCACAACTCAATGTTCGCTTGTCGATTTCAATGTCAAAATGTCCCGCATTGGCCAGAATAGCCCGGTCTTTCATGGCTGCAAAATGCTCCCCCGTGATTACATTATTGCATCCGGTTACGGTGATAAAAATATCCCCAATTGCTGACGCTTTAGTAAGGGGCATCACCTGGTGACCATCCATATGAGCCTCCAGGGCTTTAACAGGATCAACCTCACAGACAATTACGCGCCCTCCAAGACCTTCAGCACGCATCGCCACACCTCTGCCACACCATCCGTAACCGATAATAACTACATTTTTCCCTGCTACTACCAGGTTTGTGGCCCGCATCATGCCATCCCAGACTGACTGTCCCGTTCCATAACGATTATCGAAAAGATATTTGCATAGCCCATCATTAACAGCCATTACAGGAAAAGCTAGCACACCGTTTTTTTCCATGGCTCTCAGGCGGATTAGGCCGGTGGTTGTCTCCTCCGCTCCCCCATAAACCTGGGCTAATGATTTGGGAAAGTTCTTATGTATCAGTGTGATTAAGTCTCCCCCGTCATCGATGATCAAATGGGGTGCGGTTGCTGCTGTTCTATATACATGTTCATCATATTCTTGTAAGGTGGCGTTGTGCCAGGCGAATACCTCCACTCCTTCTTTTACAAGTGCTGCAGCAATCTCGTCCTGTGTGGATAGGGGGTTGCTGCCCGTGATTGTAACGTCAGCCCCCGCCTCTTTTATGACAAGGGCCATATAAGCCGTTTTTGCCTCCAGATGGAGACATATGGCCACTCTAAGGCCACTGAAAGGTTTGCTGCGGGAAAAATCATTTGCCAATTCACTGAGCACGGGCATGTGCTCTTTAACCCATTTTATTTTTTCAAGTCCCGCATCAGCTAACCTTTCGTTTCTGATTATGGACACTTAAACCACCCTTTCCCTGTATTTCCTGAAAATACTGCTATATACTATTTCGCGTCTCGTCAGGGAATCTCCTGCCATAAAACCTGTTAACTCATATCCCCTGATCTAATATACATGCGTAAAATTATTATTTAACAAAAATATATAATAATATCATGGCAATTCATTCCTTTGTAATGGCAACAAAAAAGCTCCCGCTTTACGTCGAGAGCTTATAAAAATATGCTGGTGCGAGAGAAGGGACTTGAACCCCCACGGGATTGCTCCCACTAGGTCCTGAACCTAGCGCGTCTGCCGTTCCGCCACTCTCGCAAATTTGGTGAGCCATCCAGGATTCGAACCTGGGACACCCTGATTAAAAGTCAGGTGCTCTGCCAGCTGAGCTAATGGCCCATGCGGGAGCAAAAAGCTCCCTTTGCATATTATAATATTATGGTGGAGAGGACTGGATTTGAACCAGTGAAGGCAACGCCAGCAGATTTACAGTCTGCCCCCTTTGGCCAGACTTGGGTACCTCTCCATGCTTTTTGGAGCCGACGGTGGGACTCGAACCCGCAACCTGCTGATTACAAATCAGCTGCTCTAGCCTGTTGAGCTACGTCGGCAGGTGCTTTTTGCTCTGACAGCACAATAGATAGTATAACTCATTTTAGCCTCATCGTCAATATTTTACACTCAAAAAATCGGCCCTGCCTGTATGTATAATTGCTGTGAAGGTGAGTATAACAAAAGAAAGGTTTTCATGCAAGGAGGTTTAATCGTGTTTTTTCATCAATTTGATATTATCTTCGATTCCCTAAAAGAAATTGAAGATAAATTTAAGCATAATCCGGAAGAAGCTGAGCTAGACGAACTGACAGGTAAGTTGTTGAATTTACGTAATATCATGGATGAATGTGTTAAGAGCTGGTTGAACTTTGAAGAAAGGGTAAATGAGCTGCAAAATACGTATGGCTTTACTCTTCCAGACCTGCTTCCCGAGGATTTTTTACATGGATTAAATTTAAACCACGAACAAGAAACGGGAGAACTTAAAAAGGGTGAGAATAGAATGGGAAGCATTCAGACCGCCAAAAGTGATAAATCACCCCTTTTTTTCCAAATGGAAAGCGAACAGGGTATCAGCTCTTTTCGTAAAGGCATGGGATTCTGGGATCTTGCCATGCTGGAAGAAGCTATTAATGAATTTGAAAAACTGGTTGCCCTGGAGCCCAACTATATATTCGGGCACTTTTGCCTTGGTCTCGCTTACAGCCAAAAAGGGTTTAAAGAAAAAGCCCTTGCCAAATTAAGATTGGTAAAAGCGTTAAGCCAGGATCCTCAATTAAAAGCGCTGGTACACAATGCCATGGGAAATTTATATGTGAATGAACAAAAGTATGATGAGGCCCTCAATGAGTTTAGCAGTGCTGTGGAAGAGGATCCGCTCTTTTTTAACGGTTATTTTAATTTGGGAGCAGTTTTTTATAACATGCATCGTCACAAAGAGGCTTGTGAAGCTTTTGAAAAAGCAAAAGAAATTTCGCCGCAGGACTGGGAGATTCTTTACTACCTGGGGAAAACCTATGCCTTGTTGGGGGACTATAAAAAAGGATTGCAAAATTTTAAAATAGCCTTCTCACTTAACCCTTCTGAGACAAAAATTCTCTTTGAGCTGGGAGTAATCTATGATCTGCTTGGGGATAAACGAAATGCCTCATTTTACTATAACCGGGTTCTCAACGAGCAAGGATGAAATAAAGCCATACTGTAGTCTTCATAAAAAAAATTAAACCCGGGCACGTAAATCTGCTAGTGCCTGATGCTAGGCCGTGCCGCCGGCTTCGGTAATAGAAGCTCACACCGTGCAAAACCTCCGGGCAGGTGGTAATTAACTCTGTTTTCAGATCCATTGCAATTGGCGTCCAAGCGGGACGACCGTTAACGCACAGAAGTTTAATGCTATCCCTTTCTTCTTGGCTTTTTCCACCATCCCCGGTGAGTAGTTAGCCCATCACTGTATTTTCCAGTAGCGGAAAAACCCTGATTAATCGCCGTATACCCAGGGTTCAAGTTCTTTTTTATAGTTAATAATTTCCCCTGGAGAAAAGAAAAGTCCTATTTCCCGGGCAGCACTTTCCAAAGAATCTGAGCCATGTACTATGTTGTTACCGGTAAAAAGGGCGTAATCACCACGGATCGTACCCGGTTCAGCTTTTTGCGGATCAGTGTTGCCCATCATTTTTCGTGCAACTTGAACAGCATTTTCTCCCTCCCAGATCATGGCTATAACGGGAGCTGATGTGATAAAGTTAACGAGGCTTTGAAAGAACGGTTTTCCTTTATGTTCTCCATAATGTTGCTCTGCAAGCTCATTGTCTATTCTCAGCATTTTTATTGCCACCAGTTTGAGTCCTCTTTTTTCCAATCGACTGATAATCTCGCCTGCAAGGTTTCGTTGAACAGCATCCGGTTTTAACATTACAAATGTTTTTTCCACGTGTCTATAGTCCCTCCTTTATATTGTATACAGCGGATATTGATCTTCGATAATTCTTTTTTCACTGCAGCAAAGCTCGCGGACATTGCGGGGCAGGGAAAACAAGTGCAAATGTGTCAGGCCATCATAGTACTTTAAATCTTCAATTGAACGTTTACTTATAATATTGTCGATCATATCCGGGGAATATTCCCGGATACTTTTATCTTTGGAAGCAAAAAGAAATCCCCATACCGTATCATATGAAGGAATATACGCACCATACGATTCCACATGGGGAAAAGCCAATTTTAAAGTATTGTATATTGCTCCGTGGCACTGCAGCAAGCGGGGATTCAGGTTGCCAGCCTGCAGCGCAATAACACCGTTTTCTTTTAATCTCTGTGCAAGTACTTGGTAAAACTCACGGGTAAAAAGCAGGTATGCCGGGCTGTCATCCAGCGGTTCGGTGATGTCAATAAAAATAACGTCCCATTTTTTATGATTATTCTCCATATACTTACGGGCATCCATGAAAAGAAGCTCCGTTCGTGGATCCTTAAAGGCTCCCCCGTTCCACTCCGGAAGATATTTCTCACAGAGAGATACCACCTCCCGATCAATATCAACCATAAGCAGTTCATTAACCGATGAGTATTTAAGAATCTCCCTTAATGCGCCTCCCTCGCCCCCACCAAGGACAATAACTTCGCGGGGATCCGGATGGGCAACCATAGCCGGGTGAACTAGAGATTCGTGATAGATAAACTCATCATACTCTGCTGATTGAATTTTCCCATCTAAAACAAGGCAGCGTCCAAAAAAATCCGTTTCGATAATCTCCACACTTTGGTAAGCAGTTTTTCCCGAATAAATGTACCTCTTTACCCCGTGCATATGTGCCTGAGTTGGATCCGTGAACTCGATAAACCATTTCCATTCCGAGGAAATCAAGGAAATTACCTCCCTAAAGCTTAAACGGCTGATTTATTTGGGGCATGTTTAACTTCGAATTCAAAAATGCCGCGTGTTATCTCTTTAGACGCCATACGCCTGGACTGCAGGTGCTTTTTCAGGTAATGACAGGAGACCCAAGGATCAACAGTGCTGCCACAGGTAAAAACATCCACGGCGGCATACCCATACTCGGGCCAGGTGTGAATGGCCAAATGTGATTCGGATATGACCACCACACCGCTTACACCCTGGGGACAGAATTCGTGAAATACAACTTCACGAATTTCGGCTCCTGCCTCCAGGGCTGCATTTACCATTGCTTCTTCAATCTTTGCCGTGTCATCTAATATGTCCGGCGAACATCCGTATAGCTCTGCCAATACATGACGGCCCAAAGCGCGCATTTTGAATACCCCCTTTTGTTAATTTTGTTAAAAATGTCAAGTAACATTGTAACAAATGAGGTGTAAAAGTCAATGATTAGGGGAATATTTTTTATAAATCGGCAGTTGTTCCTGTATAACGTCTATAACAGCGGATAATCGGAATTAATGCGAAAATAATCCCCTTAAAATTAGTTTCCCCGGATATTACCATATAATGCCATGCTCTTGACACTCATCAATTCACCTGCTATAATACATAAGCAACATGCGGGATACCGGGGCGTGGCGCAGTTTGGTAGCGCGCTTGACTGGGGGTCAAGAGGTCGCAGGTTCAAATCCTGTCGCTCCGACCAGATCAAATGCCGATATTTACGGGCTTCATTGTAACTGGAAGCATAAGTTTAGCAAAATAACAAACTTATG
>SLRC01000212.1 GCA_007131175.1 Syntrophomonadaceae bacterium
CTTATTCCCCTTTACCGCAACATTTCTTATATTTCTTACCGCTGCCGCATGGGCAGGGCTCATTACGCCCAATTTTATTCACCGTAACAGGGGTTCCCCTGGGTCTTTTTTGCGGGCCTTCCGAGCCTTGTGGATCTCCCAGGGCGCCAACCTGTGGCCTTATGGCCTGCAGAGGGACGGCGGCCCTTTGACGTTCCGGTGCTTCACCAACCTGCAGATGGAAGAGCAGCCGCACCACTTCCTGCTTGATGGAACGAATCATCTCCTGGAACATTTTATAGGACTCGTTGCGATATTCCACCAGGGGATCCTGCTGGCCATAGCCCCGCAGTCCTACTCCCTGGCGCAGTTCATGCATTTCGTCAATATGATTCATCCATTTTTCGTCCACAGTGCGCAGCAGCACCACCCGTTCCAGTTCCCGAATCACCTCAAAGCCCAGTTCACCTTCCCGCGCCTCGTAGAGTTTTTCCGCAAGGGACATCACTTTCTCCTTAATTTCTTCCGGGGCCAACTCTTGTAATTCTGCTTCCGGCAGCTGTCCCCCGGGTAAAAAGAGGCGTTGCAGGTGACTGCGCATTCCCGCCAAGTCCCAATACTCTTCGTCAAGTTTCGGATCGATGTAAAGCTCCAGGGCCTCATCCACCACATCACCGATCATCTCCAGAACGGTGGAACGGAGGCTTTCCCCCTCCAAAACCTGTCGCCGCTGTCGGTAGATAACCTCCCGCTGCATGTTGAGCACATCATCGTATTCCAGTACATGCTTACGAATCTCGAAGTTGCGGCTTTCCACTTTCTTCTGGGCATTCTCAATAGCCCGGCTGATCAATGGATGTTCCACCGGGACATCCTCATCCATGCCCAGCCGCTCCATCATGGAACGGGCATTGTCAGATCCGAAAAGACGCATCAGGTCATCCTCCAGGGATACATAAAAACAGGAGGAACCGGGGTCTCCCTGGCGTCCGGAGCGTCCCCGCAGCTGGTTGTCGATACGCCGTGATTCGTGCCGCTCTGTACCGATAATATGCAATCCACCCAGGGCCACTACCCGGGCATGTCGCTCCTGCCAGTCAGCCCGAATGGCGGCAATGCCCTTTTCTTTTTGTTCATCCGTCATATCGGGTTCCTGGCGGACCATCTCAATCTCCCGTTCCTGGTTGCCACCAAGGACAATATCCGTCCCCCGTCCGGCCATGTTGGTGGCAATGGTAACCGCTCCTTCCTGACCTGCCTGGGCGATAATCTCCGCCTCTTTCTCATGGTGCTTGGCATTAAGAACGTGATGGGGGATTCCCTGTCGCGTGAGGATCTGGCTCAACTCCTCGGACCTTTCAATGGAGATGGTACCGACCAGCACGGGCTGTCCCGTCTCATGCCGTGCCACAATTTCCTCCACCACAGCCTTGAACTTCCCTCTGGCAGCACGGTAAACACTGTCAGGATAATCTTCCCGGATCATGGGTTCATTGGTGGGGATGATCACAACATCCATTCCGTAAATTTTACGAAATTCCTCTTCTTCCGTGGCTGCTGTACCCGTCATTCCGGACAATTTTTCGTACATGCGGAAATAATTCTGGAAGGTGATGGAGGCCAGGGTACGGGTCGTCTCTTCGATGCGCACCCCTTCTTTTGCTTCAATGGCCTGATGCAGTCCTTCCGAATAACGCCTGCCGTGCATCAGGCGTCCTGTAAACTCATCCACGATAATAACCTTATCATTCTGCACCACATAATCCACGTTCTTTTCAAATAAAGAATAGGCTTTTAGTAAGGTTTTAATATCGGAATAATGGCGACTTCCCTCATCTTTAAGCCGTGTATTCTCGTTATCCTCTTCAAGATCCGTTTCTTCCATATCGAGGAATAATTTGATGCCCGGGTCCTTTTCCGCCAACATATTATCAACCTGGGAACAGATCACCACCAGGTTGGTGGCCTCTTCAATATAAAAATAGAGGTGATCATCAAGAAATTGATTTAATTTATTGCCGTATTCCTGTCGCATTCTTTCCACCTGCTTGCTGACCCCCGGCTCTTTCATCAGCTCAAGCAGTTTCTTGTTTTTTGGATCTCCCCGCAGCGCAATTAAGAGCATCTCCGCCGCTTCCTCAAGCTTACCGCTTTTTATCTTTTCTGCTGCTTTTGCCAGAGCTTCATTGACCATGCTCTTTTGTTTTTTGATCAGGGATTCAACCGTTTTTTTCCAGTTTTGAAATCCGGAAACATCCTCTTTAATGTTGGACTTCCCGGAAATAATGAGGGGAGTACGGGCCTCGTCAACAAGAATACTGTCCACTTCGTCCACGATTGCATAGTGGAGAGGCCGCTGTGCCAGGTGCTCCTGGTGGATCACCATGTTGTCCCGCAGGTAATCAAAACCAAATTCGTTGTTAGTTCCGTATGTAATATCAGCCCGGTACGCTTCGCGGCGCTGACGGGCATCAAGGCCATGCACGATCACGCCAACTGTAAGGCCAAGCATTTCATAAACGGGACCCATCCATGCCCGGTCCCGCTGTGCCAGGTAATCGTTTACCGTTACAATATGAACCCCTTTACCACTGATGGCATTGAGGTAAGCGGGCATAGTGGCCATGAGAGTTTTTCCCTCTCCCGTTTTCATCTCCGCGATCCGCCCCTGGTGCAACACCACACCGCCGAGAACCTGCACATCGAAAGGACGCATTCCCAGGACGCGGTGAGCCGCTTCCCGGGCCAGGGCAAAGGCCTCTGGAAGAAGGTCGTCAGTTGTCTCTCCCTTTTCCAGCCGCTCCCTGAATTGGTCTGTCATCTCAGGGAACTGGCTGTCTTTAAGGGTGCCCATCCGTTCCGCGTAAGTGTTAACTTCTTCCACAAAGCGCTGAAGCTTTTTTACTTCCCGTGCCTGCGGATTGTATACTTTGCCAAGTAAATCTAAAAAGCCCATAACTTTTGCCTCCAATTTAAAAAAAAGGGGGGGGCAGTACTGGCCCGGGATTAATACCCTTAAATCAGCAGCTCTCCCCTGCGAAACCTATTCTACTAGAAAGTACACTTAAAAACAAGCAGTCCCTTTGAACAGTGAAGGTGGTTCATAAAAAAGGGCGGTTACCATTTCGTATTAAAGGGATGAGGGAATATGCGTAATATCAGGAAGGATAGCAGCGGCACCCTGTCCCTTAAAATTCTTTTTTCCGGCTGCCCCTTCATGTCCCGTTAGTACTGCGATAAAGGAAACGTTCGCTGCCTGGGCCGCCAATAGATCTGCCGGTGCATCTCCCACAAAGTAACAACGTCCGGGTGGGGGTGAGGTAAAGGGTGGATAGATAAGGGAATGGGAGGGGTAACTGCTGCCCCAGTAGGATCTGAGGAGGGAAAAGGGATGGGGCTTACCCAAAGAAAGGGTTTCTCCCTTTGCTGTAGCTTCCTGCTGTGCCTCCTCAACCAGATCGAACGTGACTATGGAGTCCCTATCAAATAATTCCAGGATCCCCATCTGTTTAAGGGGTGGAAGAAGTTCATTACGGGGTCGCCCCGTGGCTACGCCCAGCGTCCAACCAGTACTATGCAATTTCTCCAGTGTTTTTTTTACTTGATCTACAGACAAAAGGGGTTTTTCTTCCGTAATTAAGCCCCCCTTACCCGGAGTTCCCGGTGCCTCCCCAAAAAGCTTTTTGTATCCCCTGTCACCGAAATACCATTCCTGAAAGATACGGCGGATCCCCTGCCAGAGGGGGGAAGGGACGGTGAAAACAGAAAGGGGCAGGGCGGCTGCAAAATCTTGGGGCAGCAAAGCATGAAGTTTTGACCCCAGTTCAGACCCGGTGGCATCACCGGCCCACCCGTTTAAGATTTTATTAAAAGGGGGCTCCCATGCTTGTTCCTCTTGTGGTGCAATCCTTTTTCTCAGGCGGGGAAGCTGTTCCACGTTAAAATCTTCAGTGAAAAGCTCTTCTGCTCCATTCTCCAATGTGGATGAAGCGTGCTGTAGTAAATGGGCTAATTGAAAAATAAAATTATAAAATGCAAGATCCCAGTTTGAGTTAACGGCCCTTTGTTTAAAAAAGGTAATGACACGGTCATCCTGAAAAATGACCCGCCGCACTGCTGCGATCCGGGAAGAATCGGGTGCAGGCTCAAAAGGAGACAGGCCCGGTGGAGCCTGCAAAGCAAGGCCCCGCCGGCTAAAAAGTAGCTCCCAGACAACCAGGGCTGCCGTATTCCAGTAACATTCCTCGCTTGTGATTACACCGTCCATGTCAAATATTATTTTCCGGGGATAGTTTGTCTGCATATATTTATTGTCTCCCAGTTAGACAAATTACAGTCAAATGTCGAAAGTTAAAACCTTAATGCCATAGTAAACTCTTCCCGAAATATTAGATTTATACCGGCGTTGCAGGATGCACATTCGGGTCTATCAAGTGGTTTTGCCTTTTTTGCATCTTGTTTCCTGCTTCTTGCTTCTTGATTCTTGAATTGACTTTCCCTACCAGCGATCTGCTATCTCACTATCTAACTGTTATTGTCAACTGTCAACTCTACCGGTCCGGCCACACCTGCCGTCATACCGCGACGCTGTTCCTGTGGTTCCAGGGCACAGTGGAGGGCCTCTCCGGAGGCACGGAAGAGGGCTTCCCAGATGTGGTGCCCATTAACTCCTTTAAGCAAGTCCAAATGCAGGGTGCAGCAGGCTCCCTGGACAAATCCCTCGAAAAATGTATGGAGGTCTTCGCTGTTTGTGTTCTCCGTCTGTGTTGGCACTTTCAGATCTTTAGCTGTAAAATGAAAAGAGGCTCTCCCCTCAAAGCTAATCACAGCTCTTGCCAATGCTTCATCAATGGTGGCATAGGCGAAGCCATAGCCCCGAATCCCCGATTCCCGCCTTGCTTCCACGGCAGCACGCATTGCCTGGCCCAGTGCCGTTCCCACATCTTCACAGATTACATGGTAGAGGAGAAAGTCCTGCAGGGTAATACTTACATCCAGGTTGAATTCCCCACGCCAAATCAGCTGCTCCAGCATGTGATTTAAAAAGGGCATGGGAGTGCGCAGGGCTTTTTTCGGTTCTGCGGGGCGGTTACCAAAATCAATCTTTACAATAATTTCCGATTCCGCTGTTTTCCTGGTGGCAGTAAATGACATGCTTTCAGGGAAAAGGCAGTAAGCCCTTGCCCTATACACCTCCCTCTATAAAGTAAGTATTAAGTTAGATAGCTGGTAGTTAGATAGAAGATAGGTAAAAGAAGAATCCCAAAAATTTGCGAACGCTGGAACTTGGGAGACATACTGGCCAGTACGGCAGCATGAACTGTCCCCTACCTGCTACCTGCTA
>SLRC01000183.1 GCA_007131175.1 Syntrophomonadaceae bacterium
AATTTTGAAATAATATATCACATGCCTTTTTAGGCCACGCTAAAATTTGTGATCTTTTGTGATCCAAAGAAGGAAATAAAAGGGGTTTGTCGAAATATTTTAAAAGAGAGCAATGCTTTCTGGCATCAAAGGGGTTATAAAAACAAATGGCGGGGGGAACGGGTATAGTGGATTTGCGGGGTAAGTTTGGCGAAACGGAACACAAACTGGAGATAACCGAAGAAGTAAGTAAGATAGCCCTGCATATGATCCAAAGTAATCGTTACCAGCCACGGGAAAAATTTGATGAAGAAAAAATCCAGGAATTGGCCCAATCTATTAAAACGTATGGGTTATTGCAGCCCATCATCGTAACTGGCGCGGAGCATGGATACAGTATTGTGGCCGGGGAAAGGCGTTTTATGGCGTGCAAGCTGTTAAAGTGGGAAACAATACCTGCAATTATCAGGGAATACCAGGGAAGTTCCCTTGCGGCTGTAACGCTAATTGAAAATTTACAACGGGAAGACCTGAATATAGTGGAAGAAGCCAAGGGATATAAAAGGCTGATTGAAGAGTTCAACCTTACCCAGGAGGTGCTGGCACAGCGGCTGGGGAAAAGTCAGTCTACCATAGCAAACAAAATGCGTTTGCTAAAGCTGCCAATGGAGATTAAAAACTTCCTTGTGGAAGGCAAAATGACAGAACGGCATGCCCGTGCATTATTAAAACTGGAATCACCGGAAAAACAACAACAAGCTGCAGAGTTAATCATTGAACAAAACATGAATGTTGTTGATACGGAAAAAATGGTTTTAGAATTTACAGAGGAGGAAAATGGAGAAGCAGAAAAAAAAGGCCGTCGCAAAGTGGTGGTAAGAGACCTGCGTATCTTTCTGAATACAATTAAGCAAGCAGTACAGGTAATCCGACAGGCAGGCCTTAACCCTTCATTTCAGGAACAGGAGAAGGATGATTGTTGGGAAATATGTATTCGGCTTCCAAAAAAGGAGAAAACAACACCATAAAAGGGTTATTGTTGGTTGAACAGCTGAAGTAATTTGAGCTTGTTTTATAGTGGTATTTAGTCAGGGTAGAAGTTACCTGTTTACAGTTGCATTCTCAATAAAGATTATACCTGGAGGGCTTTACCGTCCCGGCGCACATGCTTCGGCTCGCTACGCTCAGACACGAAGCATGTGGAAACCGGTTCGGTAAAGCCTTTTTAAGATCCTGAATGCCCAATGTACTCCTGCATTATAACTTTTTGTACATTATGGGATAAAATTGTGAAGATGAAAGAAGAGAGCAGGAAAAGCGAATGTTTCCACGAATAATGTAGGAGATAATCATACGTGAAATATATCTGTCCTTAAAAGAATCCTTCACGCAGGGCAAGGAATAAAACGCTGTAATGAGGTGAATAGTTTGTACGGAGTAATTGCCGTGGCAAATCAAAAGGGTGGGGTAGGAAAGACTACAACGGCGGTAAACCTGAGCGCTTATTTGGCCTCATTCCAGCAAAAAGTATTGCTTTTGGATATTGATCCACAAGGAAATGCCACCAGCGGAGTGGGAATGGATAAACCAAAAATTAAAAGATGTATTTATGATGCACTTATTGACGAATTGGCCGTTGATAAAATTATCTATTCCACGAGACAGGAAAACCTGAATATTATTCCGGCAACAATAAAACTGGCTGGGGCAGAAATAGAACTGGTATCCACAATCTCCCGTGAACATCGCTTAAAAAGATTACTTGAGCCGGTAAGGAATAAATATGACTATATAATTATTGACTGTCCTCCATCACTGAGCTTGATCACCATCAATGCGTTAACAGCTGCAGACGCTGTACTTATTCCTATTCAATGCGAATATTACGCCCTCGAGGGGTTAGGGCAACTAGTAAAAACCATCGAACTGGTTAAAAAATATTTGAACACCAGGTTAAAGATTATTGGGGTGCTTTTAACCATGTATGATGTCCGTACCAATCTTTCTGCCCAGGTTGCAGCAGAAGTTAAAAATTATTTTGGCAAACAGGTATTCTCTGCAGTAATCCCAAGGAATGTCAGGCTGAGTGAAGCTCCAAGTCATGGCGAACCCATTCTTGAATATGACCCCCGCAGCAAAGGGGCAGATGTTTATGAACAGCTAGCCAGGGAGGTAATGGAAAGATGAATAAAAAAAGGCTGGGTAAAGGCTTGGGAGCTTTAATCCCTGAAAGTGACGGGCTTGTCACAGCGGAAGTGGAAACAGGCGTAATGGAGTTGTCTTTAAAAATGATTAAGGCCAATCCCAACCAACCGCGCAAGGATTTTGACGAGGAAAAATTAAAGGAAATGGCTGAAACAATGGCCAAGTATGGGGTAATTCAGCCAATAATCGTTCAAAAAAGGGGCGAAGGGTATATTCTTGTTGCCGGAGAAAGGCGGTTGAGGGCCGCCGGCATGGCAGGTTTGAAAACGATTCCTGCAATCGTTAGGGACATGCCATCGGATCAGGCCATGGCCATTGCACTTATTGAGAATTTACAAAGGGAAGATCTTAACCCCATTGAAGAAGCAAACGCTTGCCGTTTGCTGCTACAGGAGTTTGGTATTACACAGGAAGAGCTTGCTTTGAGATTGGGGAAAAGTCGTTCCGCTATTGCAAATACCATTCGCTTGCTTTCACTGGACCCAATGGTTCAAAGCTATGTCGAAGAGGGAGTATTAACAGTGGGACAGGCAAGGCCCCTCCTCGCCCTTACAGAGGGGGAGCAACAGCGCGAAATAGCCTCCCAGGTAGTTACCAGGCAGCTCAATGCCCGTCAGGTAGAAAAGCTTTTGCGAACTTATAAAAATAAAAAGCAAAAAAAGGAAGTAGTAAAAGAAGAAAAAAGCATTGGCGATTTGCTTGTGGGAGAGATGGAAGAAAAAATACGAAAACAATATGGGACCAAGGTTGTTATTAAAAGAAGCGGACAGGAAGGCAGGGTTGAGTTGTATTATTATAACGATGAAGATTTAGAACGACTGGTTTCTTTGTTGTTGCAGGAGGGAAAGAACAAGGATGCTTCATAATTTATTGTTTCACGTGAAACAATTTGGCCTCCAATTAATTCCCAAGCATGCTCACGGTGTAACTCCATGACCTACGAAAACTATTTTGGTGTTATGGCCAATGCCCTGGCAATTTTTACAGGGGGTATGGTGGGAGTGCTGTTGGGCAGTCGCTTTGCGCCAAACTTACAGAGAATTACCATGCAGGCCCTTGGCCTTGTTACCATTTATATCGGCTTGGGGATGGCCATGCAGGGCGAGAAGATTCTTTATTTAATCCTTTCTTTAGTATTTGGAGGCCTTGCAGGGGAGTTGCTGGGCATCCAACGCAGGCTAAATGCCTGGGAAAAAAAGATGGATGGCAAATTAAAGGATGGAGAGGGTATGGGGAAAGGATTGATCTTCGCCACACTTATATATGGCATCGGACCAATGGCAATTATGGGGTCCCTGGAAAGCGGTTTAACAAATACTCATAATATATTGTTTACGAAAGCATTGTTGGACGGGATGTCGGCCATCCCTTTTGCCACTGCAATGGGGCTGGGTGTTAGCCTGGCGGCAATTCCAATATTTATCTACCAGGGAAGCATTGTTCTTTTTGCTTTTTCGGTGAGCCCTTTCCTTACACCTGAAGTGACAGGAGAAATTACCGCAGTAGGAGGTCTGTTAATACTGGCAATCGGCTTAAATATTTTACAGGTTACCCGCATACCCGTGGCAAGTCTTCTCCCATCAATTCCCATTATTGTGTGCTTCTTATTTTTATTCTAAAAGCAGGAATTTTAAAGTTCCCGGAGAACAAATTATAAATCTGTTTTGTTCAGAGAATTGTCTTAAAATTACATAGAGGGCATTACCCATGCATTAACTCCGATCTCCACCAGGGAGGAATATTTAGATGAGTATGAAAAACAAGGGGCGCTATTTTACACTGCTTGTAATCCCGCACACGGAGGATTCAGTGCTAAACATCCGAGTCCCCCTATTTTTATTGCAGCTTGCCAGTGTGCTTATAGTTGTTTCTTTGCTGGCTGCGTTTATTTTTTTCCAGTCTTACCTAAAGCTCCAGCATGAGGTGGGCGTGGCTGAACAAATGCGGGATGAAAATCGAATCCTCAATGAACAGATTGATCTTTTAACCAGCTTTACAGAGAACTTAATGCTCAAAGTTGAGCAGGTGGAGCATTTGGGAGTTGAAGTTCGCAAGCTGGTAGATTTGCCGCCCAGCGAGGAAGATGCCGGGGACCATATACATCTGGCCGCCCTTACCTATGATGATCCGTTACGCGTTTTGCCAGGGCGGGGAGGCAACCAGGTTGTGACCAGAACTGTAACCAACATTACCATGCTACAGGAAATGATTCCCCAGCGGGCTGAAGAAATGGCTCAGTTAAAAGAAAGTGTCCTGGAGCATAAAATGGAGTTGGCGGCCACCCCATCAATTTGGCCTACCCGGGGGAGGGTGTCCTCTGAGTTTGGACCTCGCCGCTCTCCGTTTACGGGGAGACAGGAGTTTCATGATGGCATTGATATTGCCTCATCCCGGGGTACACCCGTATATGCCACCGCTGATGGTAAAGTGACGGAGAGTGCTTACCGCCGAGGTATCGGAAACGTTATTATTATTAATCACGGATATGGCTACCAAACTCTCTACGGGCACCTCTCAGGTTTTGTTGCCGGTAACGGGGACCAGGTAGTTAAGGGGCAGCTTATTGGCTACGTGGGTAACACGGGTATGAGCACAGGGCCGCACCTCCATTACACGGTCTTTGTGGACGGGGTTGCCGCAGACCCGCGGAATTATTTGCCATAGAAAGGTGAAAGCTATTGTTTGGTAAACAAAAAATAACAGTTGCACAGAAGATAGAAACGTTAATTGGAAAAGAAACAATGATGCGCGGCAACATTGAGTCCAAGGGCAGTATCCGCATAGATGGCCGCTTCCAGGGGGATATTACTGGGGATAGCGATATAATTATTGGGGAAGAGGCATTGGTGCAAGCCAGCGTTAATTGTAGCAATGTTATTTTGGCCGGTCGGGTGGAAGGGAATATCAATGCAGAAGGAAAACTTGACATCCGTGCCACGGGAGTACTTATTGGTGATGCAACAGTAGGCTCACTGTTAGTTGAAGATGGGGCCATCCTCTTCGGCAATTGTAAAATGACTATCCGGGAAGACAAACGGATTTCTAATGATGTTTTCAAGGGTGCCGACCTTTTAAAAGGTGAGAATGGTCAGGAAACAGAAGTGCAGGAGAAACAAGGGAATAAGCAAATTGATTATAAAGAGCAGCAACGGGCTGTTAAAAATAATTACGGAAAAAGTTAGGACGCCCATTAATATATTTAGTATATAAACACCGTTTTTTTTCGCTGGAGGTGGGTGGTGGGTATAGGATAGTACGCCTAAATAATAAACAGTTATTAAATCTCCTGCGCACCTGGAAGGGGACTGGCATTTTCAGCACCAGCGAGGGTTAGTGCCCGCATGACGCCCCGGCTTATAAAGCGGGCCAGGGGAATGACCACGCCAAGCCTCGTGCTTTGGAGTATCATGAATTCCATAAAGCCTCCCATGTTAACAATACCAGTTATGAAGATATCACCAACTGCAGGCAGCTTTTTATGTACTCCGGCACCGGGGTTAAGGCTGCCCATACCAAACTGCAGGCATCCAACATTTTTTTTAGAGCCCAGGGATGAATCCACGGCCAGAATTACTGAATATTGATGAGAGGAAGTGATTGTGGCGCAAGTTTGAGTAAGGTTTAGAGCATGGACCGGCGATTCAAGGGTTCCATAAACGGAGACGTCTTTTAGCTTCATAGCATTAATCATGCTGCCAACCAGGGGACCCAGGGCATCTCCGGTGGAACGATCGCTGCCGATACACAAAACAACAAGAGGTTCAGGTTCCTCTTTAACATTATGGAGCAGTTCTCTAAGTTGAGTGACAAACATTAGAAATGCCCCCGAAACCCCAGGGTTTATTGTAAAAACGTCAGCGGTGGTATGCAGGGTGGCAGTCAAATAGCAAAAGCCTCTCTTTATATATATTTGTTCTAAGCTGTTGACGCTGTTGTTTTGTGGCATGGCCCTTTATGGGTTTTACCGGAAGAATTTCTTATTACATTGCTAAGTATTTCACATGATGTTAAAAAATATGTGCGGGTATTAAACCATATGCCTGCATCGAAGTGCGGAACCGATTTTCACTATGCAGAGTTAGAAGGAGGTATTCCCTAAATGTTAGTTGTATTGATGGGCCCCCCAGGGGCAGGTAAGGGAACTCAGGCGGAAAAGATAACCAAGGAGTTTGCCCTGTTACATATTTCTACAGGCGACATTTTGCGTGCTGCAGTAAAAGAGAAGACGCCGCTGGGGATTAAGGCAAAGGAATACATGGATCGGGGGGCATTGGTTCCTGATGAACTGATTATTAACATTATGAAGGATAGATTAGCTAAACCTGATTGTGCAGGTGGAGCATTGCTTGATGGCTTCCCCCGTACAGTGGAGCAGGCCGAAGCCCTGGAAAATGTTCTTACAGATTTAAATATGGAATTAGACGCAGTAATAAACGTTGATGTTTCAGCAGATGAATTAATTGATCGGCTAACTGGGAGACGGGTTTGCCGTAGCTGTGGAACTACCTATCATCTAAAATTTAATCCTCCCAGGGTGCGGAGCATCTGTGATCATTGTAGCGGGGGACTTTATCAACGCAGTGATGATACTGTTGATACGGTAAAAGAGCGCCTTGAGGTATACGGCAAGCAGACACTTCCTTTAATTGAGTATTATCAAAGAAAAAACCTCTACTTTGCAGTGGACGGTTCCAGGCCCATTGATGAAGTGTTTGAAGACATATCCGCATATCTCCAGGAAAGAAAAGAAGAATGATTGTTAATTGCTACCATTGATGGTAATAATAGCATTGCGTAAATGAAGGGATATTTCTCTTTCCAAGAGAAATATCCCTTAGGGAGATTAATATATGTATGCAATTGGACAAATCGTGCGGATGAAAAAAACTCATCCTTGCGGGGGCAACGCATGGCGAATTATTCGTATGGGTATGGACTTTCGCATAAAATGCCTGAAATGCGGTCACAGCGTTCTTTTGCCCCGACACCGGTTTGAGCGCAGAGTAAGGGAGATTCTGTGCCAGGAAGGTGAGGTGGATGGGCAGGGCAAGGGCTGATTGTTTGCACTAAAACCGGAGGCTAAAGAGAAAGGAACGTGACGATGTCATTGCTAACGAAGAACGGAGCTCACAAGGTGGTAGCTTTAATTGCTTTGCTCCTTCTCCTGGCTTGGTTTGCGTCGCAAATTGTCTGGGTAATCAAACTTTTAGTCGTAAGCTTGCTCATCGTTTATGTTCTTCATCCCATAGTCGGGTATTTGAAAGAAAAAATACGCCTTCCACATGCCCTGGCTGTAATGTTAACATTTCTTTTTTTCCTCCTATTAGTGGTTTTTTTAGTAAGCCTGGTTGTACCAGTGGTGCAGCAGGAAATACAGGAAATTATCAGCGATATTCCATATTATGCCCGCCAGATCCAGTTTTATATAGAAGAGTTTACCGATTATTTGTTGGCTTATGGACTTGAGAGGGATCACCTGGAGACGATTATCAACTTTCCGTCCAATATCCCCCGTTTGGTTGATGAGGTGGCCTTAATCAGTGTATCCATGGTATCAAGTGCAGTGGAAATATTTTTTGTCCTTTTTATCGTGTTTTACTTACTCTACGATTTTCAAAGTGTACGTGATATGATCATCAAACTTGTTCCAACTGCTCAACAGGGGCATGCCAAAGATATAATGAAGATAGTTGACCAGAATTTTGGTGGCTACATCAGGGGTAATATTGTTCGTTGTACAGTTGTTGGTATTATTACTGGCATCATCCTGTCCGCTTTTGGGGTTCCATATGCATTACTTTTGGGGGTTTTAGCAGGAGTGCTCAATATAATTCTATATATCGGGCCCTACATTGCGGCTATCCCGGCCTTTTTGCTTAGCTTTTCCCCCCACACGCCTTCTCCATTCACCATTATTGCCATTTATGTTTTTGTACAGATCCTCGATGGCATCGTCATTTCTCCCCTGCTCCTGGGGCGGGCGGTCAGGTTAAAGCCCATAACGGTAATTGTCTGCCTGCTTATTGGCCAGCAGTTGGCCGGATTTTTAGGGATGATTCTCTCAACACCTCTGGCAGGAATTGCCAGAAGCCTTCTGGCGTATTATCGGGGTGAAACTGAAGAAAATGGAAATAAAAGAGCCAAGCTATCCCAAAAGGTCAGGGAGCAGTTAAGGCCTCGTTAAGAACTGCCTCCTTCGGTGCCCGCTATTTTAAAATCCTTGCTTAAAAATGCATGGTATGTTATTATACCCTGTGTTTCTGTATGCCTGAATTGTACTATCCCTGCTCCCTATGGGGGGCCGCATAGTCCGAAGGGAGGTGAAAACAGTGAATTTGTATGAAGTGATGTATATCATCAATCCCGACATTGAAGGGGAAGAGTTGGAGGAGGCCATTGCCAGGGTCAGTGAGGTAATGGAAAAGGAAGGCAGCGAGGTTGAACAGGTAAAAAAGATAGGCAAGCGCAGGCTGGCCTATGAGATCAACGATATTAAGGATGGATATTACGTACTGGTTAATGTTCGGGCCGAGCCAAAGATTGTTCCTGCCCTCGAGCACTTTTTCAGGGTAACTGATGGTTATTTACGCTACATGGTAGTCAGGCTGGATGATGAGAAACAAACAGCGGTAAAAGAGGTTTTGGAGGAAACAAAAGAAAATAACAACGAAATTGAGAAAACTGCAGTTGTTGACGAATAGGTTGCTTTTTGGCATGAGGTACGTTGTATTTGGATAAATGCCGCTTTTTTAATCTCGAAAGGTGGTGCAGTCGTTGTTAAACAAGGTTGTTTTAATCGGCCGGTTGGTAAGGGATCCGGAGTTGCGTTATACTCCTGCTGAAGGGGTTCCTGTGGCCAATTTTACCATTGCAGTGGATCGCCCTTTTACCAATCAAAAAGGGGAAAAGGAAGCAGACTTTATCCGTATTGTTGCCTGGAAAAAACAGGCTGAAAACTGCGCCAGTTATCTGGGTAAGGGCAGACTGGTGGCAGTGGAAGGACGTCTGCAGATCCGTTCCTACGAAGACCGGGAAGGGAACAAACGTATTGCGGCAGAAGTTGTTGCACGGAATGTTGTGTTCCTGGAAAGCCGTCGCGCCGCTGATGGAAGCGAGAGCGGTTATGATGGCCAGACTGCAGATGAGCTGGATATAAGGGATGAGGATGTGCCCTTTTAATAACAGCCCGGTATGATTAACTTTAAACAGGGGGGCTATAATGCGTAAGGAAAAAAGAAAAGGTAAGAAGAAAGTCTGCAATTTTTGTGTGGATAAAGTGGAACAGATTGATTACAAGCAAGGGGAGAGGCTGCGCCGCTTTATTACGGAACGGGGCAAAATATTGCCGCGGCGTATATCCGGTAACTGTGCCAAGCATCAAAGGCAGCTAACCATTGCCATAAAACGGGCAAGACAGATGGCCCTACTGCCATATACAGCAGAGTAATAACGGGCGGTGACTCACCAAGAGTTACCGCTTTTTTGTCTGCCCAACCAGGCAGGAAATAAAACGATTATGTCGAAATTGTTTTGAGCAGGAAGGAGCGATTTTGGATGAAAGTGATCCTGCAGCAAGATGTGCCCAAGCTGGGCCAGAAGGATGAAGTAAAAGAGGTATCTGACGGTTATGCCCGCAATTACTTGCTTCCCCGTGGTTTAGCGGTGGAGGCTTCTGCGGGGCGGATCCAGGAATTGGAAAGGTTGGAGACAAAAAAGTCCCGCCAGAAAGAAAAAGAGCGGGAAGCCGCGGCTGAACTGGCAAGCAGCCTTGATGGAAAAGAATTTACGATTATTGCTAAAGCAGGAGAAGGGGGACGTCTTTTTGGTTCAGTTACCACGGCAGATGTGGCTAAAGTGTTGCAAAAAGAGGGGCTAAAGGTTGATCGGAAAAAGATAGAGATAGGTGAGCCAATTAAAACGTTGGGCCGTCATGCAGTGGAAATAAGACTGCATTCCCAGGTAAGTGCATCTATCGTAATAGTTGTAGAACAGAAGGAGTAGCATGCAGGAAAGGAGAAGCAAGAGATAGTCCGCCGGGGCTATCTTTTTTGCCAGGACACAATGCAAAAGAATTCAAAAATATTTCAAAAAGATGGTCACCCTGGAAAAAAGGAATTGGAACGCCGCGCCGGTGTTTTTTATAAAATGTTGGTGGATTTTTACGGGGCGGACCGACTTATTTTAAAAGCAATTAAGCTTGATGCGCTGACACTCATACGTTCCCGCCAACTTGAAAAGAAAGTGCTCGGTTTACAACGGATTGTTTTAGAAGATCCTACGTTGCCTTTGTCCACCCATGAAGTGGAAGTATCCGCTATCCTGGATCAATTGGAGGAAAAAACGGCGGAGTTGTTCGCACGCCGTTCTGTTGAGGAGTCAATTGAGCAAAAAATAAACAGCAAACTGCAGGAACGGCATGATGAATATGTCCGGGAAGTTAAAAAGCAGCTCCTGAAAGAAGAAGGTGGTCCGGAAAACCCCCAGACCCTTAGAAAATATGCCCAACTGGAAAAAATGTGTGCCCAGGGGCTTAACCGTTCTGTGATGGAATTCTTAAGGCCTGCTGCCCTGGAAGAAATAGTCGGGCAGAAAGAGGGAATGCGCGCTTTAATGTCCCGCCTGGCCTCACCTTTCCCGCAGCACATCTTAATTTACGGTCCTCCCGGTGTGGGGAAAACAGCAGCAGCACGGCTTGCCCTGGAAGGGGCGAAAGAGCTTACCCAAACTTCCTTTTCCGAAAATGCACCTTTTATTGAAATAGATGCCACAACCCTGCGTTGGGATCCAAGGGAAATTACCAATCCCTTAATTGGCTCTGTTCATGATCCCATCTACCAGGGAGCAAGGCGTGAATTAAGTGATGCAGGTGTTCCTGAACCTAAGCCCGGGCTGGTTACAGAAGCTCACACCGGGGTACTCTTTATTGATGAGATCGGTGAGATGGACTTACAATTGCAGAGCAAACTGCTCAAGGTGATGGAAGATAAAAAAGTTAAATTTGAATCTGCTTATTATGATCCAGGGGATTCTCAGGTGCCAAAATATATTAAAAAGCTTTTTGCTGATGGGGCACCAGCCGATTTTGTGCTTATAGGCGCCACGACCAGGGCACCACATGAAATTTCAGCGGCATTACGTTCCCGCTGCAGTGCCATATATTTTGATCCCCTTTCTCCGGGAGATATTAAAAAAATCGTGGAGAATGCGGCTTTAAAGTTGGGAGTAACCCTGCAAGCTAATGTTGCTGCTTTGATTTGCCGGTATACAGGTGAAGGGCGACAGGCAGTAAATATACTGGCAGACGCTTACGGCCTGGCACTTTACAGCAGTGGGGAAAGGAAAGAAGAATCATCCGTAATTATAGACGAAGAGATTGTTAAAGAAGTGATTCAGAGCAATCGCCTCGTACCACTTAACCCCCCTGATGAAGAGAAAAAGCCCTCGCAGGTGGGAAAGGTTTACGGCCTTGCTGCTTCTGCTTTCCGGGGCAGTGTGCTGGAAATAGAGGTGCTGGCATTTCCGGCAGCCCAGCCGGGAAAAGGGAAAATACGCTTTAACGAGGCAGCGGGGAAAATGGCCCACGATTCGGTTTTTAATGCAACATCCGTTTTACAAAGCTTAACGGGACTGGAAATTGGCGATTATAACATCCATTTTAACGTGGTGGGGGGAGCCAGTGTGGACGGCCCTTCCGCCGGAACGGCTTTGTTTCTTGCTCTCTACAGTGCGATTAATCAAATACCGCTGCGCCAGGATATTGCAGTGAGCGGAGAGCTTTCCCTGCAAGGGAAAGTTAAACCGGTGGGAGGTTTGTCAGAAAAACTTTACGGTGCGAGGGTTGCCGGAATTACAAGTGTTATTCTGCCCCGGGGTAATAACAGGGAGATTCCTGACAGCCAGGCGGAAGTAGATATCTGTTATGTGGAAAATGTGGATGAACTGTTACAGAAAGCCCTTGTGGGGGGAAATGGAAATGGCTGAATCGATACAACGGTTGCCTCCGCAAAACGTGGAGGCAGAACAATCTGTCCTCGGTTCCATTCTGATCGACCGGGATGCTCTGCTGGAAGTGGCAGAAATCCTTCTGCCCGATGATTTTTATCGTGAGGCACACCGGGATATTTACCAGGAAATTATGAGCTTATCCAACAAAGGTGAGCCCATAGACCTGGTAACCGTATGTGCTGCACTGGAAGACAAAAGCCTGCTTGCCAAATCCGGTGGGGCAGCTTACCTGGCCTCCCTGGCCAGCATGACCCCAACTGCAGCCCATGCTGTCTACTATGCCAACATTGTCAAGGAAAAATCACTGCTGAGGCGTCTAATTAGCGCTGCCACAAATATAGTTGGCAAAAGCTACGGTTATGTTGAAAATGTGGAAGAATTTCTTGACCAGATGGAGCAATCTATCTTCGAGGTGGCTCGCAGCCGGGAAAGCAAAGGTTTTGTGCACCTGCAACAGGCCCTGGAAAAGACCTTTGAAAAACTGGAAAATCTTTATGAACGGAAAAGCGGCGTTACAGGTATACCTACAGGTTTTCTCGATTTAGACAATCTAACATCGGGACTACAGCCCTCGGACCTGGTAATTATTGCGGCAAGGCCGGGGATGGGAAAAACAACGCTGGCTCTGAATATGGCCAGTCACATGGCTGTAGACAAGGGGCTGCCAGTGGCCTTTTTCAGCCTGGAAATGTCTCAGGATCAACTGGCGCAGCGGTTACTCTGCTCATTTGCTGAAATTGACGCCCACCGATTGCGCCAGGGATTTTTATCAACGGAACACTGGTCCCGCATTACAGAAGCGGTAGGCCCCCTTTCAGAGGCTCCCTTTTATATTGATGATACGGGCTCAATTTCCGTAATGGAAATCAGGGCCCGGGCTCGCCGTTTGAAAATGGAAAGCGGCCTGGCAGCTGTTTTTATTGACTATCTGCAACTGATGCGCAGCCAGGAAAAATCAGAAAACAGGCAACAGGAAATATCTTTTATATCCCGTTCCCTGAAGGCACTTGCCAAGGAACTGGACTGTCCCGTAATAACCCTTTCACAGCTCAGCCGTGCTGTGGAGCAACGGACAGACAAACGCCCCATTTTAAGCGATTTACTGGAATCGGGGGGGATAGAAGCCAACGCCGATCTGGTTGTTTTTATTTACAGGCAAGACTATTATGAAAAGGAATCGGAAAACAAGTCACTTACGGAAATAATTCTGGCCAAGCAACGCAATGGCCCTACGGGGAAAATAGATTTATATTTCCGTGACAGCTTTAACAAATTTGTTAATGTGGACAGGCAACAAGAGAGAGCGGTCTAGCTCTCTCAGTCGCTGGAAATGAGGGAAGTTATTGCTTAAGCAGTATGATGTAATCATAGTTGGGGCAGGACCGGCAGGAATATATGCGGCAATAAATCTTGTTAACACGAGGCGGCGCATCCTAATTGTGGAGAAGGGTCATTCCCTCAAGGAAAGATTTTGCCGGGGGCGTGTAGGGCGTTGTCTTAATTGCCGGCCTTGTGCAGTGATGAACGGATGGGGAGGTGCCGGAGCATTCAGTGATGGTAAACTTACTCTCTCCAGTCACTTTGGTGGTTCTCTGCCCGAATACCTGGGTATGGCAAAAACAGAAGAGCTTATTGCCCGTGTGGACGGACTTTATTGTTCTTATGGTGCTCCATCCCGTACATTTGGCACAGATAGCTCAGCAGTGGAAGAGATTAGTCTTCAGGCTGCAGCAGTAGGCCTTGAGCTGATTCCTGCAGTAATCAGGCATCTGGGAACGGAAAACTGCCTGCAGGTTCTTTCCAACATTGAACATTTTTTAACGGGAAAAGTTGATTGCCTTTTTCACAGTCCCGTCCATCAAATAATTGTTGAGGATAGATGTGTCAGGGGGGTGCAACTGGAAAGTGGTGAAATTTTAAGGGCCCCTTACGTGATTTGTGGTACCGGAAGAGAAGGCTCACTTTGGCTCCTTCAGGAGGCACAGCGACTGGGTTTGTCAATGAGCAACAATCCCGTTGATATTGGCATAAGGGTGGAAGTGCCGGCAAAAGTTCTGGAAAATATTACATCCCGCTTATATGAGTCAAAGTTAATCTATACTGCGCCCACATTTGGAGACCGTGTACGCACTTTTTGCATGAATCCATATGGTGAAGTGGTGCTGGAAAACTGTGAAGGCGTGGTTACGGTAAATGGGCACAGTTACGGGGAAAAAGAAAGGCAAAGCGAAAACACCAATTTTGCCCTCCTGGTAAGTAAAAATTTTACAGTTCCCTTTAAAGAACCGGTACGTTATGGACGTTATATCGCCAGTCTGGCAAATATGCTTGGTGACGGCGTTTTGTTGCAGCGTCTGGGAGATCTCCTTGCAGGACACCGCTCCACTGTGGAGCGGATTAAAAAAGGAGCATTGCGTCCCACCTTGCAGGAAGCTACACCGGGGGATTTGAGTTTAGTATTGCCCTATCGTTATCTCTGTTCCCTTTTAGAAATGCTGTCAGCACTGGATAAACTGGCTCCGGGGATCTATGTTCCTGATACCCTGCTTTACGGAGTTGAGGTGAAATTTTATTCGCATCGTCTGCTGCTAACCAGATTCCTGGAAACGGAAATAGAAAATCTGTTTGCAGTAGGTGATGGTGCGGGAGTAACACGGGGACTGGTTCAAGCTTCTGCTTCCGGATTGCTTGCTGCAGAAGAAATATCGCGCCGTCTTGAGCATGGAAAGCCGGGCCAGGATAAAAAATAAAAGAAGTTGAAATCCAATTCTGAATGCACACTAATATTAATAAAGAGAAAAGGCCATGCTGCTACTACATTGCCGGCGCGTATTTTTTTGGGATACTAAAAGTGAAGGTATAACTTATTGTTTAAAGGGGTGATGCTGTTGTTGGATTTTACAGCCCTTTCAGTGGTTGGCTGTCAGTGGGGGGACGAAGGTAAGGGAAAGGTTACTGATTTTCTGGCCGCACAATCCGATGTGGTGGTCCGTTACCAGGGAGGACCGAATGCGGGCCATACAGTAGTCGTTCAAAACGAAACTTTTAAGCTTCACCACCTGCCCTGTGGCGTCCTTTATCCGGGTAAAATCTGTATCCTTGGAAATGGGATGGTACTGGATGCACTCACGCTGGTAGCTGAATTGGAAGGCTTGAAAAAGCGGGGCATTGTTGCGGAAAAACTCTTTATCAGTGACCGGGCTCATCTCATTCTCCCTTACCACCTCAGGCAGGATAGCTTGGAGGAAGTGAAACGGGGAGGCGGAAAAATTGGCACCACCCTGCGGGGAATTGGCCCCGCCTATGAGGACAAAACAACACGCCGCGGAATTCGTGTGGGTGAGTTGCGTGATGAAAAGCGCCTTAAGGAAAAAATTGCAGCGGTCCTGGAGGAAAAAAACGAATTATTCAACAAGGTATACGGGGATGAAGGCATTACCTTGCAAATGATTGAAGCAGAATATTTGCCGGCAGCCCTGTCTTTACTGCCCTATATTACCGACACATCCTATTTGCTATCCTCTCATCTGGACAGGGGAGACAAAGTTCTTTTTGAAGGGGCACAAGGTGCAATGCTGGACATTGATTACGGTACATATCCTTATGTTACATCATCCGGGACCCTTGCCGGAAATATTTGTAGTGGTTCAGGCATACCCCCTGGAAGGGTGGGGGCTGTCCTGGGAGTTGGGAAATCTTATACCACCCGGGTTGGTGAAGGACCCTTTCCCACTGAGATCAAAGGGGAAACGGCTGTTCTTATCCGCAATCGGGGAAAGGAATTTGGAACGACAACAGGCCGTCCCCGGCGTATTGGTTGGCTGGATGGTGTTGCTTTAAGGCATGCCTGCCGCTTAAACGGGGTCCAGCATATGGCCCTGACCCTTTTTGATGTACTGAGCGGCGTTGGCAAATTGAAAATAGCTACGGCTTATCGCCACCGCAACGGTGATTTGATTGAACAATTTCCGGCGGAGCTGCATATACTAGAGGAAACTACACCTGTCTACCAGGAATATGCGGGATGGAGCGATGATCTTTCCGCTGTAAAAAACATCCATGATCTGCCACAGGCAGCCCAAAACTATATCAAAGGAGTGGAGGAAATTGCCGGGGCGCATGTTTCCATTCTTTCTGTGGGGCCGCGCCGGGACCAGACCATCTGGCGGCTATAATCCATTTTGTGCAGTCAGAATCCCACATTGCTCTTTTGCGTATAATGTTGTTTTCCGGCGCACCATCAAACTATGAAAATGGGTTGATGGTGCCGATTTATCCCGGTTTTATCTTTTCCTATCAGCTACCAACTATCTAACTATCTAACTTCTTTTCTATTTTCGCCACAGCTTGTTACTACACGCAGAAGGGAAAATAAAAAAAATTTATTTTATTTAGCAGCTTGGCAGGAATTTTCCTCCACGCAGAGAATTTAATAATACTGTTAACGTTTTTTAACAATATTTAATAGTTGCACGATTTTCACTAATTTTTTTAAAAATACATAATTCTCACCCGGAGGATAGTCATGATTAAAACTTTAATTACTGTTTTCTTAAAAGGAAAAGCAAGTCACTGGCAAAATAAAAGATTTACATCATGCGTGTTTTTCATAATGGCTAGTTTTTTATTTTTCTGGGGAGCGTTAAACTACCACATTCATCAAGGTTCTCAGTTTTACGCAGTTTATATTAATGGTCAGGAAGTGGGTCTTCTTGCTGAAAAGGAGATGCTGGAAGAAATTCAGCACATCTTGCAGCAGGAAGCCTCTTTATTTTATGGGCGGCCGGTAATCGCCAGTGAAAGCGTTAAATATGAGGAAGTATACCGGCCCCAGGGTGAGATTGAGCGGGATAAAGTAATGTCACACCTACGCAATACCCAAAGTTACAAGGTGGATGCACTTATGATCACGATTGGGGAATATGATGTTGTCCCTGTTGCTGATACTGACGCCGTGGATGATGTAATAGCAATGGTGGCAAGCGCCTATATCCCGTCTGCAGAAAATGTTTCCATCCAGGATGTATACGTTGTGGAGCAGCTTGGTTCCCGCCCATTCATGTGTCATCCTGAGGATCTGCGTGATGCGGAGGCGGTTGCTTCCATATTGTTGCGGGGGACAGATCGAAGGGAAACTTATCTTGTTTCCCGGGGCGACTCCTTATCAGTGATTGCATATGAAAACAATATTTCTATTGCTGAACTGCGTGAAGCCAATCCCCAGTTAGAGGGTGATTTTTTACAGATCGGAGATGAATTGAATCTTGTTCTGGCCGAGCCCCTGGTTAATGTAATTACAAAAGAAAAGATCGAAGTTTCGGAAAAGATACCTTTCAAAACGGTTTACGTCTCTGACAGTTCTTTATGGAGTGGTCAAACAAAAGTTTTGGAAAAAGGCGTAAATGGCAGCAGGGACGTTGTTTACGAAATAACACGGGAAAATGGGCAGGAAATTTCCAGGGAAATAATCACCAGTGTGGTTACCAGTGAACCCAGCCCGCAAAAGGTGGCCCGGGGGACTGCCAGCACCCCATCCCCCCAGGGAACGGGGAGTTTTATCTGGCCAGTGCAGGGCGGGGGGCGGCTTACGTCCCCATATGGCTGGCGCAGTGGCGGCTTTCATTCCGGGATCGATATCGTTGCCCCACGGGGCACAAATGTACTGGCTGCAGATAATGGGGTTGTCGTATTTGTAGGATGGGATGGGGGCTACGGCAATTCTGTTGTTCTCCATCACGGCACCTATTATACCCGTTACGCGCATCATTCGCAAAACCTTGTAAGTCATGGGCAAAGTGTCAGGCAAGGTGAGGTAATTGCCCTCGTTGGTTCTACCGGGAGATCCACAGCCAATCATTTACATTTCGAGATCCGGACAGGGGGCATCTACGGTTCTTCCCACGATCCCCTTAAATTTTTTAAGCCGTAAAGTTAATTGCTTTTAAATATCTGCCGTGTTGAAAAGGGGTTTCCCATTGAGCAAAAACGATCCTTTACAATTAAAGTTTAAAGCCGTTTGCCTGCCAGGCAAACGGCTTTAAACTTAGCTATAAAAATTAAAGGAGGAAAACGATGCGAAGAAATGATTTGGCCCTCGGATTGGCAGCCAGCCCACGCAGCAAGGCCAATTCCACGTTCCTTTTGGA
>SLRC01000010.1 GCA_007131175.1 Syntrophomonadaceae bacterium
AATGCTGTGAAAGAGGAAAGTAAGCGGACTGGCTTACCGCAGAGAGGCGGGGTCGTGGCTGTAAGCCCTGCTGGAAAAGTGGTCTGCTGAAGTTCCCTCTGGAGCCGTCAGCTGAAACTTTTCCCCTGGAGAGGGGGAGGCAAGTAGGCCAGGCCGGGTTTTTCACCCGTTATCAACGAAACAGGAATCGGATGGCCAGGCCATTCCCGGCTCCTGTAACAAGATGGGCCTGTAAAGGCCAATCAGGGTGGTACCGCGGAAGTAACTTCCTGTCCCTGGCAGGAAGTTTTTTTATTTGCTGAGGTTTACACTTTCGTCCTTGAATGTGTAGGCCTCATTTTTGTTTTACAGACAAATCAAAGGAGGAACTAATCTTGGTAATTGTAATGAAATTAGACGCTACAGCAGAGGATATTGGTAAGGTGGAGGAAAAACTGAATGAATACGGTTACCAGGGACATTTGATCCGTGGTGTGGAACGGATCGTTATCGGAGCAGTAGGCGATAAAAACCGGGAATTGGTGATGGCTTCGCTGGAAACCCTGGCCAAGGTGGAAAAAGTTGTGCCCATCGTGTCTCCTTATAAGCTGGTGAGCCAGGAAGTTAAAAAGGAGAAGACCCGAATTGATCTGGGCGACGGTGTGGTGATTGGCGGCGAGGAGATTGTAGTTATGGCAGGACCCTGTGCAGTGGAGAATGAACAGCGCCTCTGTGAAACAGCAGAAAAAGTTGCGGCGGCGGGTGCAAGCATACTGCGTGGCGGGGCCTTCAAACCCCGCACCTCACCCTACAGTTTCCGGGGACTGGAGGAAGAAGGCCTGAAATTGATGGCCCGTGCCCGTGCCCGGACAGGACTAAAAATCGTTACCGAAGTTGTCAACCCCCAGGATGTTTCCCTGGTTGCCGAATATGCTGATGTGCTGCAGGTGGGAGCCCGAAATATGCAGAACTTCTCCCTTTTGCGTGAGTTGGGGAAACAAGAGCGTCCTGTTCTGTTAAAGCGGGGCCTTTCGGCCACCATTGAAGAGTGGCTCATGGCGGCCGAATATATTTTCAGTGAGGGGAATTATAATGTTATCCTCTGCGAGCGGGGCATCCGTACTTTTGAACATTATACCCGTAATACTTTGGATATTAGCGCCATACCTCTGGCAAACATGCACAGTCACCTGCCGGTAATTGCAGACCCCAGTCACAGCAGCGGTGAGCGTCGAATCGTCCCCGCTCTGTCCCGTGCTGCTATAGCCGCCGGAGCTGACGGTTTACTTGTGGAGGTTCATCCTCAGCCCGAACAGGCCCTATGCGACGGTCCCCAATCCTTAACTCCCGGAGAGTTTAATCTTCTCATGAAGGACTTAAGGGAGATTGCCCGCGTTTGCGGTCGCAGCATGGTGCCGGCAGCTATTTAGTGATACGAAATGGGGATGTTATAACATTGAGTTCAACCATTGCTTACCTTGGACCGGCAGGTACATTTAGTGAAGAAGTGGCAATTCGTTATAAAAAAGGCACTTCAAGCCCACTTGATCTTGAGCCTTACCCGGGTATTGACCTGGTCATAAGTGCGGTGGAAAAAAATGAAGTGGAACTGGGGCTTGTTCCGGTGGAAAACTCCCTGGAGGGGTCAGTGAATATGACACTTGATCTTTTAAGGGACTGTAATGTAAAAATTCGGGGGGAAATCCTTCATCCCGTTCAGCATTTCCTGCTAGCAAAAAAGGGGCAGACTCTTTCAGGAATAAGGGAGGTCTATTCCCACCCCCAGGCACTGGCCCAATGTCGCCGCAACCTTGCCCGGTTACTGCCCGGAGTGCCCACTTTGGCCGCAACCAGCACTGCTGAGGCGGCACGTCTGGCCTTGCAATGTCCAGGAAGAGGGGTTGTGGCTTCCAGGCATGCCGCTTCAATTTATGGATTAACCGTGCTTCAGGCTCATCTGCAGGATGAATCAGAAAATGTTACCCGCTTTCTTCTCCTTTCCAAAGAAGATGCATCTCCCACGGGAGATGATAAAACATCCCTGTTGCTTGGCCTGCCGGATCGTCCGGGAAGCCTGCACTCACTGCTAGGCGTTCTGGTAAGGCATGGGTTGAATATTACCAAAATCGAATCCCGCCCGGTGCGCGGTGAGTTGGGTAAATACATCTTTTTTCTGGATGTGCAGGGCCACCGCCATGAGGAAAAAGTGTCCCGTGCCATAAGTGAAGCACGGCAGGAAACCCTGTTTGTAAAATTACTGGGCAGCTACCCCAGGGATATAATACAGAATTAAAAGGGCACATTGGTGCATAATTGGGACGTTGGGGAGACAGAATAACCGGCACAAATTGCTTTCTTTAACCCGTTAGTGTAAGTTGACGCATGCTTAAAATGTGGATATACTAAAAGTTGACAGCTCACAGGCGTACAGTTTAGAAAATAGCAACTAACGTCAGGCTGTCCGTTTTTGCTGTACATTCGGCACAATAACAGGGGTGGACAGGGTTGTCCGCTCTTTGCACACAAATTTAAACTGGTAATATTTAAGAGGAGGAATACTTAAGTTGCCCCATCTTTTGCTCAACAAATGGCAGCAAGACCCTGCGTTTCTTTCCCTTGCAGGAGCACAACAGGATTCAGGATCCCAACTTGTGGCGGGCTTGGATGGGTCGCAACGCAGTTTTTTAATCGCTGCGGTGTATCACAGCTCACCTGCGGCATGTTTGCTCATAACATCAGATATGGCAAAAGGAGAACGCCTTTTTGAGGAACTTAAAGGCCTGTTACCAGATGGGGAAGTATGTATATTCCCGCCGCGGGACTTTTTTTATGCCGAAGAGGTCCTTACCCAGAGTAAGGAAATAAGTCAACAGCGTCTGCAGGTTTTGGAAAAACTGGCTGCGGGGAAAAAAGTGCTTGTTGTTGCCCCCGTTGCCGCTTTGCTCGGGAGATTGGTGCCGGCAAAGCGGTGGAAGAGTCATTCTTTTGTTCTGCAAAAGAACAGCACGGTGGAATGGAAGCAAATGCTGCAAAAACTGGTGGAAATGGGATATGAACGGACAGAATTGACCGAAAGTGAAGGCTATTTCAGCGTACGCGGCGATATAATTGATATATTTCCCTTTCACACCCCGTGGCCTGTCCGGCTTTCATTTTTTGGCGAAGAACTGGAATCCTTGCGCTACTTCGATGGACAAACACAGCGCACGCTGGAGCAATTGGAAAAGATACATGTTTTCCCAGCCCGGGAAGTGGTCCTTGATGAAAAAGCCATGCATGAGGGAATGGGAACCCTCCAGAATGAACTGGAGATAACTGTAAAAAATTTAAAGAAAAAAAAGCTTGCCGAGGCAGCAGATCGTCTGCGTACCCGGGTTGAGAATAAGTTGTTGAAGCTGGACGGGGGAGGCAGCTTTGACAGTATGGAGCAGTACCTTACTTATTTTTACCCGGAAGCGGCGGTGCTTACGGACTATTTTCCCTCTGCGGGGTTACTTTTATGGGATGATCCGGAACAGGTAGACAAAGAAGCCGCGTCCCTGACCCATGAATTGCAGGAATATCAGTCCAACCTGCTGGCCCAGGGTGATATCCTGCCGGGGCAGGTACATAGTTGTGCTGAATTGAAAGATATTATTAATGACACTTCTCTTAAGATCATCGCCATGAGTACCTTTTCCCGCAATGTGCCCCATGTGAGGCTCGGTAATATTGTAAACATTCACGCCCGTTCCACCCCTTCATTTCTAGGAAGGCTTGATCTGCTGCAGGAAGAGTTAAAAAGCTGGTGGAGGGATGGTAACGAAGTCTTCCTTATTTGTGATGGTGCAGAACGGGCTGCAGAAATAAAAAGGCTCCTCGTTGAACATGGGCTGCCTGTCATGGGGGGGGACCAGGGTCAGGAAACCCTGATCAATTTAAAAAGCAAAGATTTAGAACTGGCACTTCAGGAAAAGGGGGAACTTCTTAATTTTCCCGGAGAAGGGAAAAAAGACTGTCAAGGTAGGGGTAAAGGATTGACCGTGCTCAAGGGACGGATGGAAAACGGTTTTATTATTCCTTCTTTAAAGCTGGTGGTGATGGTTGATCGGGAGATTCTTCCCGGCAGGCACAAGAAAAAAAGATGGACGAAAACGGAGGAGAAAAAAAATACCCTGCTCGATTTTAAGGAACTTAGAACAGGGGATCTTGTTGTCCACGAGCAACACGGCATCGGTCGCTATATGGGCATGCGTACACTGGAAGTTGATGGCGTGACCCGGGATTTCTTTTACATAAAGTATTCCGGTGAAGATAAGCTTTTTCTTCCCGTTGAACAGGTGGATGCGCTGCAGAAGTACGTGGGCGGGGAGGGAAGGCCCCCTCGTGTTTATTCCCTGGGTGGGCAGGAATGGACCAGGGTTAAAAATCGGGTTAGAGCTTCTGTACAGGAACTGGCAAAGGATCTCCTTTCCCTATACGCAGAGCGGGAAGCGGCCAGTGGTTATGCATTTTCACCCGACCACCCCTGGCAGACAGAATTCGAGGACCGCTTTCCTTTTGAAGAGACGGCGGACCAGCTGCGTTCCATCGCTGAAGTGAAAGCCGATATGGAAAAAAGCAATTCCATGGACCGCCTGCTCTGTGGAGATGTGGGTTATGGTAAGACAGAAGTGGCGCTTCGTGCAGCTTTTAAAGCGGTAATGGATGGTAAGCAGGTAGTCGTTCTTGTTCCAACCACCATCCTGGGTCAGCAGCATTACGGCAACTTTAAAGAACGTTTCCAGGGTTTTCCTGTGGATGTTGGTTTGCTCAGCCGTTTTCGCAGTACAAAGGAGCAAAAGGAACTGATCAAACGCCTGGAAGCGGGGGTAACTGATGTCGTTATTGGCACGCATCGTCTTCTCTCCAAGGATGTAAAGTTTAAGGACCTGGGGCTGCTGATCATTGATGAAGAACATCGCTTTGGCGTGCGTCACAAAGAGAGGTTAAAGATGTTTCGGCGGGAGGTTGACGTCCTCAGCATGACAGCCACTCCCATTCCCCGCACCATGCACATGGCTATTTCCGGTGCCCGTGATCTTAGTATTATCGACACTCCACCAGAAAACCGTTATCCGGTACAGACATATGTGGTGGAATATACGGATCACCTCATCAGGGAATCGATCATGCGGGAAATAAACCGGGGAGGGCAGGTCTACTTTGTATATAACCGGGTGCAAACTATCGACCGCTGGGCGCAAAAGCTTCAGGAATTGGTTCCGGAAGCACGTATTGGCGTAGGGCACGGACAGATGCCGGAGCAGCAATTGGAGAAGGTCATG
>SLRC01000088.1 GCA_007131175.1 Syntrophomonadaceae bacterium
ATCCTGAATGCCCCTCAAGTCCAACCCTGCACCGCTCAGCTTGCTGTTGCATTTTCATTTATCTGCTGGTGCCGGCGCTGCAGGGGCCGGCATGGTTGTCTGACTACTGTGTGCTGACTCCTGACTGCTGAACAGTTACCTCAATTAATCAAAAAGTTTACTCACGGAATGGTTCTCATGAATACGTACGATGGCATCACCGATGAGGGGTGCCACTGAAAGAATTACAGCGTTATCTAATTTAAGGCTGTTTTTCAGGGGAATTGTATTTGTTACCACCAACTCTTTCAGGTTAGAATCAATGATTCGTTGTTTGGCCGGCCCTGAAAGAACAGCATGGGTGCAACAGGCATAAACAATACTGGCCCCCCTTTTGATAAGCTCCTCAGCCCCCTGGGTGGCGGTGCCGGCCGTATCAATCAGGTCATCCACGATGATGGCCTGGCAGCCTTTTACATCACCAATCACATTCATAATTTCTGTCACATTTGGTGCAGGACGCCTTTTATCAATTATGGCCATGGGCATTTGCAGCCGCTCAGACAATTCGCGGGCCCGGGTGACCCCTCCCAGATCCGGTGATACAACAACACCATTTGTGATATTCTTTTGCCGAAAATAGCGGGCAATTATTGGAAGCCCAAAGAGGTGATCAACGGGAATATTGAAAAATCCCTGAATCTGTCCGGCATGCAAATCCATGGTTATAACCCGGTCAGCCCCGGCGGTTGTGATTAAATCAGCAACAAGCTTGGCAGAAATAGGATCGCGGGCCCGCATTTTTCTATCCTGGCGCGCATACCCGTAATAGGGTATAACGGCATTAACACGTTTCGTGGATGCACGTTTTAGTGCATCAATAAAAATGAGCAATTCCATCAGGTGCTCATTAACAGGATAACAGAGAGGCTGTATGACAAAGACATCAGCCCCCCTGACACTTTCATCGATAGTAACACCCGTTTCCCCGTCACTAAAGCGTTCGATTTCATTCTTGCCAAGAGAAATCCCGACGAAATCCGCTACTTCCTGAGCTAAGGGTCTGTTGGCAGTCCCGGAAAAGATCTTGAGTTCTCCTTTTACTGACAATTTACATTCCCCCAAAAACAATACTCTCCAAAATTGGATCCGGCGATAGATTTCGCTATTATAAGCCTTTTCTCCTGCTAATATCAACTTATTTTTCCTTATTATTCTCCAGAAACCTTCGGGCAAATCCTTCTTTGAGCTTCTGCGGAGAGCGTGAGATGACCAGGGAACCAGCAGGCACATTGCGTGTAATGGTTGATCCGGCCCCGATAAACGCCCCCGCACCCACAGTAAGGGGTGACACCAGATTGCTGTTGCAACCGATAAAAGCCCCCGCTTCAATGGTTGTTTTATGTTTGCGGCGCCCGTCATAATTTACCACTATACTGCCTGCGCCCATATTAACCCCGGGGCCAATGTCCGCATCCCCAACATAGGTGAGATGGGGTACTTTACTGCCCTTTCCGATGCAGCTCTTTTTAATCTCCACAAAATCACCTACTTTAACCTCCGGGCCTATCACACTTTCGGGCCTGATATAGGCATAAGGGCCGATTGTAGCCTTCTCTTCCACCTTGCTTCCCCATACCGTTGATTTTTGGCAGATCACATTGTCTTTAAGCACACTGTCAATGATGTGTGTTCCGGGGCCAAGCCGGCAGCCTTCCCCCACTTCCGTTTCCCCCTCCAGAATGGTTTGGGGGTAAATAACTGTATCCGGACCAATTTTGATTCCGCAGTCAATGTAGGTGGTAGCCGGATCAACCATGGTTACGCCGCTTAGCATGAGCTGTTCATTGATCCTTTCCCGAAGCTTTGCAGTGGCCCGGGCAAGTTGCGCCCGGTCGTTTATTCCCAGTGCCGGGAAAGCATCGCTCAGTTTAAAAGCTTCCACCCTGTAGCCTCCCCCTGCCAGCAGCGGCAGCAGATCCGTAAGGTAGTACTCCTTTTTTTTCCGGTTAGGGGTAAGATTGGGGAGGTGTTCTTTCAATGCTGCCAGTTCAAAGCAATAAGCTCCGGTGTTAATCTCCCGCACTGACTTCTGCTCAAGCGTGGCATGAAGTTCCTCCACGATCCCGAACACCGCGCCATTTTGATCGCGGAGCACACGGCCGTAGCCGGTGGGGTCATCCATTTCGGCAGTGAGCACCGTGGCACCGGCTATCTGACCCTGATGGGTTTCCAAAAGCTGCCTGAGTATCTCCATTCCCAGCAAGGGTGTATCCCCACACAGAACCAGGAGCCTGCCTGAACTCGGCAAATGGGGAAGAGCCTGTAATAAAGCATGCCCCGTTCCAAGACGTTTAAGCTGTTCCACATAAACAAGATCGTGGCCAAAATATTCTTTTACCTGTTCTCCACCTTTACCCACGACAATTATTTGCTGCCCTGTAACCGCCCGTGCTGCCTCCAGGACATGCCAGAGCATGGGCCTGCCACAGAGTGGATGTAGGACTTTAGGCAGGGAGGAGTGCATGCGTGTCCCTTCACCTGCAGCCAGAATTACCGTCCAGGTTCGCTGCATAACAGCTTGCCTCCTTTTAAATACAGTTAGTACCCGCTATTTCCCTGCCAACATCTTTCTTGCCAGGGCAAGGTCAGAGGGCTTATCCACATCAAAGCCGATCTCCGGATAATCACTGATTACAGCCCTGGCTTTGAGGTTTAGCAAGCTGGAAAAACGTTCTTCCAGCCCGGCAATAGTCAGTTTTTTTGTCATAAATTTCCATGCAAAGCCTGCCCCCAGCAGCGAAACCATTTTCATGGGACTCTTCCGATATTCAAGAAAGCGTTCAATGACAGGAACAGCAGACTCGAGCTTGGCTGAGTTCACCAGGAATACATTACCCCCCGTAAAGGTCCCCTCCTGAAGGGTTACATAAGTGCGTTTCACCCCGGGAAAACGGGTCTCACTTTTTTCCTTACTGGAAATTGGGTAATAAAAGTCATGTTCAAAGGGCTGACACTTTTGCAGCAGGTCATTCATGGCCTCAACAGTGAGCATAGGTATATCAGCAGAGCTGATAATGGTTTGCCTTCCATTATTTAAAAAATTATTGGCAGCAACCAGATTTTGCAGGATATTGCCTTGTTCCTCAACAATTTCCACCAGGTAATGATCCTGCAGGAAAAGGAGATCATCACGGGGACCCACTACAACCACTCGCTCTACCTGCTTTGTTGCACAAATTACCGTGAGAACATAACGAATCATCTCCTGGTCACCCAGTTTGATCAGGGCTTTACACGATACCCCCTCAAGCTCCGCCAGTTCTCCTTTACCACCACCGGCCAGCACAATGCAATCCAGCACCTTATCACCCCAAACCTGTTATATTAATACTGACTACCCTGCCTTCCGGGAAAAAGATGTTAAAATTACGTGGTAGCCCCTGGCAGACAGCTCATTTCCCACTTTCGGCAATATTTCAAAATCGGAGCAAAGGGCAAAAATTGTTGGCCCACTGCCGGATAACATTGGCATGAGGCCCATCGACTTCAGTTCCTCTTTTAAAGCAGGAAGATTATCTGCCAGGGCAAAGGCCCCTGCTTCCAGATCGTTTGTCATAAAATTATAGAGTTGTCCGGTGAAGACATTGTCACTGTTAGCCAGTTTTTGCCTTTCCATCAGCCACTGTACGAAATTGCCTGTTTTTTCCCCAATTTTTATTTTATCCCACTTTAGAGAACGATAAACCAGCGGGGTGGAAAGGGCCTGATCTGGCAGGAAAATTAATAAAACGGGGATGGGAGGCAATTTTGGAAGAGAAACGATTTGTTCGCCTCGCCCCTTGGCGAGGGCGGTCCCCCCGTAAAGGAAAAAAGGCACGTCCGAACCCAAACCGGCAGCCAGTTCTTGCAGCTGTTCCAGTGACAGGTTCAACTTCCAGAGCGCGTTTAAACCTTTGAGAACTGCTGCCGCGTTACTGCTGCCCCCGCCCAACCCGGCAGCTATGGGAATCCTTTTGCTAAGCGTCAAACGCGCTCCCCTACCCCGGGCATAGCAATCCTGCAGCAATAAGGCAGCCCGATAAGCCAGGTTTTCCTCTCCCGTTGGTAAGTCAGGATGGTCACAATAAAATTCCAATCTATCTGCCTGGACTTCCTCGATGCGCAGCAGATCCCCATATTCCAGTTCTTGCATCACGGTCTTAAGCTCATGAAAACCGTCTTCACGACGGTATAATATTTCCAGAATTAAATTAATTTTTGCCGGGCTATGTAGTTCCAGAATGTCTTGCGGGGACAAATTATATCACCCTTTACACATGGTACTATAATATCCCTGTTTTATTTGATCAGAGATAGCGAACCAGCCGGTTATTCTCTGTGATACCCGGAATACGCCCCCGCTTAGCCACAGGTTGTCCCCCGATTTCTTTTAAATCCAAAGTCATATCAATGGGGCGGGCCCCTGATATATAGCTGCCCACACCGAAGGCTGATACACCCGCTTCAGCAAGTTCGGGGATCCGTTCTGCCGTAATGCCCCCGGAAACAAAAATACCCACGTGATTAAAACCGGCCAAATCAAGTCGGCCGCGCACTTCCCTAACCAAGCCGGGCGTAACACCACCCCGCTCACCTGGCGTATCCAGGCGTACACCATCCAACCTCTCCTTTAGAGCGTTGGCCACACGCATTGTCTCCTCAGCCTCATCCTTGAAAGTATCCACAAGGATAATACGAGGTGAATCGGGAGGCATCACTTCATCGTATAAAAGGGCTGTTTCCACCGTATCGCCAATAATTAATATGGCAGCATGGGGTACCGTTCCAATGGGTTCATTGTCCAATAATTTGGCTCCAAGAATACAGCTGCATCCCCTGGCACCACCGATTACTGAAGCCCGCTCCATTACAGAAGCAACTGCAGGATGAAGATGCCTGGCCCCAAAACAAAAAACCGGCCTTTCATCTGCCGCCTCTGTGCAAGCCCTTGCCGCTGTGGCCCAACCGCTTGCGCTGGCAAGCATACCCAGTATTACCGTCTCGTACATGCCAAATTGATCATAAGGACCACTAATGCGCATGATTACTTCTTTAGGCTGCATGTCTTCTCCTTCAGGGATGGCCCAAAAGAAGATTTCTTTGCTTTTTAACAGGTTGAAGACTTCATCCACTCCGGCAATTACCCCTGCCCTGCTGCAAAATATTTCCGCCACCACAGGCGTGTTCTCTTTACCGGCACGGGTAAG
>SLRC01000176.1 GCA_007131175.1 Syntrophomonadaceae bacterium
AGCTGGGGATTAAATATCTTCTCTGCGCTGGAGAGCCGGGTGCGGGGATTCCTGAACTAAAACGCAGGGTAGAGGAGATGTTTGGGGCACGCATGTACGATATGCTGGGCTCGGTTCAGACTTTGAATGCCATATCCTGCGGCAGTGAGGAATATAAAGGGATGCATTTCCTTTCAGAGGATTATTGCATTCTTGAGCTATTGGACCCGGAAACCGGGCAGCAACTGGAATTCACTGACGGGGTTACGGGAGAGTATGCTTTCACTTATTTGGATTGGGAGGGGACACCTTTTTTACGTTACCGCATGGGTGACGTCATGCAGGTCTTCACCGGGCCTTGTGAATGTGGCTGGCCGGGATTGCGCCTTAAACTCCTCGGGCGTACCGATGATATGCTTATTGTTAAGGGAATAAATATCTACCCATCAGCAATTAAAAACATCCTGGAACGCTTTGCCCCGCGTGTTACCGGTGCTTTCCGCATTGTTCTGGACCGCCCCGGACACCAGGTTACACCACCGCTGCGCTTAAAAGTGGAACACGGGGCAGGGATGCAAGGAGAACAACTGGTGGAGCTAAAGAATGAAATTGAACAGTACATGAGCGATACGGCAAGGGTGCGTCCCGCCATAACCCTAATTCCTCCCTTTTCCCTGGAACGAAGCGAGCACAAGACACGTTATATCGTAGTAGAATAAACTAAGCAGGATGGGAAGTGTCCTTCGTGGAGATAAAACTAAAACTTATCGCACCTGTGCCGGTTCCGCCGCAGGGGATGAAAACAATCGAAAAAATGCTTACTGCAAGACGCCAGGCTGCCAGCCCGGGAACTGAAATAGATTTCATAATACCCAAGGAGGGACCTGCCACTCTTAGCAACATGTCAGAGCTTTATCTCTCGTCAGAGGCTGTTTTACCTGAAGTATTAAAGGCGTCCCATGAAGGTTATCATGCGGTTATTGTGGATTGCACCTGCGACCAGCTCTACCCGGAAATTTTAGAAAAACTTAGCATACCGCTTGTACCCACGCTGCACGCATCGTTGCACCTTGCTGCCATGCTTTGTGATCGCTTCAGCATTATCACACCCATGCCCGGGCAGGGCAAAGTTTACCCCCGCCTGGTAAAGCTTTACGGATTCAGTGATCGGCTGATTTCCGTGCAGGAAAGGGTTGTGGATTTTATTAGCGGAGCCATGTGTGAGGATGAGCTTATCTCTATCCTTGTAGAGGAAGGTCACCTTGCCTTGCAAAAAGGAGCGCAGGGTATAGTGCTTGGATGCACTGCCTTAACCCTTGAAAGGCAACTGCAGGAGAAGCTGGGTGTGCCTGTTGTGGCTCCCGGGAACGTTGCTGTCAGGGTGGCGGAAACGCTAGTGCGCTTGGGTCTTCGTCACAGTTAAGCGGGCAAAGAGTGCATAAATAAGAATAAACCCCGGATCCTTGAACCGGGGCATGGCTTCATAATACACTTTGCATCTATGATAGTGAAGCACTGAATAATTATTTAATAATCAATACGTGAGCCTTGGCACATTGGGCCACCTTGTTGCTTACACTCCCCAAGAGTGCTTCTCTTAAACCTCCCAGCCCCCGGCTTCCGATAACAACCATGTCATAAATTTCCTTATTGGCTAATTTGCAAATTTCATCAGCGGCATGACCATTGGCCAATACGGTTTTTACTGCAACTCCATTATCTTTGAAATCTTTTTCCGCTTTGGCTAAAATCTGTTCCGCATATTTTTTATAGTTCTCTTTAATTATCTTAATCGTGTCGGAAGGGGCAAAACTAGCACCGAGATTCGGTTCCTCTTCCATTACCGTAATTACCGTCACTTCAGCTTCTATGGAGCGGGCCAGCATGATTGCCTCCTCAGTTAATTTTTGAGAATGTACCGATCCGTCAATAGCAAGTAATATTTTTTTCATGATCCATTCCTCCTGTCAATTTTAAGACCTTTTTAGGGAGAAAACAGCAGTTTTTCTCCAAGTGTTGTTTCATTTTTTAAGCATAATTTAGATCTACACCATTGTCAATAAGCAAACCAATGTCAAAAGTGAACCAGTGGAAGTGTGCTTAAGTTTTCATTTGTTCATTTTAAAGCAGGAATTATTTAAAAATATGGCGAATTCATTCACTATAACAGAAGGCTGTCACTTACAGGAGTAAGCTTATTAAAATGTATCCACAAGGAGGACTTTGAGATGCCGGAAAAAGAATCCCTGGTATGGCCTGACGGCAGTAAATATATTGGAGAAGTAAAAGATGGGATGCCGTTTGGAGAGGGTAAAATGGAGTTTGCCAACGGGTCTGTTTATACGGGAGAATGGAAAAATGGTAAGATGCATGGAAGAGGGACCTTCAATTTTCAAAATGGGGCCACATATACGGGAGATTTTGTAGACGGGATGCAGGATGGAACGGGAACAATGATCTGGCCTGATGAAACGAAACATGTGGGAGAATTTAAGGAAGGGAAAAAACACGGCCAGGGAACAACAACCTACGCCGATGGCTCTACCCAAACGGGGATGTGGCTGGGAGGTCAGTTCTGGGGATAGCAAGGAGAGAAGCATATGTTTGGTGCAATTGCCGGGGATGTTATTGGTTCAGTCTTTGAGCATCACAATGTAAAGCATACGGAGTTCTCCCTATTCAGTGAGGGCTCCCGGTTTACCGATGATACGGTGCTAACAGTGGCTGTGGCGGAAAGTATCATGGATGGAAAAGATTATGGCCAGACGTTAAGGGAGTACGGGCTTAAATATCCGCGGGCCGGTTACGGGGGGCTATTTCTTAGTTGGCTATTTTCCCAAAGGGCCGGACCCTATAACAGCTATGGTAACGGTTCGGCAATGCGTGTGTGCCCCGTGGGATTTGCTTATAATACATTGGAACAGGTACTCGATGAGGCTGAGCGGAGTGCTGCAGTCACACATAACCACCCGGAAGGCATTAAGGGTGCGCAGGCCGTGGCAACGGCCGTCTTCCTGGCCAGGCAGGGAAGCAGTAAAGATGAGATACGACAATATATAACAAATTGTATTGGCTATAACCTTAATCAAACATTGGAGCAGATCCGTCCCCACTACCATTTTGATGCCACTTGCCAGGGCTCCGTCCCCCAGGCGATCATTGCCTTTCTGTTATCCACGGATTACGAGGATGCTGTGCGCAAGGCCGTTTCCCTTGGCGGGGACAGCGATACCATTGCCTGCATATCGGGTGGGATTGCCCAGGCTTTTTACGGACAAATCCCCCATCATATTGTCAGAAGAACCCGGGAGCTTTTACCCGCCGAGCTCCTTGCGGTGGTGGACCGTTTCAACGAATTTGCCCGGATTGTGATGTGAAATATTGAGTGCAGCTCTTAACTACCCGTTTCTACAACATTTGTTTTAATGTTTCGGCGAGGTTAGACAAAGGGAGGCTCCTTTCTTCACCATTGGCCATATTGCGCAGATTAATTTCCTGCCGGACCAATTCGTTTTCCCCAAGGATGAGCACGAAGGGGATTGCCTCCTTATTAGCATAATCAAGGGAACGTTTTAAGCGGCGTTCACCCATTTCCATTTCCACGCGTAATCCTGCCCGGCGTAATAAGTGTGCAATTTCCATGCACGCAGCCACAGTGCCAAGGGGAATGAGGAAAAAGTCAGCAACTGTTGTCTCCAGCCCCTCACCGTCCATTTCCAGGGCCGTAAAAATAACATCCAGGCCAAAGGAAATCCCCACTGCAGGATACTCCAGATCACTTTCCAAAAAGGCACCAATTATCTGATCATAACGACCACCACTGGCAATACTTCCTTTTATGATGCTGTCTGCAAGGAAGACTTCGTATACAGTTCCCGTGTAGATTTCCAGTCCCCTGGCCAGTATTGGGTTAAAACGAACTTTATCCTCCAGCTTTAGGGCATGAAGGTAACTGTCCAGTTCATTAAGCTCTGCCACCCCTGCTTTAACCAGTGGATGGGAAAAATTGTCCTCATAATATGACGTCGTAACCCCATCCTGAAATACTGCAAAGATTTTATCAATTAAGGAGAGAGGAATTCCTTCATGTTGCAATTCTTCCTGCACACCACCTGCACCAATTTTTTCCACCTTATCAAGGGAAAGGATAACCCTGCTTATTTGTGCATCCGAAATGCCAAGGGAGATCAGCACACCGCTTAGCAGCTTGCGGTTATTATAGGAGATATATACATTAAGTCCGAGTTCACTGAATGCATCCAAAGCCATAACCATCAGTTCCGCTTCGGCAACAGGGGAATGCACACCGGCGATATCCACGTCACATTGCATGAACTCCCGCAGTCTTCCCGTTTTAACAGGGCCGTCCCGGTAAACCCGGCCAATTTCATAACGTTTAAAAGGCATACGCAAATTTGGGTTCATGCCTATTACCCGTGCAAAGGGGATGGTAAGATCATAGCGCAAGCCCAGTTCCCTTTCTCCCTGATCTTGCAGGCGGTATACCTCTTTTAGTATCTCCTCACCACCCCCGTATTTGGAAGCCAGCACTTCATAATGACATAAGATAGGTGTTTCCAGGGGGCGACAGCCATAGCGGCGGAATACACTTTCCAGCGTATTTTTAATCCGGTTACGCAACTGCTGCTCCGCAGGCAGGAAATCTTTTGTTCCCTTTAAATTTCGCAGCTCCAGGCTCACGGTAAGCTCCTCCTCATAAATTATAGAAACCTGTACTGGCAATATTTTACCACATGACCATTTAATTTGCACACAACTCTTTAAACCACGAATAAACACCCGGTATGGGTCAGGTGTTGTAACTGCTTAGCATTCAAGAAGTCAGCACACAGCAGTCAGAATAAAGGATTAAAAACCAAGATTAATCTGTTTCAAATGGTGTTCGTGATCGGCAAGCTAGCCAAGTTGCACTTAACTATCCGGTTGTGTCTTTGTAATTGCGAGTCTTAGACGCGGCAATCTTGAACCTGTATATTGCACCTATCTCAAGCCTTTGTCTTGAATTTATTCTGAATACTGACTCCTTGGATTCTGAATACCTGAGTTGTTACCAGGTGTTTAATAATAATATGTTTAATCTTTGTAAAATTCATCCAGCCAGAAGGAATAATTTATTATTTGCAGAAGTTATGGGAATACGTTTAATAGCTAAAAATATGGACTGGCTGTTATTTTTAAATATTGGAGCGAATGTAATGAAAAATCCTGTGCCTGTGTATTGGGAAAAACTATATGCCGCTGCTGTGGAGTTTAAGCAAGCTTGCTGCTGGGAATGGATGAACGATGGGGATATTTTTGGCGTTCAGGATCCTGTAAGCGGGGAGATAGGTTACTGTGTTATCCTGGGTAGCATGGGTGAGGTTTTTGCCCTTGCTGTTTACCGGGGGACAGAAGGTTTAGCGGGAATAACAAAACTACATACAGGAATGATAGACCTGGACCTGGAAGAGAGTATGCAGTTGCAAAATTGTCTAATTGCTTCTTTTGAAGACCGGGAAGACTTGCAGGAAAGGGATCGGGAAATGATTAAAAAGACGGGTCTGAAGTTCCGTGGTCGCAAGGAATGGCCTTTGTTTCGCAGCCTTATGCCCGGTTATGTTCCCTGGTTTTTAAACAAGGAAGAAGCTGTTTTTCTGACTATAGCGTTACAGCAGGCAACGGATATAGCTTTGAAGGTAAAAGAAAATCCGCAACTTTTGACCTCAGCCAATTCTGATGAATATTTGGTAAGGACAGCAGAGAAAAAGGGAAGAAAAACCATCTGGAAAGATCGTTATATCAAACCTGAATTAATTGATAAAGTTGACAGCCAATCTTATGTCATAGATGAATTACGTATAAAGCGGATTAAAAAGGCTGCCTCCCTGCGGGGAACAACCTTGGAGGTTGATTTCTTCTATGCTCCCTATCCGGTTCAGGAGCGTAAGGGCAAGCGGCCTTATTTTCCCTATCTTTGCCTCTGGGTAGACCGGAAAAGCGGCCTCGTTTTGAAACATTGCCTTGCAAAGCATGAAGAGCTAATGGAAATATTTAAGGAAACCTTTATTAGACTTGTTGAAGAATTAAAGGTTGTCCCCACTTCTGTTTTGGTAAGAAGAGAAGAAGCACGGGAAATGCTTACCCCCCTCGCTAATGCACTGGATATAGAAATTGAAATGGTTAAAAGACTGGAAATGATGGACGAGGTAAGGGAGAACATGTTTGCCTATTTCAGTCAATAGAATGCCTTTTTCGGATGGGGAAAGAGAGAAGGAAAATGCGTAAAATATTTTTGCAGCAGCTCCAAAGCGGGATGGTCCTGGCTAAGACAATTTACGGCCCGGCGGGACAGGTTTTGTTGAGCGCGGGAAAAGAAGTCAAGCCCCAGTATGCAGTTTATTTACGGCACATGGGGATAGAATCCCTATATATTCAAGATAAACGTATTGGAAATGTGGTTGCTGATGAGATACTCACGGAGGAAACACGTCAGGAAGCACGGCTCCTGGTTAAAGAACTCATGGAGGGAGTCGGTGAAATTAGCAGTAACAAATCAATTGCCTTTGCAGATGAAAATCTTAAAGTAATTGTTAATAAAATAATTGAGGAACTGTTGTCAATTGAGGATGTGGTGGTAAGTCTTCTGGATATCCGTGCGGCAGCAGGTTATGCTTTTGCCCACTCAGTTAATACCTGTGTCCTGGCCACCCTTACAGGGGCTAAGCTTAACTATAACACTACCCAAATAAAAACACTGGCTACGGGGAGCTTGTTGCATGATATTGGATATATAGTTGTTCCACCGGAGATCTTACAAAAAAAAAGCATACTGGATCAGGATGAATATGGATTGGTTAAAACCCATCCCCTTTTTGGTCTTGAATTGTTTAAACACAGTTCCCTTTATACAGAAGACAGTGGGGCTGTCATCCATCAGCATCATGAACGGCGTAACGGAAAAGGTTACCCTAAGGGTCTTGTAAAAGACCGCATCAATGTTATGGCACAAATTGCGGCCATCGCCGATGTGTACGATGCCTTAACATCCCCCCGCCCTTACCGCAGGGCTTACCACCCTAATCAAGCCGTGGAGATGCTTTCTGCCTGGGGAGACGATTATTTTAATTTGGATATTCTACGCACTTTCCTGTCTTTTATTGCCGTATATCCAGTAGGGACACATGTTCTGTTAAGTAACGGTGAAAGCGGTCTTGTTACTGCCAACACACCGGGATATACTACGCGGCCGGTGGTGCGTGTGCTTTATATAAGGGAAGGAATGGCTCACCATCCTTTACCTTATGATTTGGATCTAACAGAAACTCTGGATCTGACCGTAACAAAGGTGTTGGATGATATATTCGATGTGCCCTGTTCGTAATTCGAACGAATGCATCATGCACTTTGTTGCGGGTTACAGTGGCGTGACCATTGTCGGCCCGTTCCTTGACATCTTTACCCCAGGCGTTTATAATCTATTTACGTAAATTCTACATGGGGCTGTAGCTCAGGGGGAGAGCGCTTGACTCACATTCAAGAGGCCCAGGGTTCAAATCCCTGCAGCCCCACCACACGAAACCCCGCAAACGCCGATGTTTGCGGGGTTTCGCTTATTTCGTGGAATATTCTGATATTGGTCTAAAATCGCCCTAAATTTGGGCGGTAACTAACACACAACTAACAAATACATAATGTTTGTACTGCTCTTTGGGGATGATTAAAAGCGCTGCAGCCCCGACGATAATCGTAAATATTGGGTAAATAAAATAGTTGAGCATTTATTGACCTCCATTTTATTAGTTTACAGTCTGGTTTGGAAAAAACATACACTTGGCAGTAGCCTCTTATATTTGCAAAAAAATAAACATCCCTGGCCTGCAGCTATGGGTATATTAGACTACTCCTGCGCAAAAAACTGCAGGCGCCTGAGCGCATATATGTGGTTACAAGCGCGTATATCACCAGGCTCAGCAGCATGGAGACCATGTCGCCGGGGAGGGTTATAAGGTCCGGGGGTAGTTGAAAAGAAAGGAGAGGATGCCAAAATTTAAGTAAAATATCAAGATCCCCAGTGCTGCCCCTTTGTAGAAAAGGAACCTGTCGGTGAGGATGTAGGAGAATATAAAGGCAATCAGGACACCGAAAATCATGCCGAGAAACACGGCATTGATAAAACCATAAAGCCAAAAGAATAGTGTACGCTCGTATTGGCTCATTGTTACCGTGATCGCCGTGGCGTTGTTGTCATATTTGGCGATCGCAAAAACTGCATCAGTTCGTTGAAGATATATTTGACCACGGACCCTGCAGCGCCAACCATAGATCCCCGGGCAAACTCGTCCCGCTGTTCAAGTTTAAACATGGTATCGTTCCCCGCCTTAGAAAAATTAATACACTCGTTAAAAGTCACAATTCTCCCCCGCCCCCAGAAGGTGGTGCCTCTATCCCAAGGTTTACCGTAGCTCGACCGACCGGCTATTCCGGCAACAAGTCCCAAATTTATTTTATCTTTCTTTATCAATGCAATTCATTCCATCTGTATTTTTTCCTCATCGATCAGGTTTGTCATTGCTTATCATTATCTCCTCTTGTTCCTTTTCTTGCTCCGACGTCAGTTCTGTGGGAGGGAGATAATCGTTTTGCGGTTCTGCATCAAATAGGGACGGGTGGCCTAACTTGGCGGCAATAGCTGCCGCCACAACACCGTATACCGCATGACTGGCCATATATGAGAGGTTGCTGGCGGCATCTTTCGGTCTAATTCTATTTTGTGGAAAAGCACTTACAAGCGCTGTAATAGATGAACCAATAGCTATTCCGCAAACAACCCCTTTTGCAATAACATGGTCCCGGCCGGTTTTAGACAGGAGTTGCACTATGCCAACTCCACCCATTGCAGACATGCCAAAGTCAAGCAACCCGCCAAGAATCTGCCCTTTAAGATTTGTAGTTTCACTTTTTTTTGAGACCCATATCCCGGCAGCGGTTTCACGAAATGACCTTTGAGATATTTTTTTCTTTATTGAAGCTTCATCAATTATAGTTTTGACAACATTACCGGCAAGTCCCGCAATCAGTCCCAGAACGATTCTGTCTTTAACCATTACATTTCACCTCCGCCTTTATTTTTCCTTAAATGATGAACTGTAAACAGGCCTTTCTACCAATTACAGGAACTTTATGTGAAGCGAAAAGGCATCTTGTTCCCTAATTGTTAAATGACCTGCAATCCTCGTAACAAATGGGAACACCCAACCCTTTGGCCGTTAACTCATCAAGGGCAAATAAGTCGTCCCTATTTATATCCGTAACAGATGTTTTGCCCATAGATCTAACCGCTTCCCTAATCTCCTCATTACAAGCATTTAAAAACTTATACAGGTGTTTTGCACCCACTGAAGCATTAAATTCGTGGCGGTCTTTCCCTGAATACCATACCAACTGGGTAACAGGTTCATATGGCAGTGTTTTTAAAATCTGAAGGTGGGCTATGGCAAAAAGGCTTATAGATCCCATGTAAACAGCATCAGCACCCAGGGCCAGGGCCTTTAATACATCTCCCGGTGTGCGGATTTTCCCCAGGGCTAATAAAGAAATCTTTTTATGAAGGTTTTTTCCCCTGAGAAATGCAGCAGTTCTGTTAATGGCAAAGATAGCAGGGACACCACTATATCATCCTGCAGGATGGGGGCAGAACCCTTGGTGGCGCATTCCGCACCTTCCACGGCGATGAAATCCACACCTCCTGCTACCAGCAGTTCCAGGTCCCGCTCCAGGTATTTGCCTGCGGCTATTTTAACACCAATTGGTATATAACCGGCTATATCTTTGAGTCGTCTTATGAGAACAGGCAGATCCGACGGCTGGTTGATTTCCGGTTGTCTGGAATTAATAACGGCATCCTGCCCTTTTTTCAGGCCATAGCCTTTACGAAGTGTGGCGTCAATCATGTTGCTTGTCAATTTGTGCCCCACACCACCAATAGCACCCTGTCCAAACTGAATTTCGATTGCATCCACTTGTTTGATTATTTCGGGGGTTTTATTCCATGTTCCCCGGTTATAGTGAAGTATATATTTTTTGGCTGCCTTGCGCTCTGATTTCAGAAACGGCCCTTCTCCATTATTGATAGCAGTACCTGCCATGGTTGCACCTTTGGCCAGGGCGATTTTAGCACCTTCCGAAAGGGCAGAACCATAAGCCATGGGAGCAATTAGCATAGGGATATCAACCTCCAGGGGTTTCTTACAGCGTGGGCCAATTACCACTTTAGTGTTTACGGGCATTTCCAGGGGTGTGGGCATTGTATGAAGTTGAGCTATATTAAACATCAGTTGGTCCCAGTTGGGGAATATTTTAGGTGACCCGAGTGGTCTTTGAATGACCTTTCCCTCCTGGGACCTCAGGTTTGTCTCCACTATAACCTGCGGTGTGGAACGAATGGTGGAAGATGCCATTTCCCACATATTCTCATCGTACAGGTCAGTCGTAATTCTTTTCAGTGCATCATTACTGATGTCACGGAATATATTTCTTCCAATAAACTTAAACCCCTGATATCCTAATGCCAACAACCCGGCATAGATTAAGCCTTTTTTAAACAGGTCATTCAAATTTGTCCCTCCCTTGGGTTACTGCTATTGGTAGTTTCCCCGTGATGGTTACTAGAATACGGGCAGTTGATATGCTAAACACATTGGGTCCTCAAAGTAATGTAGGAAAAGAAGTTGGTTAAACATCTTAACTCTTTGCCTGTTTGGGTTATAGAGATATTACCAAATCCATCCGCGTGCAAAAATTGAATAGGCTTGTTTTGGCAGGGAAAACTTAAAAAATGAACAACACATATACGAGATAGGGGAAAATCTGAAAGGCTGGATCATTGGCACCACTACAGTTATGACCTTGGCAGGTATGAACGGTGTCTTAACGAGTTACACCCTTTCATCTACCGGAAAGGATTAAGATAAATGCTTAATATTCAATTCCCTTATGACCTCCATTACTTTGGCTTTGGGCTGATGATGTTCTTATTTATGGTAATCCTGGTCCCCCGGGAAGGGATAAGGAGACTGTTTGGTATCAGCTTTGTCTGGGGCTACCTGGGCAGTTTTATCTTTATAGTCACCTTTTCCGGGCTGTTAAACCTGTTTAAGTGGCAGGAGACACCATTTACTTTTATAGGCTCCCCTGTTATTTTGAACCTGGCCTGGGCGCCGGCAATCTTGATTTACCTGTATTTTATGCCTAAAACAAAACACCTCTTTTGGCTGTATGTGTTAACCTTTTCCCTGGTCAGCGCGGGGTTGGACGCCGTCTTCAATCAATTAGGCACCCTGCAGTATAACTTTTGGGGCCCGCCAGCAAGGTTTGTCGTGGCTGTGGCCTGGTTGCTCGGGGCGACGTTTCATTTTAATTACCTCGACGCGAATGAGCACAAATGAAAATGGCATTATTGGAGAGCTAACATTGGAATCATTCGCTAAGAAAAAAAGCCCTGCGAAATTTAGAGAGAATAATAGCCCGGGTAAGAAGAGAAACTTGCGGGAAATACTGCTCTGCTTGCGGCCCTGGTCTTTTAGCATGACGCTTGTTTCCGTCAGTGTGGGGAGCTTACTGGGGTTGGTGCTCATGGGCAGCTTTAACGTGCCCCTGGCGCTGCTCGTATTAACCGGCATGATCGCCGTCCACGGCGCCTCCAATATTATCAATGATTATATGGATACGGTTTATGGGGTGGATAAACCGGGTGCCCCCACCACCCTTTACCGCATCCACCCCCTTTTACACAATGTACTTTCATCCCGGGAATTAATAAGTATGACGCTGGTTCTCTACAGTATTGGTATCCTGATCGGTCTCTATCTTATAATTCTGCGTGGCTGGCCTGTGGCGGTGCGGGCCATCTTGGGCATTTTCGCCGGCCTTGAATACACAGCTGAACCTTTGAAATACAAGTATCACGGCCTGGGAGAACTATTCGTATTCTTAATCTGGGGACCGCTCATGACGCTCGGCGCGTATTACGTGCAAACGGGAGGCTGGCAGGGTTACCAAACCGTGCTCGTCATATCCGTTCCCCTTGGTATCTGGGTAGCCATCGTTCTCCTGGCAAATAACCTCAAAGACATGAGTTACGATTATGAGATGCGGATAGCCACGGTGTCTATTTGGCTGGGGCGGAAGAAGGCCTTTAATCTGTTTGCCGGCATGGCCTGCAGTATCTATATCTTAAGCGGCATTGGTATCCTAGTCGGTCTGCTGTCCGGCTGGTTCGTGCTGGTATTTCTGTCCTTGCCCCTGGCTTTGCGACTTTTACGCTTTTTTGCTGCCAGGCCGCAATTCCTTCCTGACGCTGATGTTGGCATGCACCAGGTCCTGTGACTCCATTTTGAGCCTGTCCAAAAAAATCCCTCCTCAATGATACGTCTTGTCATCCGGTTTAATGTTTTACGGCAGCAGGTTAAAACATCCTTTTCAAGTAGGCATAGATGTTTTCACGGGAACCAGCCAGCTCAATGATGATGATTTTCTCAGTATGATTAAGTGTGTAGATGATACGGTAATCTACACCTTTATAAGAAAAAGCGTGACTATAATAGCTGCTCAAGTCACCCTTTAAGGACTTGCCTGTGTGGGGTTCCTCCCCACAGGTATTAATTTGCTTTAGCATTTCCTTGCGGACGGGCTTGTCCAGTTTTTTTATTTCCTTTATGGCTGAGCGTCTAAATTGCACATCATACATTGCTTAATCCAGCTCCAGTTCCTGCAGAGCCTCTGCCCCGGTGACAGTATCTTCCTTGCTCCGTTTGTGCAGTTCATGAGTCAGGGCTTTTGCAAGCTGTGCCTTTTTTTCAGGTAGCAGTTCCTTTATTTGTGCAGCAGAATACCCTTCCCGTTTTAAGTCGCTGATGATCAGCTCTTCAAATTCGTCGGTTAAAGAAACTGTTTTTATTTCCGCTTTGTCATCCTTAATTTCTAAATAAATATAATCCCGAATTTTAAGATTGGCGCGCACTTTTTTTGGCAAAGTAATCTGACCTTTAGGGCTTACTTTAAGTTTAAGCAATTCATCCATTTTAAATCACCTCACCATTATTATACGCCAAAATCGTAAAAAGTAAAATGTAAAATGTAAAAAGTAATTATATTGGTAGTTATGTAATGTAAAACGGTTTATCCCCCACTCAACAGATTGTCCAATTCTTTCATTTTTTCCTGCAGTTCCAGGTTATATTTTACTTTGCGGTTGAACTGGCGCACTTTGCTATTTTCGCTTGCAGGGCACCGATTTCCCGCTTAAGTTTCTCCAGCACCTTGTGTTCTTCCACAGCCTGCTCCAGTGACTGTCCACTGCCTGGAGTTACAGGCATGAGGCTTTTAATCAAATTATCATAAACAGCCTGCAAGTCCAACCCCTTAAGTAGTTCCAGCGACAGCTCTGGCATCTTCTGCCAGGGTGAATAGAAGTAGGCGTCCACAACGAAGCGGTTTTCGTGCTGTCGGCTTCGTTTTTTATGGGCCACTGCCAGCCGGGCTTCTTCCCCGTAAATAAGGATAAAAAGGACGGGGTAGGGGATAGCCCGGTCGATGCTTTCCAGGACTTCCTGGGCCAGGTCTTTTTGTTTCAGGTATACCTCAAAGATCTGAATTTCCTGTATGTCCGCAGTGGGGGCGATGTTTACCGTATGGGGGGAGAGTTTGTGCTTCCAGATAATCTGATCGATCTGGCGTACAAACGCAGCGAAAGCAGGGCAAAAGCTTCCCGGTCAACATCCACCACCGTGCCGCTGTCCCGGTTAAATGCCAACCCTCCAAAAAACTCTTTGCGCAGACGGACGCCCGCTGCCACAAGGACAAGGTTCGTTGCGGCCAACTTTACCGCTCTGCATATTATCCGAAATAGCATGATGCCCATTGGTAGTCGGTGTTCTTTCCAGTCCCAGGGCAGTGCCCAGGTTCTTCATCCTGGCGTATCTGTTTTTTAAGAACTCAAAACCGGGATCGTCCAAACCTTCCATAAAGCAGTCGTATAGTTCCAAGACGACGTAATTAGTGCCATTGTGCTCAATAAGAAACCTGTCGTAATACGGAGAGTTAAAAATTTCGGCATAGCACAATGTTTCAACCTGCCGTCCATCAAAATCAATGGTTTCTTTTAAGAAATCCCCGCCAAATTTTTTTCCTTCTTCAAACCTTTTTTTGATCTTCAACCTGGTTGTTTCATCAATATCACTGATAAATTCCCTGTACATATTTTCACAGTCAGCATTCCGGCGCATCGCCTGGTAGCTGACTGTTTCCCAGCTATCAACGTTAATTTTAATCTCAAACAGCTCGTCCCCTAACACCTTGTTCACAGTTTCATAAAAGATGAGATTGGTATCCCTGCAATCGCAATTGAGATTGGTGCAAAAGCGGTCCATCACAACAACTGGTGATGGGAAATTATCAAACTTGACCGTTGCAACAACAGCGGGATGAGTATTACCATCAAAAAGAGATATATTCGACACGACCCGGTTGCCTTCCATGAGCGTATCTCCTTTGCAAAGTGCCCGTTAACACCTGTTCCAATATTAGCTACGCTTATTTTAAAATGGATTGTCATAACATGGAACATTCTATTAGGGGGAATTTGGGTTACTGCTTTCATTCGTGCCTGTCCCATACCCTTGTTTTTCCTTTTCATTAAAGCTATAATTCAACCAACAACTACGCTCGGATGATTAGGGCATTAATGAAAATACAGCAGGAGGAATGCAACCAACTCCATACAAAAGGATTAGGGAGCAGCTTCGTAATCGTAGCGGTGGTGCTCACGATTCAAGATTAATAGCAGTAATTATGCTTTTATCCAATGGTAGTCGCATTTTTAGAACGGCAGAAGAGGGAGACCTTGTATCTGCATTAAAGGCTGAACGATTACTTAGCAAATTTTTAGGAGAGTCTTCTCATGAAGTTAAATATAATCTTCTTAATGAGCCAACCCCGGAATGTCGAGGTCCAGGCGCTATCCGCCAATTTGTGAGGCGTTGAAGCGCTTTCTGGTAGAAGAAGGGGTTGGGCAGGATTTGCGATTCTGGAGCCTGGGCCAGGCCTTATCCGCCCTTTACCCTCCAGGCAGCGGTGAGAAAAGGTGGGTGGACGGCGTCCTGGCCAGGAAGAAGGATCTGGGTTTTTAAGTTTTCATCGAGCTGATATAATAAGGAATATGTGTCCATAATATAAGGTATTAACAGTTAATGGAAGGGGGTTGAGCGATGATGCTAACGGGTCAAATAATACTGGACAGAATTGAAGAGAACATGGAAACCATTAAGAAATACGGTGTGAAGAGAATCGGTCTTTTTGGATCTTATGCTCAAGATAACCAGGGCAGCCAAAGCGATATTGATCTGCTTGTGGAGTTTGATCTGAGACAAAAAACCTTTGACAACTACATGGAATTGAAATTCTACCTGGAGGATATGTTTTCGCGCAAAGTGGATCTGGTGATCGCTGAAACTATCAAGCCGGACTTGAAATCGGAGATAACAGGAAGTGTTAAGTATGCCAAGGGAGCCTAAAGTTTACCTGAGGGATATTCTTGAATCTATCAGAAAGATTGAAATGTACAAGGCACGTTTGAATGAGATTACCTTTAAAGAGGACGAGCTGGTGCAGGATGGTATCATCAGGAATCTGGAGATTATCGGGGAAGCTGTTAAGAAAATGCCCGGCAGCATAAAGCGTGAAAGTAGCAAGCTGGATTGGAGAAAAATAGCGGGATTGAGGGATGTGCTTATCCACTGTTATTATACTGTGGACCTGGATATCGTCTGGGATATAGTGCAAAACAAAGTTCCCGAGTTGAAAGCCGAAGTGCTGGCAATGATGGCCCATCTGGATGGGCAGGAAGAAGAATAGGGTATGACGAGGGGTCCTTTGTTCTGACCGTTCAGGCAAATGATATTTCCGCCGCGGCAGAGATCAACATTACCAAGCCCGGTGTGGTTCTGCCACCACTGCCGCTACCACGCGGACCGCGAAATATATCCTGGAGCGGAGAAATCTCCACACAAAAATGGATGAATTTCTATACCAAGGTGCTGGCCAGATACGCCGGAGGTGATGGGTTACGCATCGGAGCGAACTTTGACCGTTATGATGCCGTCAACGCCCAGCCCCAGACAGGAGAAACGTTCTCCCGTCCGGTTACGGTTTGCTAAACAGCTCATCAATTTCAAATGAAAGCCCCGGGAACCCGGGATGAGAAAAAAATCCTTTATCAGCTCTTACCATAGATACATAACGCTCATCCCGTAATTCATAGGCCTCGATAAAGCCGCATTCCGGGTCTAAAATCCAGTAGTGGGGAACTCCGGATGATTGATAGTGGTTTAACTTCAGTACCCGATCCTTTCTGCCGGTAGAAGGAGATAAAACCTCCACTACTAATTCCGGCACGGTGTCCACCGGGTCATTCCGGGCCGGCCGGCTGCCGGGTAAATACATCAAATCAGGCTGTACTACGGTATGCACAGTCAGGTTTAAATCAAGGGGGGCATTAAAGACCTCGCCCTTCGGATCTGTTTCGTTAAAGTAATCTTCAAGAATGCGCTGCAGCCGTCTGGAAACTCGTTGGTGGTGTATAGAAGGAGAGGGATCCCGGATCAGCATCCCGTCAATAACTTCATGTCGAAAGCCGGGCTCTTCCGGAATCTTGGCATAATCTTCGTAGGTTAGCTTTTCTTTACCCTGATAAGAAGCAAAATCTTCTTTTACTAAGGAAGAAGTCGTTTCCCCGGACAACGCTTTTAGTACTTTTTGCTTATTATAGCGGTACTGCCTCTTGCCAATTTCCACACAAGGTATTCTCTTTTCCCGGGTATACCTCCAGATTGTATCTACCGAAAGATTCAGAGAATCTGCCAACTCCTGCGCTGTAATAAGTTCATCACCTGAGTTCATCAAAACCACCTCCACCTGATTACAGTTTACAGCTATAGTCAGGCTATGTCAACTGATATTAACATAAACAGGGTCTGCTGATCCTGGTAATGGCCCCTGCCGTAGTAACACTTTTATTTCTTCCTTTATACGGAAAGGCAAACAAATTTATGGCTTCCGCGGTGGGATTTGTGTGCAGTATGACCGCCATCAATGCTATCGAAAAGGAAAGGTACGATTCTCCCCTCAAGCTTGTGTTTAAGATGGCGAGATTTTTAAGGTAAATATTGAAAAGTGCCCCCCGCTGCTTCTTGACAATGTGTTTTTACTGGGTTAAGTTGGTATATGATATCTAGCAGGCCTATTGTTAATGAAGTCCTGACGGAGGAGGCTGAGGGGACGAAATGATTGATGTGAGGGGTTATACTTTGCTTATGATGAGGGGAAGGATTTTGTCAGGGATATCTCCTTTGAAGTGAGGCAGGGAGAAATCTTTGGTTTCCTGGGCCCCTCCGGGGTGGGGAAAAGCACCCTGCAAAAAATCCGTAGCGGTATTTTGCGTAATTATCGCGGGAATATCAGAGTATTGGATACGGAAATTTGCATGAGCCATTATTATTTTTTCTGGACGAACCCACGAGCGGCCTCGATCCCGGCTATGCACGCACAATCAGGGAATTGATCCTGGAGCAGAAAAAAGAGGGCAGGACAATTATCCTCACAACCCATAATATACATGATGCAGAGGAACTTATAAAAGTTGCATAGTGGGATCGGAAGGGGATTTCTTATATGAAATATTGATCAGTTAAAGTTATCATCAGCCATTTTAAGAAAAGCAAGGGAGCTTGGGGCGGATGCAACCGGAATCGCTAACTTCAACGAAATAATGGGATGTCCATCCTTAAGTACAGATTTTAAAATACCTCAGATCGAAGCGGGCCGAAGAGAAGGTAGTTTTGAATCAGTAGAAAATTTACTGCCTGAAGATGGGAAAAGTGTTATCTTGATCGCTACTTCTCACCCTGAAGATAAGCCGGAATTGGATTGGCGGTATGAAAAGCTTTCGACGCAAGGAACCCAGAGGCTTGCTTCAATCATTAACAAACTTATTAAATGGCTAAAAAGCAACTACACAGGAGTGGGAACGTACCATGTACCCTATTTTATTGAAAAGGGCGGAATTTATTTAAAAGACGCAGCTGTTATGGCGGG
>SLRC01000130.1 GCA_007131175.1 Syntrophomonadaceae bacterium
ATTATTTGATCCAATAGATCGCCTGTATTATGACCATGGGCTGCAGAAATGGGAAGAGGATCGGCGATTCCGAAGCTGTAGAATTCACTTACCTCTTCTCTCCCCGATTCCATTTTATTGACAACCAGCATAACAGGCTTTCCCTGGCGGCGCAGAATATGGGCTATTTCCTCGTCCAGGGCAGTAATACCCTGACGCCCATCCACTACAAAAAGGATCACTGAAGCCTCTTCGATAGCAAGGAGGGCCTGCTTACGCACCTGGGTATCCACTTCCCGTTCCGGAATGATAATCCCACCGGTGTCAATCACCATGAATTCGCGGTCCAGCCATATTACTTTACCGTAAAGGCGATCACGGGTTACTCCGGGTGTCTTTTCGGCGATAGCATGTCTGCCTCCAACCAAACGGTTAAAAAGAGTGGATTTTCCCACGTTAGGACGTCCGACAATAGCAACTACAGGTGCAGACAATAACTTTATTCCTCCCTCTTATTAGGCCAAATTATATTTTAAGATTAATAGTCAAAGGATACCTAAAACGAACTGTGATGCCCTATGACTGTTGCAGAAAATGGGGAAGCTCCAGCAGCGAATCCAACGGGACAATTTTTGTATTTAGCACGCTTGAAACCTCTTTTAAAGTATACCCGTCTAAAAACAGGTCTGATCCTTCTTTTAACATAACAGCAGGAATAAACAGGCTATCTCCCAGGGGCTTTTCATTAAGTTCCCCTATAAGATCGCCGCCTGTTAAAAGGCCGGCTACATTTACATTACCTCCCCAAAAATTGTTTGCCAATGGATAAAGATAACTGGTTAAGCCGCTTATATTTTCCAACTCCTGCATAAACATATGCATAAAAGGTGCAGCAGCCTTACTGGTGATCAGGGAAATTGTATTTTTACCCTCAACAGCAGGAACAGAATTTTGTTTCCATTTGTCAAGTTCGTTTAAAAAAAGTCTCACCAGCCCCACACCGTTTTCTATTTGCTCGTAATCTCCGTAATGATAGTGTGGTGGAATAGGCATACCGGCAAGAAGATAAAACTCATCGGCCAGATAGATAAATGGTGTACCGCAAGTGTCTGAAAAAAGGTTCTGTTGGTGTGTGCACGTTTCCACGATTGCCCTGGCAGCTCCGGGCGTGAGGGGCTTTAAGGGGTTCAACCCCTTTCGATAACGGGTAAGCCCTACTGGAACGATTGCCACAGTTTTTAAGTTAGGATAAAATTGAACCAGCTCCGTAATCGTTTTTTGCAAAACTGAACCGTCATTATATCCGGGGCAAATTACTACCTGGCCATGCATCGTTATCCCCGATTTTTGAAGAAATGACAGTTGGCTCATTATTTTTGTTGCAGCTTTGTTTCCCATCATGGCACATCGAACGTTGGGATCAGTTGCATGAACGGAGATGTAAAGAGGAGAGATGCCGCGTCGAACAATTCGCTTTAACTCTCCTTCGGCTACATTGGTTAAACTGATATAATTGCCATGTAAAAAAGATAGACGGTAATCATCATCTTTTTGATAAAGGGTACTGCGCAAGTGTGTAGGTTGCTGGTCGATAAAACAGAAAATACAGTTGTTATGACAGCGGCGCAGAGGGCCAATAGTGGGGTTGAAAAATTCAAGGCCAAGCGGTTCATCATATTTTTTGTTAACTTTTCGCCTGGCCGAAGTGCCATTTTTCTTAATAATGGATAGATCAAGCTGATTGTCGGCACATAGATAATAGTAATCCAATAGATCATAAAAGCAGGAACCGTTTATTTTAAGCAAACGATCCCCTTCTTCCAGACCCGCCCGGTGAGCCGGGGAATGCTTGCGTACTGTCGCGACACTAAAGCCCTCTGGCATTCAGTATTTTCCCCCTGCCCTGTCAGCTCTAAATTTACATCATTATCCTACATCTGTTCCCTCCCTGTCAAGATTATAAGCTAAAAGTTGGATTGTAATATTCTTAAAACGAAAATCCTATAAGATCAAGGTTTCGTCTGACAATTGGTATGAGGCTTATTGTTTTGCGAGATCCTGCTTCACATGCAGTACTAAATTTATAAAGCTTGGATATGCCAGTCGTATTCCCCGGTACAAAAAAAAGCGCCCCATTGCGGTTAAACCAATCCGTCGTGAAAGAAAACCTCCAATTTTTATTAAATAGTTTAAAGCTGGTTTGCTATCGATCAGGATCACCTCATTTCTGTTGATTCCCATGATGCGTTGGACATCCCTGGTGGTATTTTCCACCAGGGGACCACAGTTGCGGCAACCCAGGATATATATATTATTTCCCTGTTCGTCACGACCCATATGGAATATTTTGCCTACCTGGGTGCTGGGTACCTTGTCGAAATAAGGTAAATTAATTAGATCCTCCATGCTTGGCAATCGTTGCTCAGTTATAATACCAAGGTGCAATGCTGCACAAAGAACGGAAGAATGGGTGCCTCCATAACAGTGATATATTATCTTCATCGATTATCCTTAATGTTTAACGAGGATAAAAACTCCGTTTTCCAAATCATGAATAACTCCTTCAGTTATACGTGCCAGGGTGACGGCAATTTTTTCCAGTTCCTCTTTGTCTGATGCAAAAAAAATGGGGGCTCCGCCTGCACTGACTTTTTCCCGGTTCATGGTAATTACTGCTAAAATATACTTCTCCAGATTCAAATAGTATCAACCCTTTATACGACTTAATCTGCTGCTTTTCGGCCAATGGTAGTTTTTAGAGGAAGGCGCAGTGCACTTTCCAAAACCGGGACCCTTTTTACCGCTTCAATCAGATATTCCATATCCTGCTCAATTGGTACGATAACGAGACCTGCCCTGCCTGTGTCAAGGTGCCTTCTCACAATGGGCATAAATTCTGCCGTATCCACGTCCCTGTACACACCTAACAGGGCTGCAGCATCATGTGCAATAGCCATGCGCTGCCCGTTGTTGGCAAGGGTGGCACGTCCATTATCACTAAGAGGTTCTATTACAACACCCAGCGCACGTTTAAGATAGATTTCTTTAGCCCCCTGGGAACCAAGATTCATAAAATGTATATTATCTACAAAAAGGTTTGCTCCATCAAAATATAACTTTCCCTCCCGCACATTGGCAATTTGTCCCAGTGTTTTCCCTTTCATCATTATACCGGTCAATACAACGGCCAGCACGCCGATTAGCACACCGTAATATAAATTGCCCCAAAATGTTGCTCCCCCTACCAGCAGGGAAGTGAACATGACCAGGTAATTGCGTGATTCAAAAACGCGGGCGATACCTTCAATATATTCTTGACCGCGGGGAACCAGCTGCATATTATCCAGATTTAATAACATTTCCCTTTCCATGTTACGAACTTCCCGAAACTGAGTGGCCGCAAGGGCAAGAAAAGTAACCGCCGTAAACTCTTTTTCTGCCAGTGCCGGTATGGCTACTGCTCCAATTACAGCAGCAATAAAGCCAAGGGACAGGTTGGTAATAACACCGTGGGGATAGCTTGGGTATTGCCGATAATCCCTGCGCAGGAGGTAATATCGTGTTAGTGTGCCAAAAATGACCCCGGCAAAGGCAGCCTGCATGAATGGGTCTATTTGTTCAAATATTTTTTCCAGTTGTATTAACTCCCCTATTCGTCGTTTCCTGAATCTCCTCTTCTTCTTCCTTTAAATTCAGCAAATTCTTTTTGGAAGAAATGACTGATCTTGGCACGTGCCTCCTCAATACCCCCGGTGCTGATAATCAAGTATAAGCCGGTAGCCAACAGGGCAATAAGGATTACCCAGAGTATGGTTCTAAGAGCGGTTCCTCCCACAGCTTCCTGGGCTCTTTGTGCTTCCGGACCCGCAAAGTAATAATTAACGGCATCGGCGAACAAGGCAACTGATTCTTCCGCACCTTCCCGTGTATTTTCGTGCGTGCCTACTTCCAACAACAGGGCAAGGGGGGTTATATCCTGGTTATAACTGCCCCGGGCCATAAATATTCCCTTGATCAAATCGGGATAAAGCTTATCGGTGGCATTTTTTAAGCTTTCGGCAAATTGGCGGTTAACCTCCACATTCTGGTTCTGGCGTCCTACTACAAATTGTATTTGGACGATTTGATCATCATCCACAACAGCTTTGTACTCTTCAGCAGGCACGGCATCACGGTGAACATCGAAAAACACATTGGCATTATCTTGCATCAATTCCTCCACGGTTCTCCGTGACCTGTTATATGCGCCGGCATCGTGGGGCACATGTGTTTCTGGGCTGTGTTTTACTTCAAGACCGTTTTCTTCCAGCGCTTCCACAAAAGCTTCTCCCACATCCAGGATTCCTCCGCCTTCAGGTATACTTTCAGTACCATCACTTGGCACATAGGACTCAGCACCATGAGAATGATAAACGGCTATTGTAAAATCACGATTTTCCGCCTGTGTCAATTGGGATAGCATGCCACTTTTAAAAATGCCCCCCAGTATGTCAGGGGGCTGGGAAAGGTCTATGTCACCAAGGGAACGGGCCCATGCAGTATTACCTTCCACCCTTTCCACAATGTAATGGGTATTATTGCCCGTAATATATTCATCATCCACATGGATCAAGCGGGCTGTCATCATGATCACACTTCCATCATCCACATCTTTCATTATAAAATATCCGGAGTCTGCACAGTGATCGTGAAATTCCAGGATTGTTTCTCCTTGCACTGCCTCGGCAGAGCAATCTGCTGTTATTGGAATTAACAAGAGAAATGTAAGGCACAGGATGGTACTTCCTAATAACCAGAGTAAATTTATATGTTTATTCACCTTCATTTCCTTCTTCTTCCCTCCCTTTCCCTTTGTCATCTTCATCCATACCTTCCTCACTCCGTGTTTTAGCACCAAAAAAAGGGGCCAATCTTTCTGCAGTTTCACCAAATATTTCCGCAAGGCCCAATGCAATAAAACCGGAAATTACCACGGCATCAAAGAATCCTGCACCTCCGATTACGGTTGATGCAGTTACACCCATAAGGGAATTTTCCACGAAAGCAAGCAGGTCACTTAAAATAATCGCCATCACACCTGCGATAAATGCGCCTCTCCTGCTTCGCCCGGCCAGATATGCAATCAGCCCGGCAACAATGGCAATGAGATAAAGGGGATCGATAAACAAATTATAGGTGGGTTCAAGTGGTAAAATTTTCATAGCGCCGTATGCTACAGCTGTGGCAATAAAGATAGCCAAAACAGTTCTGCCGATCTCCCAGCTTTCTGCTTTACTAAATAAATATCCCACCAAAATAAGTGGAATTAAACCCCCTCCAATATTAATACCGAAGTTAGCTCCCAGGGGGACGTCGGGTAAAAACCCCCCCAGCAACATGGCCACCAAAAAAAGAAGTGCTGCTTTATCACTTAAGCGAAGGCGGTCCAGGGCCCTTTCGGCAAAGCCGGCATAAACAATTACGGCAACCGCCAGGAGAATAATGATCCCCGTATTCAATCCATATACCCCCTATTGCAACATTATGTTTTCTCTGTGATTCAGCCTTATCTAGCATAACCGACAGGCATAAAAATATTCCGTCATGTAAAAACACATCCGCTTTTTACGCAGATGTGTTTTTATACATAATCCCGCCATAACGGAGTCGAAATATTTATAAAGTATCCAGCAAGTCCTCTCGCAGCTGTGCGGCACCGGACAGGTAGATGTGTTTTACCTGTTTTTGTGATTTTGATGTGTTTACCAACACAAGTACACGAATACAACGGGGTAAAGAGCCTGGAACGGCCATTTCAGTGGCGCACATCAGGGGAACATACTGCCAGCCCAATTCACGTGCTGCCCTTGCTGGAAAAGCAGCGGTCAGGTCTGGTGTGGCAGTGAAAAGAATGGCACTAATATCTTCTTTGCAAATAGCGTTTTGATCTCTAATTTCCAGCAACAGTTTCTTTGTTGCTTCCACAATTTCTGTTTCATCATCGACAGGCACATCAATTGCTCCCCTAATCCCCCTTGCATTTCCCATTGGCTCAGGCAAGGTTGCTTCACCTCCAATATCCTTCAGCTGCCAGAGCTCCCAACGCAAGCAGATAACTGTATTTCCCCAGTCCGCTGATCTGGCCCAGCACAACCGGGGCAATAACGGAGTGATGGCGAAACTCTTCCCGGGCATATATGTTGGAGAGATGTACTTCAATGGCCGGCAAATCTACCGACGACAGGGCATCACGCAGGGCAACGCTGTAGTGAGTCAGGGAAGCGGGGTTGATGACAATTCCCCTGTACTGTCCCGGGGCATTGTGAATTGCATTAATTATATCCCCTTCGCTGTTTGACTGAAAACAATCTACCGAAACCTTGAGTCTTTTTGCCTCATCATAAATAATTTGATTCAGCTCATCCAAAGTTATGCTACCATAGATCTCCTTTTCCCTTGTTCCCAGTAAGTTAAGATTGGGACCGTGCAATACCAGGAATTTAATATCTCCAACAGCCATTTAATCACATCCTAAACTGTAATAAATCAAATATTTCCTCCGCTACCCTGCGGGGAGTTTTCCCGTCAGTATTAATACAAAAATGGGCTTTCTGATAATAAGGTATCCTTTCCTGCAAAAGCTCACTAATTCTGGTTTCTGGATCTGTTACATCCAGCAGGGGGCGGTTTGCGTATTGCTGCAATCGTCGAAAGGCCTCTTTCGCTGAAACTTCAAGGTAAATAACCAGACCACTTTCCAACATAACGGTCCTGTTTGCTTCCTGCAGCACTGCACCACCGCCGGTAGAGACCACACATTTATCCTGTGTTTGTAGTGCGATCATTTTTATTACTTCCGCTTCTCTGCGGCGGAAATATTCCTCCCCCTTACTTTTAAATATTTCCGTAATTTCAGTGCCTTGTGCAGAGACAATTAACTCGTCACAATCATAAAATGATATGCCCAGCATTTTTGCCAAAACCCACCCTGTAGTGCTTTTACCAGAGCCCATAAATCCTGTGAGAAACACTTTAGCCCTATTATCCATCTCTGACGATTCAGTAAGAGTTTTTTTCATCACTGCACGGGGTGCGCTGACCCCGGTAATAATTTCAAAAGTCCTAATCCCCTGCCCTAGCAACATATCAAGTCCATTCACCGCTGGACGGCCACAAGATTTGGCTGCCTGCAAAAAAGTGGTGGTGGGTGGGATATAACGGAGATCAACAGCAGCATGAATATGTTGCAGTGCCCCGGAGGTAATAATACCCATTTCCACCGGATCTGCACTGAGTGTGTTTATGAGCAGGGATTTTTTTGCAGCCAGGGAAACTTCATTGCTGTCTAAGTTGATAACCTCAACCTGTCCCCCTGAAAAAAACCCCTTATCACGAAGTTGCTTGACAAAAACCACAGCACGTTTCACGGTACGGTTTGCAATTGTGATCTTTTTAATTCCAGAGCGGACAAGGGCCAGCACTACAGCACGGGCTGCACCTCCTGCTCCAAGCAGGACAGCTTTTTCATATGGAACAGTAAAACCGTTCTCAAGCAGGTAAATAAACCCGTCCACATCTGTGTTATAACCGGAAAGTTTCCCCCCGTTGTTTTTAACAATATTTACTGCATTTAAGATAGTAGCATCGGTTGAAAGCTCATCTAAAATGTTGACTGCTGACTCCTTGTGTGGTGCAGTAATATTAACCCCTGCCATTCCCAGGGCCTTAATTGCCTGTATGGCTGCGGGGAGAGCTTCTTTGCTTATTTGAAAAGGCAGGTAACAATAATTCAACCCCAGTTCAAAAAAAGCAGTATTGTGCATCTTAGGAGAAAGGGAATGAATTACCGGGTCACCAAAAAGACCCACGATATTTGTTTTACCGTTTATTCTTAGAACATGCGGGGGTATCATATTTAATCACCCCTTTACCGTTATTTATCCATAATATTCAAGCAATAAGCTATTGACTCATGGATCTTTTCCTGGGGCACCGACTTATAAAACCCAACTCTTCCCAAAGCTTCCGGTAAGACGAAGATTAATTCATTCCCTTCTTTCTTTTTATCATAGTAGAGTGCGTCTTTAACAAGAGCCGTGTTTAAAAACGGGGGTGGGGGTGGTGGGTTTAGCTTTTCCACAAGTTCAGCAATCCGCCTTGCAGTCTGACAATCCAGAATTCCCAGCTTTTCAGCCATCACTGTTGCCATTTGCATACCCACTGCCACTGCTTCACCATGCAGGTAATGCTTAAAACCGGTGGCCGCTTCCAAGGCATGGCCAAAAGTATGCCCTAAATTCAAAATACGCCTGTGAGCATGGTCTTTTGCATCACGGGCAACCACCATACCCTTCAATTGGACGGTACGGGAAATAATGTAAATAAGTTCTCTGCCAGAGGGACGCTGCAAGTTAGTTTTTTCAAGAGCTTCCAAGCGGGAAAAAAGATTTGCATCTTTAATAACGCCGTATTTTATTACCTCGGCCATTCCGGCCCGCCATTCTCTGGGGGGCAATGTTTTTAAAAATGTCGTATCACTAATCACAACAGAAGGATGATGGAAAGCGCCAATTAGGTTTTTGCCCAGGGGGTGGTTTACTGCTACTTTTCCTCCCACACTACTGTCCACCATTGCTAAAAGGGAGGTGGGTATCTGGACAAATGGTATCCCCCGCAGGTACGTTGCTGCCACAAAGCCGGCCAAATCTCCAATGACTCCGCCACCGAGGGCAATAATGGATGAATATCTGTCCAGTCCTGATTCAAGGGCTCTACGATAAAGCATATCTGCAAATGCAGGAGTTTTTATCTTTTCTCCCCCATCCAAAACTTTCAAATGGGGTTTAAAACCTCCTTTTTGCAGGTTGTGGCTTATTTTATTGTAATAAAAAAGCACATTTTGATCAGTGACAACCAAACAGGGACCTGGAGGTAATATTTCACCCATCAGATGTCCAATATTTTGAGCGATGTTACGACCGATATAAACAGGATAACATGCCTTAGCCGCATCCGTTTGCAAGGTAATTTTAATCATCTTTAAAATCTCCCTTACTTTATATAACACACCATCTTAATCGGCATTATTCTTATTCGTTTGCCATGTAGGAGTCTCTGAGTTGAAGGTAGTGATGATAGGAGTGCTCCAGCTCAGCCAGGGAATCACCGGCAAACTTTTCACGAAAGGCCCGTGCTAACTCCCAGGCAACAGCCGCTTCTCCCACCACAGATGCTGCGGGTACGGCACAAATATCTGAACGTTCCACGACGGCAGTAGTATTTTTTTGTTCTTCCAGGTCCACACTGGGAAGGGATTGCAGCAGTGTGGGGATGGGTTTCATAGCTGCACGCAGTACCAGATTTTCCCCGTTGCTAATACCCCCTTCAAGACCTCCCGCACGATTGGAAGTGCGTAAAATTTGCCCATTTTTAAGGGTAATAGGGTCGTGTACTTCCGAGCCCCTTTTGGCTGCTGCAGCAAAACCCAAACCAATTTCCACTCCCTTGATTCCGGGAATGCTCATAAGTGCAGCGGCAAGACATCCATCAAGACGGCGATCCCAGTGGACATGGCTTCCCAGGCCCACTGGAAGACCGGAAACAGCAACCTCGAAAACTCCTCCCAGCGTATCGCCTTTTTCCCGCGCTTCGTCTATACGTTTACACATCAATTTTTCCGCTTCCCCGTCCAGGCAAAAGAGAAAAGAACGATTGGTCTTTTCACGTACTTCTTTCAGGGAATCAATGTGGGGCAACTTTGCTGCCCATACATCCCCGATTGAAACAACATAAGAAACAACATCGATACTGAAAAAGGATAGCATTAAAGCAGCTACCGCACCTACAACTGTACGCATGGCCGTTTCTCTGGCACTGGCACGTTCCAGCACATTGCGCAGATCTTTATGCTGGTATTTTATTCCTCCCGCCAGATCTGCATGGCCGGGGCGCGGTCTTGTTATTGTCTTTTCTGGCGTTCTCGCTTCAATACACATTATTTCCTGCCAGTTTTCCCAGTCCCTGTTCTCCACAAGAAGGGTGAGGGGAGTACCCAGCGTCTTACCATGGCGGATACCAGAAAGGACTCGTACCTGATCTTTTTCAACAGTCATACGACCGCCACGCCCGTAACCTTGTTGCCGCCGTTTAAGCATACGATTAATGAATTCCGTGTCAAACTCCATTCCTGCCGGTAAACCCTCAATGATACCGACTAATGAAGGACCATGGGACTCACCTCCTGTTAAAAAGCGCATTTACCATCCCCCTTTAAAATAATTTAAAATATTTTTACACTTTCAATTCCGCAAGCGTTTTATAAAATTTGGGATAAGAGATATACGTACATTCCGGATCTTCTATAATTGTTTCCCCATGGGCAAACAGTGCTGCAATGGCAAGGGACATGGTAATGCGATGGTCTCCATGGCTATGGCAGCGGGTGCCCGTAATATGGCAATTACCTTCAATGTTCAGTGCGTCCGCCTTTAAGACCGATTGACTTTTCACAAGCTGCTCGGCCAACGGCTCATGCCCGTATTTACGTCTATTGGCTATAGCTATCTTTGCCCCCATCTTTGCAAGTATTTCCAAAAGACCGTTCCTTCCTGGATTCATTCCCACACCTTCCAGGAAAATCTCAGCCCTTTGGGCAAGAACTCCTGCTACCAGAAAATAATGAAGCAGCAGAAAAGTCGCCGGGAACCCTGATATTATTACCTTTCAGGATCTGTCTTCCCGGTAATGATGCTAAAAAAAGGTTGTCCTGACAGCATCATGCCCATCAAGCCCAGGATTAATGCCTGGTGGGAAACAGATTTTTCCCCTGGAACCTTGACCCTTCCATAAAGTCTCCTTCCCGGTGTAAACTTCATGTCCATACTATAAACTCCTTTTCCTTTTCCAAGCCGAAACCCAGCTTTTATAAGTTCAACTGTTTACGCAAAGCTGCTGCCCGGCGTAATCTCCTTTTACTTTCAGTTTCGTCTTCTTGCTCCAGATAATTATACAGTAAATCTAATTCGTTCTGAAATTTATTTAAAAATTTTTTTAGATAAACCTTGTTGCTTAAAAATATATCATACCAAATGGATTCATCTCCCATGGCAATGCGGGTGGTATCCTTAAACCCATTGCCCACAAGGTTTCGAAGCAGATCATCATCCTCGTCACAGTGATGCAACATGGCGCTTAAGGCGGTTGCTACAAGATGAGGAAGATGGCTGAGCAAAGCCGCAAAATAATCATGCTTATTCGCTTCCATGATAAAGGGACGGGCATGTATAACCCGAATCATTTTAATCATTTTTAATACCAAGCGGTGTGGGGTACTTTTAACTGGTGTTAAAATATAAACGGCGTTTTCCAGCAATTTAGAATCAGCAAAAGCTATGCCGGACTGCTCTGAACCGGCCATGGGATGACCTCCTATACCCCATATTTTTGCTGGCAGGTACTGATTCATGGCCCGGATAATTTCTTCCTTCGTACTACCGAGGTCCGTAACAAGTGTTCCAGGCTGCAGTTGAGGCCCAATGGACTGAAGGCATTTCAAGATACTGCGTACGGGCAAAGCCAGGATAACCAGTTCTGACCCGTCAAGACAGTGACAGAGGTCACCGGAATAATCAATGGCTCCCCGTTTCAGCGCCATTTTAGCAGTTTTTGGATTAATGTCGTAGCCCCAGCGATTCCGTACTGCCCCGTATTTCCCCAGGGCAATACCCATGGAGCCACCCATCAGGCCCATTCCCAGAATACAGCATTTGTTAAAAAGTGGTTTAGATAGACCGGTCAACGTCTTTTCCACTCCTTCGCTTCAGCCGTCCTTTCTTCCTATTCTATTTTTAGCAGATAAGTTAAATAAAAAGCTTCCATCCCCTTAGGGACGGAAGCTTTAAGCTTCACGCGGTACCACCCTGGTTGAGCACAAAGTGCTCCCATTTTTTGGGTACGTGCCGGCAGTCATGGGCATTATACCCCCTTCCTTTTAACGTTGGAAGTATCCGTCAGAGCCTACAGGCCTTGCCGGCTTTCGGTCTGCTGCTTTAGAGTGTATTTCCACGCACATTGACACCGGGTTTCACCGCCCCCCGGCTCTCTATAGTCAAGATGTATCGTGTACTTCTCCCTATCATCGCTTTTGCTTGTATTATTAGCTACAAAGCCCATTCTAAATGCGCTGCCGTATATTTGTCAAGGGAAATATAGCGCCACTTATTCTTTCATTTCTTTATCATTAAATAAATCACCAAACACATCCCCCAGAGTAACCCCCTGATTTTCCTCTTTCTGGGTTGATTGGACGGAAAAGTCACGTGGAGCGGGGCGGGCATCCTTAATACTGAGGCTGATTCGCTTATTATTCATGTTTGCATCAATTATTTTCACTTCTATTTCCTCACCTTCCTGGACAATCTCGGAGGGGTGTTTTACGTGAAAGTCTGCCATCTGAGATATGTGTACCAATCCTTCCACACCGGGTAGAAGCTCCACAAAAGCACCAAAGTTCACCACACGAGTGACTCTGCCTTTAACTATATCCCCTGCGGCTAATTCCTGCTCCGCCACACTCCAGGGATCAGGTTGAGCCTGCCTAATACTCAGGCTGATTCGCTCCCTTTCCGGTATTACTTCAAGAACTTTAACCGGAATTTCTTCCCCAACTTTTAGAACATCGCGGGGATGGCCAACCCTCTGCCAGGAGACCTCAGAAATATGAACAAGGCCGTCGATGTTGCCAACATCCACAAAAGCACCAAAATCTGTGAGACGCTTTATCACACCGTTGATAACATCTCCTTCTTTAATTTTTTCGATGGTTTCCTGTTTTTTAACCTCCAATTCATCTTCCAGGTATTGTTTGCGGGAGAGAATTACTTTATCACGTTCACGGTTCAGCTCAAGAACCTTAAATGTAAAGTTTTCGCCACGAAATTGTTCAAAATCAGGAATATAGCGAACATCCACAAGTGAGCCGGGCATAAAACCCTCCACGCCGCTACCCAAATCTATAATAATTCCCCTGGGAACAACATTCTTCACAAACCCCTGCATGTTTGTACTAGCTTCCATCGCTTCCTCCAGCTCTTTCCAGCGACGCTCCCGCTGCAAACGCTTGCTTGAAACAATGATTTTGTCGTCCTGTTCTACAATTTTTAAAACGAGTACATCAATAGGATCTCCTGCGCTAAGCTGTTCTTTTAAAGAATTATCCCCTCCCAGAAATACCTCCCCCCGGGGCAGAAAAGCTTCCGTTTTATAACCAATATCGATCAAGGCCTGCTCATCATCGACCATGACGACCGTGCCGGTTACAATATCCCCAGGCCGGTACTCTTTAACCTCATCCTGGACTGACATTACTTCTTCCTGAGAAATTTCATCGCTTTGGCTTGTAGGTTCATCCTGTGGGGATGCTGTTACTTCTTCCTGTGTTGAATTTTTTTCATCCTCTTCTAATTGTTCCTGTTCCATCTTTTCCATTTCTTCCATCTTCTCTTTGACCTCCTTAATCTTCCAGTGGGGAGTTGATGCTCCAGCAGTTATCCCCAAATTTTCAACGCCTGTCAGCCAGTCCCGACTAATATCTTCTGCAGCAGTTACCTGGTAGGTTGTTGTTATTTCCTGGCAGACTTGTGTCAGCTTTCGGGTGTTGGAACTATTTTTATCCCCCACCACTATCATCAAATCCACCAAAGCTGCCAGAGTAGCTGAAGCTTCCTGGCGCAGGGCGGTCGCCCCGCAAATAGTCCGGATAATTTTTAAGTCGGGGCATTGTTCTTTAAGCTTTTCCGCAAGTTCTAAGAAATATTTTTCCCGTTGCGTGGTTTGTGATAACAATACTGTTTTTGGGGAGAGAAGCAAAAATATTTCCTCATTATCTTTGTCCGGCTCAACTACCCTTGCCCCTCCTTTAGCCCATCCTAAAAGGGCTTGTACTTCCGGATGCTGATAATCTCCGTAAATTATAATATCATGCCCTTTTTGTGAAGCGTTGCGGACAATTTTCTGTACCCTGCGTACATAAGGGCATGTAGCATCGATTACCTCCAGATCCTCCCTTTCCTGTAAATATTTAAGGACATCCGGAGTTACGCCGTGAGTGCGAATCACAACCGTTCCCCCAGGCAATGCCTGGGGTGTTTTTACAACTGAAACATTTTGGGATTCAAGATATTGCTGCACATCTTCGTTGTGTACCAATGGCCCCAGAGTAGATACCCTTTTGCCCGTACCAACCTGTGCCAGGGTCATGTCAATTGCATTCCGCACACCATTACAGTAACCTGCATGATCTGCCAGAAATACCGGCATTATTCCCTCTCCAGTTTTAGGATGACTTTAACAGTAACTCGATCTCACCCATAATTTTAGTGCTTACTTTTTGCAAAAGATCTTTTTTTATTTTTCCCTGTACTTCAAAATATAACAGTTTGCCAAATTTAACATTAACAGGTCGAAATAACCTGTCCGGCCATCTAACAGCAACCGGCAAAACAGGTTTTTTACTTAAAAGGGCAATTAAAGCCGGCCCATGCAATGGTTGTCCTAACTCCCCTCCTTTTACTCTCGTTCCCTCGGGGAAAAGGCCGATTATTTTGCCTTCATTTAGTAACTGTATGGCTTTTTTTATGGCTTTTCGATCAGCTGTGTCTCTTTTTACTGGGAAAGCTCCCAGTTTCTTGAGAATCGTGCCAAATATGAAAATTTCAAAGAGCTCTTCTTTCGCCATAAAATGAACGCGTACTTTTGGAACAATAGATCCAACAAGCGGTGGGTCAAACCAACTTGTGTGGTTAGCACAAATGATGTATGAGCCGTTTTCCGGCATATTATCCCGTCCAGAAAGACGATATGGATACATTAATTTAAAAAATACCCTGAAACAAAAGGTAATAATTTTATAAGTCATCTTTTTTAAGCTCCCTGGCAGCTAATATATGTTGTGCACGTTTCAGCCCATATGGGGTCCCGTTTTGTTCAATGGGTGGTGTGGGAAACAATGGACAGTATTTTAGTTACTACTTCAGCCAGAGAATATGGCGTGGTATCAATTACATATGCATCGGGTGCTATACATAAGGGTGAATCTTCCCGTTTTTGGTCAAGCTGATCCCGCATCGATATTTCATCAAGCAATTCATCAAATGGAACATTCATTCCCTGTTCCGTCATTTCCAGCCAGCGTCTTTTTGCCCGCGCTTCCACGGTGGCTGAAAGATAAAACTTAAATTCAGCATCAACAAGGACATTGGTACCAATATCCCGACCCTCCATCACAATATTACCGCTATTTAAAGACGTTTTGCGTTGGAGGTTTACCAGTTCTTTACGGACTCCTGGAACAGCAGCCACAATAGAAACATATTTGTTAACAATGGGCTGACGTATTGCCCTGGTTATATCCCTGCCGTTTAAAAGGATAAGATTACCATTTTGATCGTCGCTTTTAACCTCCAATTCAGAACGTCGTGTCAAATCCACCAATGCATCTTCATCCTGCATATCCACGTTTTTTTCCAGCGCCTGAACTGTAATTGCCCGGTACATTGCTCCCGTATCCAAATATCTAAACCCAAGGCGGCGGGCAACTTCCCTGGCAGCACTGCTTTTTCCCGCCCCTGCCGGGCCATCAATAGCAATTTTCATCACTTTTCCCCATTCCGTATCTCTTCGGACGCTAAAAAAATACGCCGGATTCATACACATGCCCAGTTTCAAATAAAAAAACTGAACATTGCTTGAAATTCCGGCTATTTATTTAATACAAGTATAAATCCACTGTCCCGTCCCCTCACACAGCAACCCTGCAATTCCCTGCCTCATTATTACACTGAAAAAGCCATTCTTATGACATAATATAATATTATACAGCGTTTGACAACCCTAAAACTTAAAATTTATGAAATTATGGAATAATCCAGGTTACTAACTCTTTATCGCCGAATGTGGTGATCTCCCTGCCTTCCCGCGGAGCTCGTAAATCACCGTAAACATCTGTTATCCGGATAACTGCCGGTATGTTACCGTAAACATTACCCTCAACTTCGATGAGATCGCCAGGGAATACAGGAAGATAAAGCTTTTCTTCACCCAGATGCGCTTGTGGCACTCCATTTACAATAATCTTCAACTCAGGTGGGGTTACACCAGGCGGAGAAATTAGTTCAAGCGAAACAGCCAGTTCTTTAAATCCGTTATTTTCACTCCTTCCCCCATTCACGGCAATAACTTTTTGTAGATCTTCCAGCAATGCCCGTCCTTCAAACCTGTCCGTGTAGTTGAGGTAAGGCCTTAAATGATCATTTAGGAGCACAGCCTGGGTAAGAAAGAGAACTACGACAAACGCCAAAGCCAGGCGGTATACAATTTTTTCCACCCTCCCCGTGAATCGTTGCAGCCATTTATCGTAATCCATATATAAAAAGCCCCCTTTACCCTAATGTTATGCTGAAAAAGGGGCTTTCATACCTTTATGAGAAGGACAAAGATAGCTAGCCCTTACCTGTTGGTGTAATATTTTTTCCCATGATTTCATTTATGCGAAAAAGCAATTTTTCCACATCTTTGCTCTTTAAAGTAAGTGTGGAAGGCTCCATAATTTCAATACGGCGAAATTCATCCCGCATAATAAAGCGGAGCAGGTCTTCAAGTGTATCGGCTAGTACAATAAGTTCTAAAGGAGCATAAGCTACTTCATCGTCCAAATCTTCGTCATACAAGTTATATATCTCGCCCAGGTCTATCCCCTCCACGTAAATACCCTGCAGGGGAAGATTACGCCAAAGGGTTACCTGCTGTTCTCTTATTTCCTGTGCCACATCTTCCGTCTTACGGCCACCAAAGAAAAAGCGGGCCGGTTTTGGCTTGCCCCTGTAATCAAAGCGTACCCGGAATTTAATGTGTCTGCTTTCTGTTAATCCACGATGCTCGTTAGGATATTCAGCCTTATCTTTTTCCCGGGTTTTCAAATCCGGCTTTGACATTTTTAACAGTCCTCCCAGATACATCAATATCAGTAGCGGCATTTTGCTAAAATCAGTAATTAAAAAAATTCGTTAAATAATTTAATATTCCTGCATGAATCGTCAGGTATTACCGTTTTGCAAGTAGCAGGAATCATTAAATAGTTCCAGATATGGGTTATTCCAGTCATCATAGAGCAAAACTGTCAGGGAAGCCGGTGAGAGCCTGAGGCGGGTGATATTAGCAGCAGGTATATCCAGCACGTCCATCATAATAACCCGTATTACTCCGGCATGAGTTACTACCGCCATGTTTTTATGCCCTTGCTGAATACGCCTGTATACAGCAAGGGCCCTTTCTTTAAATACAGAGTAGGGTTCGCCCCCGGGAATGGAAATTTTGTCAGGGTTAAAGAACCAGCGTTCAGCAAAATCCTGCTCTTCTTTCTTTAATTCATTGAAATTGCGTCCTTCCCATTTACCAAAGTCAATTTCCATCAGATCAGGTTCAATACAAATATCCAGGCAATGTTTTTCAGCAATCAGGGAAGCTGTTTTTTGAGCACGTTGCAGTGGACTTGTATAAACCTTTTCAATCTTTTCAGGGGCAAGATTGTGGGCAATACAAGTGGCCTGCTTTAAACCCTCCTCACTAAGGGGTATATCCCGCTGACCCTGGTAACGCATTTCGGTGTTCCAGTTGGTTTCTCCATGTCTGACTAAATATACTTTTTGCATATTAAACTCCTTTATGTTTTCTAATCTGCTAAATAACTGGCAATACAAACTCCTACAGACGATTGTGAGTGGCCATATGTAGCCCTGCCAAACGGATAAGTTTATTTACTTCTTCCTCCGTTAGATAGCGATACGCTCCTGGCTTTAATCCCTTCAGGGTAAGGAAAGCAAACCCAACCCTTTTTAGTCCAATAACTGGATGCCCTATGGCAGAACACATGCGTTTGACCTGGCGCTTTTTTCCTTCATGAATGGTTATCATCAGTAAGCTGTTTTCACCGTGCTGTTCCACTAATTTTACTCGTGCCGGGGAAACACTGCCTTCTTCAAGGGTCACCCCTTTTCGCAGAAGTCTTAGCTTTTCCTCAGTGGGGGTTCCCCTTACATAAGCAAGGTATTTTTTTTCAACCTTATAGCGGGGATGGGTAAGGCGATAGGTCAATTCTCCATCATTGGTGAGTATTAGCAATCCTTCCGTATCCTGATCAAGCCTTCCCACGGGAAATACATCGCGGTGCGGCAGTAACTCCATTACTGTTGCCCTGCCGAATGGATCACTTACGGTGGTAAGAGTGCCCTTGGGTTTGTACAAAAGAATATATTGCTTTGTGGTTTTTGCACGTATTGGTTTATCGTCAAGTTCAACCTTGTCTGCTGCAGGGTTTATAGTAAATCCTGCAGTGGCAATTATTTCACCGTTAACTTTAATCCTGCCTTCAGCAATCATCTTCTCTGCAGCTCTTCGTGATGCCAGACCATTGGCAGCTATATATTTATGCAACCTGACTTTAACTGTCAAAGATACCAGCTCCTGTTCAAATTCCTCATTAACTATGCTTTGGTTCGCTGCGCTCAGACACTTGGCATGTAGAACCCCCGGCCAGGTTTGCCTTTCACATCACTGCGGGATGAAAATGTTAACTGAGCAATTACAGGCATTATATCATATAACAAATGCTTAGTCAGATCCACCGCAAAGTAACAAAGCGTGGTTGGAGGAGAGTGTAAGCAAAATTTAGGGCGGTGCCATTTGCGCTATTACACAAATTGTTACCGCCCTAAACATATAATGGTTGTATATTGGCCCTTATTTTTATTTAACGATCAAAACGCTTGCTTCAGTTTCCTGTATTACTGCATTGCTCACACTTCCCAGAATTAGCTTTTTAAGGCCCCCAAGCCCCCTGTTGCCCAACACTATCAGATCAAAGTTCTCTTTGGATGCCATCTCCACAATGGTTGAAGCCGGGTGCCCTTGCCCCAGTGAAACGTCAGCTTTAATATTTTTTTCCTCAAAGATTTTTGCCGCCTCTGCTATAACTCTTTTGTGCTCTTCCTCTAATCTCTTATGTCCTTCCGGAGAATGTTCCGCGCTTGGAATTTCGTATGGATGGGAGATGGATTCTTCTACGTGGAGCACAGTAACTTGTGCATTTTTATTATCTGCCACAATATCCACAGCTTTTCGTACTGCTCTGAGACTCTGTTCCGAACCATCCGTGCATACTAAAATCTTCATAATATCCCCTCCTGTGGAAATAAATTATTTCAATTAAGGTATTATTCTATAAAATACACAAAAGTCCTGCAAGTTTTGCCTAAATAATTGCATAAATATGCAAATTTCCAGTTTAATTCTCGTTAATTAAGATTTAGCCGAAAACCATACGGCATACCAGAACTGCAGCTAAAATTCCTGCCGCATCTGCTATTAACCCCACGTTTAGGGCATGTCTCGTTTTCTTTATGCCAACGGCACCAAAGTATAAGGTAAGAACAAATAGGGTAGTATCTGTGCTTCCCTGCATTGTTGCAGCCATACGGCCAATCAGTGAATCGGGACCAAAAGTGTTCATTAATTCGGTTGTTATTGCCAAGGCACTGCTTCCGGAAACAGGCCGCATGATGGCCAGCGGCAGAAGATCTGCCGGTATTCCAATTATATTTAATAAAGGTATTAACAGGTTGCTTAATAGCTCCATGGCACCGCTTTCACGAAACAGCCCGATGGCTACGATCATTCCTACAAGAAAGGGAATGAGGCGAACGGACATGCCAAAACCTTCCCTTGCCCCTTCAATAAACGTGTCGAATATTTTAACACGGCGATAAGATGCGTAAAGTAAGGCAAACAAAATAAGACCGGGTACAACCCAAAGTGTAATCTGGTTAATAAAATCATACATGCTTGGCTTCCTCCCCTTACTCTAAAGGGTACTTGACCTGTTTTTCCAACGGTTGTAGTTGCGGTATAACCGGTCGCAAAAGATAGCTGTAAGGGTGGAGCAAAAAGTGGCAACAATCGTTGTGCCGATTATGTCAGTGGGGTTTTGTGCACCAGTCGCTGTCCTGATCGCAATAATAGTGGTTGGGATAAGCGTTAAGCTTGCTGTATTAATGGCAAGAAAGGTACACATATCATCTGTGGCAGTATCGGGACGGGGGTTTAATTTTTGCAATTCATCCATTGCTTTAATTCCAAAGGGTGTAGCAGCATTGCCCATACCCAGTAAGTTTGCACTTATGTTCATTAACATGGCATTCATAGCCTTATGATTGCGGGGCACCCCAGGAAAAAGCCAATGTGCTGCTGGCTTTACAATAAATATTACGAAATTAATGAATCCTGACCGTTCTATTATCTTCATGATACCAAGCCAGAAAGTCATTATACTGATGAGACTAAAGGCAATACCAACTGCTTTTTCCGCAGAATCGAAGATAATTTGGGTAACCGATCCGATATTGCCGTTAATTGCGGAAACAATGATAGCTGAGATAATCATTACTGACCAGATCAGGTTCACCATGCTTAAACTCCTCTTCCTAACATTCGTTTAACACGCTGCCAGATATTAATTTTATTTGCATCCTCAGCAGCCAGTAATTCTACCATACCAATTAATTCATGATCAAAATTAATTTCCAGTTCCCCCACCCTTTCCCCGGCCTTTAAAGGAGCGTAAAGGGGATCGGTGACGATAAACCGGTATGTAACATTTTTTGTTTCGCCTTCCTGCATGGGAAATAAAAAAGATTTGCCGGCACTAATGGTAATTCTCTTTCTGGTGCTGTTTAAAACAGGGACTGTCTTCAATGTTTGTCCCTCAATGATGAGAGGTTTATAGGAATACTGGTTAAAGCCATAATCCAATAATTGTACCGCATCTTCCCACATTGCCGGTGCGTTTAGCAGCACCACAATCAGTCTTCGCCCGTCTCTTGCCGCTGCACCGGCAAAACATCGGCCAGCAGGCGTAGTCCATCCCGTTTTTATTCCCTCCGCTCCGGGATAAAGTTCCAACAACCTGTTCTGATTATATAAATGTCTTTCCCACGGATGTCCGGGCCAGGATATGATGATATGTTCTGTTGCAATAATTTCCCTGAATTTGCTTATTCCCATGGCATGTGCTGAGATGCGGGAAAAGTCATAAGCAGTTGTGTAATGATCAATGTGATGAAGCCCATGCGGATTTTTAAAAGAAGTGTTTCTGGCCCCCAAATCATACGCCCTGCGTGTCATAATTTTTGCAAAAGATCTTTCATCTCCGGCGATATGCTCAGCAATAGCTACTGCAGCATCATTTCCGGAACGAAGCATTAAACCGTACAATAATTCCTCCAGTGATTTTTGCTCACTCTCCTCCAACCATATGGAAGAACCCCCTGTTGTAGCAGCGCGGGGACTTGCTATCACCATATCGCCAAGGTTTCCTTTTTCCAGGGCCAGGACTGCAGTCATTACTTTGGTAATACTTGCCATTGGCTTTGGTAGGTGGGCATTTCTGGCATAAAGTATCCTTCCGGTGTTCCAATCCAGCAGGACAGCCCCTTCCGCAGAAATGGAAACCATGTTTTCTGCTGTTGCAAAACAGTTTGCCGGCAGGAGAATTACGATAATAATTAGCATAGCTGCTTTAAAGAGGTATTTTTTGAGGTATTTTTTAAACATATCAAATCCCCTTGTTTTAATCTTTAAATGTTTATTCTTTCTCTGTTTCATTTATGATAAATGAAAAAAGGGCTTATAAGCTTGTAAAGCCCTCGCCCTTTGAATATACTTTTATGTCTCCTTCTAACCCTTGAGAGTTCTCATGTTAGACTAAATTTATACAAACGCTACGGGTATGGATACCTGTCATCTTTAGCTCCCCGTTCTGAAAGCAATTCTTGTATCTGTTGAAATAACTTAGGTGCAGCATCAATAAGTCGATCAAAAACAGCACCACGATCAATGGGTAGCAATCTAATTTCTCCAGTGCCAACAACAAGAAAAGCAACAGGTCGTAATGACACTCCGCCACCACTGCCCCCACCAAAAGGAAAACCCTCTTTGCCTGCTTTTTTTAAATCATCTACACTACCTTCAAATTCTGATCCTCCTGCAACAAACCCAAAGCTGACTTTGGAAACGGGAATAATTACCTGTCCATCCGGAGTCTCCACAGCATCGCCGACCACTTTATTTACATCAATCATTTCTTTCAGGTTTTCCATAGCAGTTTGCATCAGCGTTTGAATTGGATGTTCTTCTGCCACCGACGTTTCACCTCCTTGTTTGTTTGCCCGGGTAAAAAGATTCGATATAAAAGGGGGGCAATACCCGCACTGCACTCAACAATAATATGAAATGTAAGTTTTTTTTGTAGAAAGTAGGGATAACTAAGAATAAGGGGATCTTTATCTCTGAACCTCCAATGTTTCTGTAACATGTGTGTTATAATTCCACACAATGAGCGAATCATTCCCATACTTATCCCTGTTGACGCAGCATCGCCCGTTCCCACTTTAAGAAGCACCGTCATTTCATGCCAGTTAAGTGCACCCCCGACACGAAGAAGGTAATACCCAATATGTCCCAATAGTTTATGAGAGGACAAATATATTTCAGGATCAAGTATTCCCTTAAACAAGACGTTAAAAGGAAATGCCTTCTTTTTTTCCCCTGCCTCTTCTCCCAATCTCTTTTGGGTGGCATATACGGGTACACTTCTAAACAGCATCAGCCTAAATGTTAAAAAGATATTATTATCATCCCGCAGGTTGTGCAGTTTTATGCGCACCGTCAAGGGCAGAAAAAGAACAGAAATGAGTAAAATGGTAATAAAAAAAAGAAACCATCCGGAGAAAGACATATTAACCTCTTCATGGTAGTATTTGCCTTCTCTTTAGTTTCTCCTGTTTATGGTAAATAAATCATAACCGTTATTTTATTATTTATCTTTCACTTCTTCGTCCGGTTCTAACATCCACTCCAGTTCACCTGGATCCTTTAAATTAAAATATTGGAGAAATAATTCCGTTGTTACGTAAAGGTGTGGGCGGCCAAGCCCTTCTCTTCGTCCTGATATTTTAATTAAATTTCGCTTTAGCAGGTTTTCCACCACACCGTCCACATTTACACCGCGGATCTTTTCAATCTCAATGCGTGTAACCGGTTGTTTAACGGCAATAATTGCAAGTGTTTCCAGTGCAGCCTGGGAGAGAACGGTACTTATCTGCTCTTCGTCCCACAGCTTGTCCAGGTATGGAGCCAGTTCTGGTTTTGTACCCAAGCGATACCCTGCAGCAGTGCTCATGAGAACCAGGCCCCGATCCTTTACCTCCAAAGAACAGTACAACACTTTAAGGGCATCAACGATCTCCTGTTTAGCAGCACCACTTATTTTCTGTAACTTTTGCAGTGTCAAAGGTTCACTGCTCAGAAACAGGGCCGCTTCCAATATAGCATTAAGAGATAGCTGACTTGTCTGGACTTCATCCCCAGAATAAACAGCCGTCACCCCCCATAGGTTGATGATTTCCTTTTATCAAAAGAAAATGAAACTCGAATGGGATCAAACAACTTTTTTTGTTCAAGGGTAAGCCTTCCCCGTCTCGCTAACTCCAGAAAGGCAAAAAACGAAACTACCAGCTCACCCTTGCTCTTTCCACATAAAAATTCATCCAGGTAACGGAATACATTGCCAGCCTTTCGCACAGCAGTAAGTATATTACGCATAACAGAACGGAAAGAAAGTTCTTCCGGCAGCTTTATCAGGTCTTCATTATTAGAAATGTTTCTTTCCTTAAGGTTTTTTAAAGCATTTACCAATCTTTCGGGAGAGTGTGGAAAAAGACTGGACTGCATCATATTAACGGTAATTACTCTTTCTCCATGTGGTGTCCGAAAATAAATGCCCTGCTGTAACCTTTCCCTGCGCTGCAATTCTCCGGCTATCAGTTTAAAACGCCTGTACTCTAAAAGGCTGCGCACCAGGTCTTCTTTTGAACCAAAATAGAAAGCCTCTTCTTCACTTTCCCGGAGCCTGGCAGGTAAACGGGGCAATAGTAAGCGCGACTTTAACTGTAATAACGAAGATGCCATAACCAGAAATTCTCCGGCCATGCTCATATGCATTTGCTCCCGCATTGTGGATAAATACTGAATATACTCGTCCACTATCTGGGCAATGGATATTTCCCATATATTAACTTCTTCCCGGGAAGCCAGGTGACATAGAAGGTCAAAAGGACCTTCAAATCCGGGAACTATTACATGATACTGATCTGTTAGCATAATATCGTCTCCACAGTGACAAACAGGAGAAAGCAATGATTTACAATCCGATCAGCGCCCGTACCTCAGCCATAGTAGTGCGGGCAACCTGTACGGCTTTTTCCCGCCCGTGCTCCAAAACTTCCGCCACCCTTTTAGGGTTGTTTTCCAGTTCGCGGCGGCGCGTGTGAACTGGTTCCAGATACTGTAACATTAATTCTGAGAGGTTATTTTTACATTCCACACAACCCCTCTCGCCAAGGCAGCAACTTTGTTCCACAACATCCAGATTGTCCTGGTTAAAAATACGATGAAAAGAAAAAACGGTACAAACCTCGGGATTGCCGGGATCATCCTTACGGATACGGGCCGGATCAGTTATCATCATCCGCACTTTTTTAGGAATTTTCTCCGGAGCACATGCAATGTCTATGGTATTTTCGTAGCTTTTACTCATTTTACGCCGGTCCAAGCCGGTGACAACCCTGTATTTGTTGAGTATGGTCTCCGGTTCGGGAAACAATTTTCTGCCGTAGATATAGTTGAAACGTCGCACAATCTCGCGGGTAATTTCAAGGTGGGCGGCTTGGTCTTCTCCCACAGGAACGGCATTTGCTTTGTAGAGGAGAATATCTGCAGCTTGTAAAACGGGATAACCAATGAACCCATATGTTGCCAAATTACGTCCTTCAATTTGTTGTAATTGATCCTTGTAGGTTGGACAACGTTCAAGCCAGGATAGTGGAGTTACCATGGATAGGAGAAGGTGTAATTCTGCATGCTCCTTTACATCAGACTGGCGAAATACGACAGCCCTATCAGGATCAATGCCGCAACTCATCCAGTCCATAACCATTTCCCTTACGTTTTGCTTAATGTTACCAGGATTTTCATAATCAGTTGTCATAGCATGCCAGTCCACAAGACAATAAAAACAATGATATTCATCCTGAAGCCTTACCCAATTTTCCAGGGCTCCAAACAGGTTTCCCAAATGGAGCCTTCCCGTGGGTCTCATACCACTGAATATGGTTCCTTTTTTTCCTGTCACTCCATCATCTCCTCGTTTGCGGGTGCAAATCAACATTATGCCGGTCTGCTAAAACACTAGAAAGCTTGCCAGGAAGAAAAAGATATCCCTGATAAAAAAGGCAATGGGCCTTAGAAATAAGGGCAGTATACCCGTTAATAAAAGCGCAATAAAAAGAACCGGGGCGTACGGCTCCACTGCATAATAATGACGCTGGTAATTTTTGGGTAAAATGGAGACCAGTATCTTTGAACCATCTAGGGGAGGTATTGGCACCATATTGAAAACTGCTAAAAATACATTGATTAAAATGATGTTAAACATCAAAGTTTGATAGATAGGCCCTAATCCTTGGAAATTCAGAAGTAAAATCGTTGCCAATAATCCAATTAGCAGGTTCATTCCCGGTCCTGCCAACGAGACCCAAAAAAGGCCTTGTCGTTGGTCCCGGAAGTTTGCTGGATTAATGGGAACAGGCCTTGCCCAGCCAAAACGCACAACCAAAATCATAAGGGCACCTAAGGGGTCAAGGTGTGAAATGGGATTAAGCGTCAATCTGCCTGCATTTTTTGCAGTTGGATCACCCCAGGCGTATGCCATACGGGCATGAGCATATTCATGAAAAGTGATGGCAATCAAAAGGGCGGGAATTAGAAATAAATAATCCTGCATTTTTAAAATTACCTTCCTTCCCCGGCGTATTGTTTTACAAGGAAGGAAACCACCCTGTTTTCATCTTCTTCCGTATTGGTAGCATTAGCATGGCTTTGCCTAGCAGCTGTAAGGATCTCCATTAATTCCATTACCTCCAGCCTTTCCTTCCGCTTGAGCCGCAGGACATGAGTGAGATACTGGATATCATGTCTTGACAGCCCATAAAACAAAATGCAAATTGAAATAATAAAATTATTATAACGATATGTGCGATTATTCTCAAACTGATATCTGTTAAATATTTTCTCCAGTCTTTGCAAGCGTGGCAATATGGTTTCTTTGAACGTTAGACGGGGAAAAACCTGATGCCACAAACCTAATTCCTGCAATCGTTGTAATACCTTGGAAGGATTGGGTTCATAAAATATCAGGCGTAGCTCCCGCCCTATACTTTCTCTGCTCACTTTCTGCAGTACATTGCCTGCAATTGCTGTTTGCATAAGATTTGCCGTCTCATCATTGATCACAAAGCCATATCTTTGCTCCAGCCTTAAAGCTCGTAACAGGCGCAGCGGCTCATTGACAAAGCTGAGGCTATAAAGAACGCGGAGTGTTCTTTCATTTATATCATGTTTCCCTCCGAAGAAATCATAAATCTTACAAAAGTTCCGTGGATTCAGTTCCATAGCCAGGGTATTAATCGTGAAATCCCGATGGTAAAGCTCATTTTTCAGAGAAGTTTGGGAATCAGGTTCCTCTGAGAGGACATATACTTCATTTTTTATGGTACTCATCTGGATATTGAAATGGCCGGGAAGTTGCAGACTTGCAGTCCCCAGAGGTTCTGCGTAATGAATTTTACCTGGCAGAAAATATTGGAGGTTGCGCGCATACGATACCATGTCCCCATCTACAAGGATGTCTAGTTGCTGGCTTTCTTTTTCAAGAAGCATATCACGGACAAAACTGCCTGCTGCATATACATTACAAAAATCTTTTTGTGCCTGGTAACCCAGAAGATAGAGGAGCGTTTCCGTTTCCCGGGAAAAAAATCCTGTAGTTTCACTGGCCATTATTTTTCCTGTCCCCTCACACGGGCAGATCAAAACTCTTTGTTTATTCCCGGATTATTATACCATAATATAACATAATAAAAAAGTATGCTGGATAATAATTACAAAATACCGTGTGCTTGCCGACTATTCGTCTTTTTGTTTTTTAGGAGGTGCCAAATCAGCATCAGCCGTATCTAAAAAAGCAGGCCTGAACCGTTTCATGGGAACGGGCTTACGTAGTATAACAGTCAAAAGAGCAAAAAAGTTAAAAGGTATAAGGGGCCACAAATAGGGGACTCCGAAAGAACGGGATACCAGAAGTTTTATCATCAAAAGCAGTAATCCCCCAAGCAACCCAATATACCCGAACAATCCGGTTAAAACAAGAAGCATTAAATGAACAAGGCGGTTGGCAAGACTCAACTCCCAACTGGGCGTGGAAAATACACCGATTGCCACCAAGCCTATATAGAGTAAAACCTCTGGTACAAAAAAACCCACATCCACAGCGATCTGGCCAATTAAGATGGCTCCCACCAATCCAAGGGCTGTTGCCAGTGGGGATGGGGTGTGAATGCTGGCCAGACGGAGCAAATCCAAACCTATATTGGCAAAAATAAACTGTATAAACAGGGGAATACTGGGTTCTTCCTCCGGTCCGATAAAAGCAAGCGATTCCGGTAGTATATGCTGGTTTTTTGCCAAAAGCAACCAGATGGGGACCAGAAATACGGATAAAAAAATACCAAAAGCCCGTACCATACGGATATAAGCACCGACAATGGGGTTATGGCGAAATTCCTCCGCATGCTGGATATGGTGAAAAAGGGTTACAGGTGCAATCATTACTGCAGGAGAAGTATCTACGATCAGGCATACATGCCCCTCCAACAAGTGTACCGCCGCCACATCGGGTCTTTCGGTGTAGCGTACCAGGGGAAATGGATTCCACGTTCCACCCGTAATAAATTCCTCCACTGATTTTTCTGCCATGGGCAAACCATCCACATCGATGGTTGCCAGTTTATGCTTCATCTTTTCCACGATGGAGGGATTTACTATATCTTCAATATAAACCAATGCAACCTCCGATAATGAGCGGCGGCCAATACGAAAAATCTCCGTGCGCAATCCCGGATCCCGGATTCGTCTTCTAATTAATGTCACATTAAAAACAAGTGTCTCCACAAAGCCGTCCTGTGAACCACGGGTAACTTTTTCAATATCCGGCTCTTCAGGGCTGCGTGCAGGGTACTGTCGGATATCCACAACAATAGCTTTTTTTTCTCCGTCAATAAACAGCAGGCTTGGTCCTGATAAGAGCTCCCCAATAGCTTCCTCCAATTCATCAACGGGAGTTATATCTCCGTATGGCAACAATTTCATTATCACTTTGTCCAGGGTGTTGGGAACGATTTGCTCCTGTTGTGCATCTAACAAGTTACGCATTATTAAAATAAGATTGTCTCCATTTGCAAAACCATCAACAAAAACAAAGGCAGCCTGTTTACGGCCTATTCGAAACTTCCGAATCAATATATCAAAACTGGTACCCACGCCCAGCCTCTGACTTAAATATTGCAGGTTTTCCTCCAGTTTCGCGGATACGGCTTTCGTTATTACTGATTTATACAAAATTGTTCACCTCGTTACTTTGAGTCCCTTAGCCTTTCGGTTTAAAAATAAGGGCCATAAAAAAGCCGAAAATAATTGCTGCGGTTATACCTGTGGAAGTTAACTCAAACATCCCTGTAAGGACACCCAGAATGCCACTGCGGGAGGCTTCTGACATTGCCCCTTTAACAAGGGCGTTACCAAAACTGGATATTGGTAAAAGGGCACCTGCCCCTGCAAATTGGATTAAATCGTCATAAAGGCCAAAAGCTCCCAGGACGCCACCTGCTACAGTAAAGCCTGAAAGTATATGTGCCGGGGTATACGGAGTCAGATCAAACAAAAGTTGACCTATCACACAAATGAGCCCACCGATCAGGAATGCGGTAAAGTAAGTGCCCATATTTTCAACTCCATTTCTCACAGGGGTATGACTTTTTATATTTTATCCTAGTTCATTTCCAGGGAAACGGCATGGGCAATGGCAGGCATGCTCTCACCCTGTAGATAAGTAGTGGGACTGTGCAGGGAACCGGTGGCAACCAGAAGAATGCGATGCAACTCTTTTTTAAGCATAAGCGGGTAAAAATGCCCAAAAAAGCCCAGGGCTGAACATGCACAGCCACTTGCTCCTGCGTCAACCTGCTGATGGGGATAATAGATAAGCATTCCACAATCAGCATAATTTGGAGCGATCCTTATGCCGTTACGTTCCAGGATCTCTTCATTAAGCTTCTTTCCCACTCCTCCCAAATCACCGGTAAGGATCAGGTCATAATAGGAGGGGTCTCTTTGCAGATCGGATAGATGGGTATAAATGGTGTGGGCAGCTGCCGAGGCCATTGTAGATCCCATGTCATATGGTTCCTTAATAATACCTGTATCCACAACCCTGCCTGGTGTCAGAGATTCCAGGCAGGGTCCTTCACCGGATGAACCCAGCAAAGCAGCTCCCGCCCCCGTAACTGTCCATTGAGCATAACCGGGACGTTGGGAGCCATATTCAGTGGGAAAGCGGTATTGCCGTTCTGCACTGCTATTATGGCTGGAAACAGCAATTAAAATATAACGTGCAAAACCCCCATCGATCATCATTCCACCCAGACACATGGTTTCACACAACGTGGAACAGGCATTAAAAACTCCAAAAAATGGAATAGCCAGTTTGCGGGCACAAAATGTTGCGCTGATATTCTGGTTCAAGATGTCGCCAGCGAAAAAATAATCAATATCTTCTGGAACCAGTCCCGCCTTTCCCATGGTAAGAAAACAAGCCTCTTCCATCATAAGGCATTCAGCACGCTCGAAGCTCTTTTCTTTTAAGATAGTATTATCATAAGAGTGGTCAAAAGAAGAGGCCAGGGGTCCTAAACCTTCCTTAGGACCGGCAACTGTTGCTGGGGCGAGCAGAATCGCCCTTTTATTAAGGACAATGCTCTGCTCACCCACTCTTTTTTCAACTAGTAACTGCTCTGTCACCGGTTTCCCTCCTGGATTGCTGGATTTATTTAAATCAGGGCAGAGATAATCCCAATGACAAATGCGGTTACCACCCCAAAAACTATAATTGAGCCCGCAAGGGAAAACATTTTTGACCCGGTGCCCAGAACCAGCCCTTCCCTGCGAAACTCTATAGCCATAGATGTTACAGAATTGGCGAAACCGGTCACCGGCACAGCCAAACCTGCACCACCATGACGGGCCAGGTTGTCGAATACCCCAAAGCCGGTCAGTAAGGCGGCCATAAATATAATGGTGGCCACAGTTGGATTACCAGCCTGCTCAGAAGGTACACCGAGAGCAGTATATGTGTTTAAAATAAATTGTCCCAGCACACAAACCAGTCCTCCGACCAGGAAAGCCATTACAATATTCTTGACCAGGGGGGGACGGGGCTTTTTAGCCTTGTGCCAACTTTTTAGCCACACCTGGTCAATTAAAACAGCTTGTTTTTTTTTAAATTCGTTTGTATTCAACTTTTTTGCTGCTCCAATCCACTTGACATTCTGTCATTATTTTCTGTTTACACCAAAAGCCAGTTTTACATTAACCTTATATTCCACCAGTTCACCGTTGGAAATATCTGCAGTTTGATTAAGCACCTCTACTCCCGTAATGTTATCTACCGTTTGAGAAGCCCTTTGTACGGCATTTCTAACAGCATCATCCCAGCTGTTAGTGGATTGACCGATTAGCTCAACAACCTTGACAACATCTGTCTCCATGATTCTTTTCCCTCCTTTCCGTCCCTACTGCTGTTAAAGACTGCCTGTTTACCTTTGTTACAATTAGTGAAGCCCTCAATCCAACTTGTACCCGTCGTTGGTCAGAACCGCAATAACGGGACGTGAACGGCGTGGCGTATCTTCTTTCTCAGGAGGCAGAATCGAAGTAGTTAGGAAAAACGTAAGCAAAGTAGTCATTAACAGAATAAACATCAGGACTATGATAAAATAGCGTGCGTCTCTAATAACGGTTTACCTCCCACCGTTTTTTATATTATCCCTTTAAGATAAGGTTTTTATAACAAAAAAAAGGCCTCCTTTTTGAGACCTAACTGGTAAATATAGCTATAGTTTTACCACGCTTTGAAAAATGCACACCTCTTGTGCATTTTCATTTATCTGATGGTGCCGCTGTTATTGGGGCGGCATGGCCGTCTGCCCTTTAATATTCTGCTCCTATAAACCATTTTTTTCATCTTTTATTTGTTGCAACACTTTTCGTTCAATACGGGACACATGAACCTGTGAGATACCGAGGAGGGATGCTGTCTCTTCCTGAGTTTTTTCTAGAAAATAGCGCAGAACGATAATCTGCCTTTCACGCCGGGGCAGATTTTTAACCCTTTCCACAAGTATAAGTGCTTGCAAATATGTATCTGTGGCAAAATCTTCCGTTTCCGTCCTTTCTGTAATGCTATCTTTGGCATCCAAAGGTATTGCCGGTTGATTAAGATCTAAAAGCCAAACTATTTCTTCTTTTGGCATCCCCAACTCGTTAACCAGCTCTTCAAGTTGTGGATTACGCCCCAGCTTTTGTTCTAAATAAGTTACTTTCTTTTGTAAGCGGAGACGGAGTTCGTGAAAGGAGCGTGATACTTTCAGGAGGTGTCCACTGCGCCTGAGGAAGGAACGAATTTCTCCAAGTATATAGGGAACGGCATATGTGGAAAACTTTGTTCCATGCTCCAAATCATAATTCTCCACGGCTTTAAGTAAGCCGATGCAGCCTTCCTGAAATAAATCGTCAATGTCTGAAATATCTCGGGCAAAGCGTCCGGCTACATGCCGTACCAGGGGCAGGTTTTCCAGAACAAGTTTATTCCGGGCGTCCGGATCACCATTTTTTAAACTTTTAAATAGGGCAGCATTTTTTGCTTCCTGATCCATCTCCCTTGGCTCCTTTAATGGTTTTCCCAGGATTTTTTACCAAAAGTACGGAACATTTTAATCCGGGTCCCCTTACCCGGTGAGGATTCAACATATAATTCGTCCATAAAGTTTTCCATAATGGAAAAACCCATACCAGCCCTTTCCAATTCGGGCTTGTCTGTGTACAGAGGTTCCCTGGCACGTTCTATATCAGCGATACCTTTACCACGGTCCTCGATTTCCACAGATAATTTGTTACCTTCAAGCATTGCAATTATCCATACTATACCTTCTTCCGAACAATCATAGCCATGCAAGATGCAGTTGGTTACAGCCTCTGAAACTGCTGTTTTCACTTCATTTAACTCTTCGAGAGTGGGATCGATGCGCGCCACAAAAGCAGCCACAACAACCCGGACAAAACTTTCGTTTTCTGATCTAGCCGGTATTTCCATTTTCATGTAGTTCATCGACCTCCTGGCCTTTAGAAACTGCCAGCCAGTCAACACCTCCTTATTTGTTGTTGTCCTGCTTTACATTAGACTTGCCAGTGCCTTGTTTTCGTCACTGCAAATTGCGATAATAGTAAGCAAACCTCCCAACTGCAATATCTTCCTGATATGTTTACTCACACCACAAAATACCATCTTTCCCCCTTTTGCTTTTACCAGACGGTAACGTCCCAAGATTGCTCCTATTCCGGAGCTATCCATAAAGGTAAGGTTATCGAAATTTATAACAAGGTTTTGCACCAAATTTTTTGCCAGTTCCTTATCAACCACATCCCGAAAAACAGTTGCCGTATGGTGATCAAGTTCTCCGTCCAAGCGAACAATGAGTCCATTTTTCCTGCGAATTAGTTTTACCTGCATGAGCGCCCTCCTTTCACCAGCACCAGTAGTAAATACCTATACTGGCAAATACTTCTGCATATATCATTTATTTCCTGCAATAAAAAAAGCCCTAACGGGCTTTTAGTTTATTTTTTTTCGTCCAAAATTTAACCAGCTATCAAGATAGCGCCTGAACAGCAGGTGAAATGTTGCGTTTTCCACATCCTGAGCCACTTCTAATCCAACTGTTTTAACAATGCGGTCTCCATGAAAAACTGTAAAAGTGCCTACAACTTCTCCGGCAACAAGAGGGGACTTAAGGGAGGGGGGAAGTACCACATCTGTTTTATAATTTGCTTCTTCACCTTTTTTTAGCAAAAAGCTTACCTTTTGGGTGGCAACTATATTCACTTCCGTAATGTTACCCTTTTCCACCGGCAGGGAGGCAATTATTTCTTTATCATCCTTTAGTGAAACACTTACAAAATTAGCAAAAGCATAGTCTAATAGGGTAGTAGCTTCGGCATACCTTGTATCACTATCAGGCGCACCAAGCACCACGGCGATAAAGCGCGTTCCGTTACGCTTTGCTGTTGCGGCAATATTATGCCCTGCTTCCCGTGTATATCCCGTTTTGATACCGTCACACCCACGGTAAAAACGAACCATACGGTTTGTGTTACTTAAAAAAACCTTACCACTGCGAATTTGCCCCTCTAAAAAGTTTTCGTCCATCCAAATTGTACTCCACCGGAAAAACAGCTCGTGGTTTAACAGTTCACAACCCATTAGAGCTATGTCGTAGGCCGTGGAGTAATGTTCATCATGATGTAATCCTGTGGGATTAATAAATTTTGTATTGTTCATGTTCAATTCTAATGCACGCTCATTCATCAGATTTACGAAAGCACTTTCACTGCCGGAAATGTATTCCGCCACCGCAACGGAAGCATCATTGCCTGATCCTACGGCAATACCGATCAGGAGAGACTCCATATCAACAACATCGCCCTGGCTTAAAAAAAGTTGCGATCCCCCCATTCCTGCTGCGTTGTATGTGATCGGAACCTCATCATGCAGAGATATGTCTCCCCTTTCCAACGATTCAAACGCCAGCAAAAGGGTCATGATCTTGGTAGTGCTTGCAGGAAATAGTTTTTCATTTTCATTACGGGAATAAATAAGTTCTCCACTGTCATAATCCATTAACAAAGTCGCCTTGGAATTGAACTCTACGCTCTCCAGGGTAATTACCGCTTCACCGGTGGGCATGCTGCACACGCTAAAAATAATAACAATTGTTAACACGGCAACTAAAGACCTGAGAGCATTAATTGTAAACTTCATTATATCATCCCCCTCATGCCCCTATTATCTCCAGCGTTTTAAAAAAAATGCGAGTTAACCGGGTTATTAAACAAGATAAAGCACGAAAAAGAAGTAAATATATTTCGTGCTTTTTACCTGTTTATGGTTTAGTTAATTTTTGACAACCGGTTGGCAGAAGTGTATCTAACTGGGAAACGGTGGAACCACACCAAGTATTATGGAGGCAGTTTCTACCTTTTTATCCCCGATTGAAAAGGCGTTGAGCAGCTCACGGCAGGCTGTTTCACGAATATTTTCTTTGTTATGGTAAATGCACGCAATCAAATCATTTTCCGATACCCGGTCACCTACTTTATATTTAAGAACCACACCCGCTCCCGGATCGATCTCCTCACCTTTGTACGAACGACCAGTACCGAGGGATAGGGCAACCTTTCCCACTATACGGGCATCAATCTCCCTAATATAGCCAGCCTTGGGTGCACGTAACTCATCAGTGAAAGTTGCTTGTGGCAGCAGTGTTAAATCATCCAGGCATTCGGGTCGGCCACCCTGAGAGATAACCATTTGACGAAACTTTTCCAGGGCAGCACCACTTTCCAGCAAACGCCTCAGCTGCTCCTGTCCTTCTTCCGGATTCCTGACACGCCCGCTAAGGGCAAGGATATAGCCTCCCAACACAATACAAAGTCGTTCCACATCTACCGGGCCTTCACCCTTTAGCACTGCTATGGCTTCCTTCACCTCCAGGGCATTGCCCACCGTATAACCCAGGGGCTGGTTCATATCAGTTACCACAGAAACAATGCGCTTTCCCATATCTTTGCCGATGCGTACCATTATCTCTGCCAGATGAAATGCCTCCTCCCTGCTTTGCATAAAAGCACCCCGCCCCGTTTTTATATCAAGCAAAATGGCACAGGCTCCACCGGCGATCTTCTTGCTCATGATCGAAGCAGCGATAAGTGAGATATTTTCTACTGTTCCCGTAACATCCCGCAGTGCGTATAATTTTCCGTCTGCAGGAGTAATACTTTCCGTTTGAACCATAATTGCCAGGTTGTTTTTCTTTACCAGCTCCATAAAAAAAGCGGTAGTTAATTCTGCACTAAAGCCGGGGATGCTCTCCAGTTTATCGATTGTACCGCCTGAAAATCCAAGCCCCCGCCCGGAAATTTTAGCAACAGGAACACCGGCAGCAGCAACCAGTGGAACGAGCACAAGGGTTACCTTATCACCAACTCCGCCGCTGCTGTGTTTATCCACCACCATATTGTCAAGGGAACTAAAGTCCAACGTTTCTCCCGAAGCGGCGAGGGCAGCAGTGAGGGCATTGGTTTCTTTGTTATTAAGTCCCTGGAAATAAATAGACATAAGCATTGCTGACATCTGGTAATCAGGGATACCCCCGTTGTTGTACTCATGAACAAGAAAATCAATTTCTTCTGGTGTAAGGCTCTGTCCATCTCTTTTTTTTGTTATTAATTCCAGGATGTTCATAGCTGAGAGACTCTCCTTCCAAAAATATCCCCGGCAAAACTATTCCCCGCAGGAGAAGTTCCACAGTTTAATACTTCAGCAACTGTAGCAGCAAGGTCGGCGAAAGATTCCCTTATGCCCAAATTCGTTATTTTCACATCATGACTGTAGGCCAGCAAGGGAACAAATTCCCGCGTATGGTTTGAACCATGAAAGGTGGGATCACAGCCGTGGTCTGCAGTAATGAATAAAAGATCATCATTTCTAATATTATTGAGTAAACTGTTAAGAAACTGATCAAATAGCTCCAGTTCCCTGGCAAAGCCCCCAATATCATTGCGATGTCCGTAAATCATATCAAAATCAACCAGCGTAGCCCAAAAAAGTCCGTTAAAATTGGAGCTGACACCTGTATTTATCGCTTCCATTACTCCTGTATTACCAGATGCAGGCAGGTGCCGCGTAATTCCCCGACCGGCGAATATATCCTTAACTTTACCCGCAACCCATACCTCATCTCCCTTTTCCTGTATCAAATCAAGCACTGTCTTGCCTGGAGGGATAAGTGAAAAATCACGCCGTCCTGCAGTGCGCTTAAAATTTCCGGATGCGCCGTTAAAAGGCCTTGCAATTACCCGACCCACAGCATGCTCTCCAACAAGGATGTGGTTTCTGGCAATGCGGCACCAGTCGTACAGTAATTCCTGGTTTACAACTGCTTTATGTGCGGCAACTTGAAATACACTGTCGGCAGAAGTATATACAATAGGAGCACCGCTTTGCAAATGTTCAGTTCCAAACTGCTCAATGATCTCCGTTCCGGAGGCGGCCACGTTTCCCAGGACTGGACGTCCAATAGCCTCCGTAAAAGCGTTGATTAGTCCGGAGGGAAATCCATTTGGGTAGAGGGGAAAGGGCTTTTCGAGCACCAGTCCTGCCAGTTCCCAATGTCCCGATGTGGTATCCTTTCCTGGGGAGAGGGCAGCCATTTTTCCAAAAGAACCCCTGGGTAATAATGAATTTAGTTTCATTTGGGGAACTATTTCACCAAGACCGAGACTAAGCAGATTGGGTAGCTGCCAATTACTTGTTTTAAGAGCAATATGTCCCAGTGTATTGCTGCCCACATCTCCATAGTTTTCTGCATCAGGCAGCGCTCCCACTCCAGCCCCATCTAAAACTAATATAAAAACCCTCTTTATTTCCATCTAAATTGAACCATCCCTGATGGGCAAACTGGATGTCTGCCCTTCAATTGTAAATCATTTCATGCTGTTAGGCTCGATTATCCTCTGGCCAAACTCAAGCCGTACCCAACTATTGGCTGTCAACTTTTCAAGCTCTTGGATGTGTCTGGTTATAAATATCTTTAATCTTCTGCCGGTTAAGATGAGTATATATTTGGGTTGTGGAGATATCCGCATGTCCCAGCATTTCCTGCACGGAACGTAAATCCGCTCCGTTTTCCAAAAGGTGAGTTGCAAAAGAATGGCGCAGGGTGTGGGGGGTAATCTCCCCGTTTATACCCGCTTTACGGGAGTATTTTTTTATGATCTTCCAAAATCCCTGCCGGGTCAGGCGTTTACCCTGTTGATTTAAAAAGATTGCCTTTTCCTCTTTGTTTTTGATCATCTTCTCGCGACCATTTTTAAGATATTCCTGCAGACTTTTTATGGCAATGGATCCCAGGGGAATCATTCTTTCCTTGTTTCCTTTACCGGAACAACGTAAAAAGCCCATCTTTATATTAACGTTATTAATGTTAAGTGAAACAAGTTCAGAAACCCTAATCCCGGTGGCATATAGCATTTCTAACATTGCCTTGTCCCGCTTTCCGGCAGCTTTTCTGCATTCTGGTTGTTCCAAAAGCAGTGCCACATCATTGCAGGAAATAACCTGGGGAAGATGTTTTTCCGCACGGGGTGTTTCCAGTTCTTTTGCAGGATTAACTTCTATGATCTGCTCTTTCAGTAAAAATTGATAAAAAGAGCGTAGTGCAGCTAAACTGCGAGTAACAGAGGCTGGAGAAAGCCCCTTTTCCCGCTGTACGCCAAGAAAACGGGAAATTTCCTCACGATCTGTTTCGCCAAACTCAGTGATCCCGTTTTCTTTTAGATAATGTAAATATTTATTTAAATCCCGCCCATACGAATCAAGTGTATTGGCCGCAAGACCCTTTTCCACTGACAGATAGTATATAAAATCGTGTACCAGCTTTTCCATCCAATAATATCCCCTTAGGTTAAAATACAGCAATATCTATAAATTATTCCACACTTGAAAGAAAAACCCTCTCCATAATCAACATTTTTTCCAATGTAGTTATAAGACAGGCAGAACAAGACGTATAAAAACGGGGGTAATAAAGGATTCAACCAACACTCCCAATGTTGCCACGACCATTACCAAACTCATATACAAACAGTACTGGGTAAAAAATGTAAGCTTTGTTTTACCTCTGTCATAGCGGTTCTTAAAAAGATAAAAAGAGTATGCGAAAGCAAATGCTGTTCCCACTATATAAGCGGGTACCAGCAAAAGATTATGGGGCAAAATAGCAGCCAGGCAAAAGAGAGCACCTCTTACTGAGTAACGATGAATTAATACCCCAATGGTAAATCCAAGGGAAATGCCTTTTAAAAAAAGGACAGATAAAACCATCAAAAAACCTGCCGGGAATAATCCTAAAACCCATATTAAAATTAATAAGGCACAGTTCCTATAAAAAGAAATCCGGAAAAGCTCCGGGGCTGCCAAAATTTCATTCTCATATTCATTTAGATTATCAAAAAAGTGATTAAGAGCTTTTGTTATCTCAGCAACAGGTTCTTCATCCAGGAAACGAACCAAAAGGGATCCACTTATAACCCCGGTAAAGATTACCAGGATCATAAAGACAAATATGCCCGGATTTTCACGGAAGTATGTACAAATACCCTTGAAGTAGTATTTCAACGTTTCCCGCCCCTTATGGGTTGTCCTTTACAGGTATTTTATGCCACTTTGGGCGGGTATATGTTTTATTTGTTTATTGATCAATTCCTCTGTGAAAAAGGCACATGCACACGTTGTAGCAAAAAAGAAAGGGTCTGCTTGCAGGTTTCTCCCCATGGTGCTACAGTTACTGCAGCAGTCTTCCAGATATTTGTGAAAGCGTTTGCTGCTGATCAGAACAATACTGTGTTTTTTAATTAAGCCGGAGACGGATAGTTGTTTGAACAAGTAACGCATCTTTCCTTTGCTGCAGGCGGGTAAAGGAAAATAACAGCTTTTAGTAGTTAATTCACCAAGGGCTGTCAGGGTATGGTGGCTGATGCCCCGGTGCCTTGGTCTTGGGTCGGCGAAACTAATGCGAGGAATAACCAAAGGAATTCCTTGCATTTTATGGACCCTTTCAACATGCTCCCCTTGTTCCACACCACTGTAACCATAGCGGGTTCCTGTCCCCACAACACCCGGTCCGGGTGCAATGACAGCCACATCAGCTTTTAACTCATCTCGGGCGGCTAGGAGTGCAGTATACATATTAACACATTCCACATCACCGCCAAAAGCGTGGCCTGTTGTAATGCTTCCAGCCAAGACCCCATTTTCTTTTAATGAACGGACGGTACGGCTGAATGAGAGAGGAAGAGAAGCGCTGTCACTCATAATATAAACAATTCTGCATGTGCTGTTTATTTTTTTAAGTGTCTGGGCAAAAGGGGCCAGCATGCTATGCAGTTCCCCAATCACTACAGGAAAATTGAGCCCATTATCCTTTGGGTAGAAATTGTTAACAGCTATACCACACCGTTCTTCCCAGGTCATTACTTTATGCTGCAATGGCGTATAACGCAGCTTAATGATATGACCGGCGTGGTTTGTATAAGGTATCGATTCCGTATTCACAATAACGAAGTGATAACCACCGCTGCCAAGGTTGAGTCGTACTGCCGTTGTATTCAGATACACCTTGTTTCCCGGCGAAGCGGCACCGCTCAAATCCAAGTAATTGATTGCTTTTTCTTTTTTTTCCCCGATCTTCACTTCCAGGTATTGTAGCTTGTTATTTGACCAAATAACCCTTTCCACCGTTCCCTCTTCTACATTGATCATTAATCATTCACCCCGCCTTTTTAAAAGGGAAACCTGTTGCCAGTTAAAATGCAGGGTTTTATCCCACATGATTTTACTTAGAGAATACTTCTCCAGAAGCATATGGAGTACTAAAAGAAAAAACAAAACAATATATAGCAGAAGTGGTGAAAAAGAGACAACAGCAAAATATGCGATGATACCTCCCAGCAGGTAAGCCCCCGTATCTCCAAGCATTATTTTTCGGGAAAGTTCCCAGGGAAGATAAACATAAAGGGAAACCCAAAAGATTAAAAATATAAACTCTACTATGCCAAAAAGAATAAAAATAATGGATATAATATAAAATGCCTTAATTGCCATAGCCGGACGTGTATCCAAAAGGTTAAAAAAGTTGGCAAACAGTGCTACAAAAATACCTTTTGCCAGCCAATCAGTGTTTGATGTAACACCTGTTCCAACAGCAACAAGCATGGCGAGAACAAACCCCCCTCCAGCCTTCAATAATCCTGTGGATACTTTCTTTTCCCGTAAAAATAACCAAATATGCCCACGAAAACCTTTATGTTTTTTATCTCCCTGCAAATCATCCACAAGTCCCATTAGAAGCATTCCTGCCAAAAATATAAAATATATTATGGCATCATAGGTGCTGCCATATGTGTGGTAATAGTAATATGCAGTAAGAAACACTGCAGGCAGAAGTACGATTCCCCCTGCAGTTACAATCTTCTTTCCTTCATAGTTTGTTGCTGTAAAAACGCTGTCACCCCCTTCTAGCATTTTTATATAACGGGTTAACAAAAAAAACGTAAACATTAAGGAAAAAAGCAACAGAATCGCTAAAAACAGGCTATTATCAATCAACGTTCTCCCGCTCCGGCTATCTTATGGTTTCCTACGATTAGTTTCAGTAAATCATAAAACTGTTGCCCCCGATGCATAAAAGAATGAAAATCGTTTCCATAAAAACGGTGACTCATTTGTAGGGGTATTTCTTTCACACGAAAACCACGCTGTAAGCTTTCTACCGTTAAAGCCACTTCTGCTGCATATCCATCTGCAGAAAAATGAAGGCTCTCAAAGAGAGCCCGTTTCAACACACGCTGACCGGAAAGGGGTGCCGACATTTTTCTTCCCGTATACATATAAATGGTCCAAAATGCCAATGATTTTGTTAAACCAAGACCGGCTCGCCGTTTTGCTTTTAATCCTGCAATTACCATATCTGCTTCATCGTTTATAACAGCATCAATTAACCACTTAAATTCCTGTGCAGTTCTTTGCAAATCTGCATCCACAAACGCCAAAATTTCTCCCCTGGCTAAACTGGCACCTTCGCGCATCGATTCACTTTTACCACCATTAATGCTGCGGCGGCAGATTATGGCTCCGGCTGTCCAGGCTTCCACAGCAGTACGATCAGTTGACCCGTCATCAACCACGATTATTTCATCTAACGAGGGAATTTTTTTTAAAGCCCTTACTGTATTTCCGACCCGACCTTCCTCATTGTAAGCTGGTATGACGGCAGAAACAAGCATTTTAGTCCTCCTTAAAATACTTTTAATTTCCTTCAGATATTTGTATTAATGTTTCCCAGAGTTCAATTTTGCTAAAAAAAGTTTCTTCAAGATTAATGATTGTCCAATTGTCTGGTAATTGGACCCTTTTATTAACATCCTCCGGATCCCCCACGTTAAGTATAATCCATGAATAATCCGTTTCCCTTTGCAGGATACCTTTTTTTAGAATGTTGGACACAAAGGGAATATCCCCCGTAAGCAGGAATATATTTTCATACCTTTTATCTGCTTCACTGTTAACAGGATAATATCTTTTAAATTCGAGGAGGCCATGATTTGCCATCATTGCTAACAATTCAGATCCTTTTGTTTCCCTGCTTCTTATGGCCTCCCAAATGATCTCCCCATAAGCATAATCATAAATTCTTTCCCCCTTAAATTCTTCATTTTTGAAAAGATTCATATTGGAATCAGGCCATTGTTCTGGCGGTGTTAAATAGAATGCATGATAAGCACACCCGCTTTGCTCCAGAAAGTCTAGAAGTTCCATGGGAAAATTATCGCCGGCAATAATTGTTAAAGAGATTTCATTAAGTGTATCCCTAAAAATTGGCTGTACATATCTTTCATTTATTACATTCCATTGGTCCAATTCATGCTGAAGTATGCTGATTTGGTGAGTTGTTTCCTCGTTTTGCTGCCTGTAGCTGTGTATCTTCCCCTCCAGTTCTTCAATAACAGCAATCTGGTTAAAAACCAATGCACTGTCCCCCATGGAAATTCCCACTAAAATACCTATACCCAGTGCCATAAAAACAGCTATCAATGATAAAAGGTGGTGTTGCTGATCGATGTTAACAGCCCCCTTTATTTTCTCTTTAATATATACCGAATTTCCAGGATAATAGGAAAAATAAATGACGGGCCAGCGGTGAAACAGATGATATAATAAGGATCGGAAAAAAAGCGGCAGCAAGTAGTGCAGAGAGGTAATGCCATCTTATTTTGCTTCGATATAAATGGTTAACTCCCCGGGCATCCACAAGCTTTTCCCCCACTCTCATCCGTACAAGAAATGTGGACGACATTCCTTTTCTTCCTTTTTCCAGGAAATCTGTCATATGGGAATGTGCCCCCACAACAACAATTAAAAGAGCTTTATTTTCATAAGCCATCAACAAAGCCAAATCTTCACTGGTTCCCGGTACAGATGCTATCTTTGCATTCAACCCCAGCCTGGAAACACGGGCATATCCGGGGGCTTTTCCGTCCTGATAGGCATGAACAATAATTTCACCGGCTTTTCTCAGTGTCTCGTCGCCAATACTGTCCATATCCCCGATGACCAGATCTGGCGTTAACTTCATTGCACAAAGGGCGTCTGCCCCTCCGTCAACACCAATTAGTACGGGTCTCATTTCCCGGATGTAAGCCTGGATCGTATGAAGGTCCTGTTTATAATTTTTTCCCCGCACCACAACCAATACATGCTTTGCCGCCATTTTAGTTTTAATTTTTGGCAGAGCAATTGTCCCCAGGAGCAAATTTTTTTCCCGTTGTGCGTATTCAAGAGTATTCTCCACAAAAAGATCCAGTTGATTTTGAAGGTTCTGTTCAGCTCTAATCATGTTATCCTGCAGAATACGTGCAGTAATCAACCTTCCTTTTCCCAGCACCGTTCCGCCACAAACCACCGTATCTCTGTGAATTTCTATTTGATCCCCTTCCTCAAGGGAATTGAATAGTTCCATTCCCAAATTATCAAGAAGCAGAATCCCTTCATTGAACAAGATTTGAGCACCTGACACAGGGTATTCCCCGTTAAAGCTATCACAAGTATTAAGCACAGCTTTTACTTTTTTTTCAACCAGCTCCTGGGCTGCTACAGTGTCAAGGTTCTCATGAGCCAGAAGAGCCATATCCCCGGGAGCAAGCCTTTTACACAGATTCTTTGTTCGCCTGTCTTTTTTGATATTTCCCTTTAAAAAAGTGTTTTGCATTACTAGCACCCGGTTTCAAGCATATTTCTTTACATTAAAAATATATGTACCGTTAGTATGCTTAAATTGATGAAATAATATAAAGTAAAAATAAAAAAGAAACGCCAACATTATGAAATGACGTTTCTTTTAAAAAATATTTCAAACAAGCGCAGCCCTTATTTAGAGAACTTTATATTCATATCTTTTATTTTTCAGGCGTATACGGTCAGCAACGAGGGCAATAAATTCAGAATTGGTGGGTTTGCCCTTTTCCGTATTTATTGTATAACCAAAGAATTTTTTAATCGTATCAATATTATTGCGCGACCAGGCAACCTCAATTGCATGACGTATTGCCCGTTCCACACGACTGGGCGTGGTTTCGTATTTTTGTGCAATACGGGGATAAAGTATTTTTGTTACGGAGCCCAGGAGCTCAATTTCTTCAATTACCATTGAAATGGCGTCTCGCAGATAAAGATATCCCTTGATATGGGCAGGAATACCGATTTCATGTATTATCTCGGTTATTTCTTCTATATAATCTCCATTTTTCTTTTTAGCTGGTTCGCTATTTTTATTCGATGGCGAGCCATGCTCGCTTTTTGGCATACGGTCACCGCTGAGTTGACGAAGCCGATCCGCAAGGGTTTCCAGTTTAAACGGTTTTAATATGTAATAAGATGCACCCAGCTCAACAGCGCGCTGTGTAATATTTTCATGACCAAATGCTGTGAGCATTACCACCCGGGGTTGATAAGAGAGCTCCATCCTATTCATTTCCTCCAGGACACTAATTCCATCCAGGTGGGGCATGATGATATCAAGAAGAATAATATCAGGCATTACTTCAGGGAGCATTTCGAGGGCATCACGGCCATTATAGGCATTTCCCACTACCTCAATATCCCCTTCTTTGTTAAGGAACTCCGTCACAAGGTCATTAAATTCCCTGTTGTCATCCGCCACCATTACTTTCAACATAATTTTACCTCCTTCTCAATAATTATTTAAAAAACATTAATAATTTGTTCTTGTAATATTATTCGACATTGCAGGTAGAATTCTCCTTCTTTTCCAATAAAATATTTTTTTTTATTGCATGCATGCATTTGTCTTATCTTATTATAGAATAACTTTCTTATGAAGAAGGAAAGATACCACTTTCTTGAAGCATCCACTCTGCGTAAATTGCGTACCCCCGCGCGGGATCATTTACAAAAACGTGGGTTACTGCACCCACAATTCTGCCATTTTGGATAATTGGGCTGCCGCTCATTCCCTGAACAATCCCCCCTGTTAATTCAAGCAAATGTTCATCCACAATACGAATAACCATTCCCTTGTCGCCAGCTTTATTTTGAATGCTCGCCCTTTCAATTTGGACCATAAAGCTTTGTATTCGATTACCCTCCAGAACAGTTAGCATTTCAGCGGGTCCATTTTCCACCTGAAATGCTAATGCTACAGGTAAGGGCTCAGTATGGGGAGTCATAAATGTACCCAAATTATCTATGTCTTTAAGCTGACCATAGATTCCGCTGATTGTATTTTTTTGAATTGATCCCAGGATATTTTGTCCCTCTCTGAATATTCCTGCTTTCTCACCGGGTTGGCCACGTTGTGCCATTTTTATGTTAACCACATCCGCCTGGACGATAACCCCTTCGTTAATTTCCAGGGCAACATTTGTGTCTATGTCAGTAATTACGTGTCCCAATGCACCGTAAAATCCTGTTTCAAGGTCATAGAAAGTAAGCGTTCCCACCCCTGCAGCAGTGTCCCTAATATATAATCCAATACGGTATTCCAAAGCTTCCGGACACAAATGAGGTTCAAGGGTAAGACGAAAGGTTTCATGTTTTCTTTTTATCATCAGGTGTAATGGTCTATTGGATGCCGCTTCCCGCTTAATAATTGAGGCGGCCCTGTCAATGTCTTTTAATGTTTGACCGTTAAGGGAAAGGATAATATCACCAACCTTAACACCTGCAAGTTCCGCAGGTGAGAAATAATCATCGCCATCACCCTGTTCTTCTTTGATGTAATAATAACCGGCAACAATAACTCCCTCTTCATGTAATTTTATGCCAATTGAATGTCCACCGGGATAAACCTGCTTTTCTGGTAATACATTAACAGTTAGTTCACGAATGGGAATCAAGCCGTTAAAAAGACTGAATTCAAGGTTTACTATACCGCTGGTTAAACCTGAAAGGGAGAGATCGTTGCGCAGTAAAAGACGGCTATACTCATCGATACTTACCGGCGATCCATTGATACTGATTATCCCCGCCTTATCAGCCTTGATATAAATATTTATTGGTAATTCCAGTGACAACAAATGCTCCTGTCCTTCGAAAAGGCGAATATCATGGCTCAGTTTGCTCCTTATATTAAGGGGCATTGAAATCGACAGAAGCAAAAGCAA
>SLRC01000046.1 GCA_007131175.1 Syntrophomonadaceae bacterium
AGGCAAAGCCTTTTAAGATCCTGAATGCCCCTCAAGTCCAACCCTGCACCGCTCAGCTTGCTGTTGCATTTTCATTTATCTGCTGGTGCCGGCGCTGCAGGGGCCGGCATGGTTGTCTGACGACTGTGTGCTGACTCCTGCTGAGCAGTTTCAAGAGCACATTATAAAAAGGGCAAAAAAAACGCCGGCTTTTTTACAAAGCCAGGCATTATAAAAAAACCAATAATTTAGAATCAAACGCAGAACTGCTTTATCAGAATCTTGTGATCCATCAACTGCTGTTCTTTTAAACGTCCTTTAACCATTTTTTGCTTTCCCAAAACCCCTTCCAGCAACAACTCCCCTTCAATGGGCCCGGCTTGATCAATGAGACATCCTTCATAACAAGTTCTTCACAGCTATCTTTTACGGTATAAACACTTGATTGGCACGTTGGCATATTTCCCTCCCCTGCAGGCGGAACACTACCTTGTACTTATTTATTATCCCCGGGGAAAGAAATGTTTAATTCATCCCGGGGAACATTAAGAGTTTCGGCAATTTTTTCCAATAATGCCGGTTGAGGTTTTTTAAGTCCCCGTTCTATATTACTAATTTGACTTGGGGATAAACCCAAAGACTCAGCCAATTGCTGCTGGGTCATTCTTTTCAAGCGTCTTAACCCCCTGATTCGACGACCAATAGCATTGTTTTGCATGGCACATCCCCCGTAACATTTCTATTCATATATGGGTCTAAACCAACCATATAAATTTTTAATAATGCAACTTTTGTGGTTAATATTCGCCACAATATGCCAAGAATCCTGCTAGAATCTGATGATATTACCATATATTTTGCAGATTGAAATATTTTTTACAACATCCACCCTTCAATTGTTGCTCTTTGCTTTTACGTAAATTTTGCCATAATTCTTGCAATACAAATAAATACAAATAATAAAGGGAGGTTTTAATTAAACTTTGTACTTACGAACAGCTTGTTATTGCCAATCAAATACTGAAGCATTGAGCAAGTGTCATTTTTGACATGCTCAGACCCTAGTTATGCTCAATTATGAAATTAATGTCCGGTATGTTATTGGACAATTCTCCATTTTACCTATATTTGCACCATTTGCAATATTGGCATGTTATTTGCATTTATATGATAATAATAATTGAGTAATTTATTTGGAATTTGCTATTAAGGGGGTGGAGGCAGGCAGATCTTATTTTCCTTTCTCCGTTTTCAATCATCATTCAACTCATTTACAAGGAGGTCAACAGATGATGAAGAAAAAAGTGCTATGTGTGTTATTGATGGTGTTGATGATTTTTACAATATGGGGCTTTAGCGGTTGTTCCCCTGCGGAAACACCTGCCACGGAGACACCGGCAGCGGAAACACCCACTGGGGAAACACCAGCCCAACCAGCTGAAGGCGAACCCATCGTCATCGGCATCCCCACGGCCCTTGGTTCTATCGAAGGGCGGGACGGGGTGCGGGCCATCGAGATGGCTGTGGAAGAAATCAACAACGCAGGAGGCGTAAATGTGGGCGGTGAACAGCGCCCCTTTAAAGTTGTCACCATAGATACACGGGAGCATGAAGCTGGGATTCCCATCCATGACGCCCTGGCAGCCCTGGAGCGCATTATTTTAACTGAAGATCCCCATGCAATCTTATTTGGCGCTTTCCGCTCCGAGGTGCTGCTGGCTTCCATGGATGTCATTGCAGATCACAAGATCCCCTACATCGTTACCACAGCCATGACTCCCGAAATGGAGACAAAAATTGCGGAAAATTATGATGAATACAAGTACATGTTCCGCATGTGCCTGAATGCGCCTTACCTGGTACGCTACCTTAATCAGATGATGGATTATTTCGGCAGTGAATTCGGTTTTGACAAGGCGTTAATTGCTGTGCAGGATGTCCTCTGGGCCACGGGAACAGGCAGAGGCGTGGAAGCATGGTTTAACAACAACGGCTGGGATGTTGTGGGCTTCGATGTCTATCCCACCGGCGCAGGCGATTTTTCTTCTTCCTTAACCAAGGCACGGCAGGGCGGGGCCCAGGTGATTGTGCCCATCTTTGATATGCCCCAGTCCGGGATCCTCGTAAAACAGGCACGGGATATGGAAGTGCCGGCACTGCTGGCGGGCTTTATCAGCCCGGCAGCCCCCGAAAACGCCTGGGATGTTTTCGACGGCGAGTTGGACGGCCTGATCAACTTTATTTTTGAAATTGGCCCCCTGCCCGCTGCAGCAGTCCCGAAATCAGTGGAATTTAACCAGAAATTCGGTGAAAAATTTGGCGAAAGCGCCCGTCTCTCCCTGGCCGGCCACGCACCCGGCCCCTCCTATGATTCTGTTTATGTGCTCAGGGATGCCATTGAACGTGCAGGCAGCCTTGATGGTGATGCCATTGTGGCCGCATTGGAAGAAACAGACACGTATGGTGTAATTGGCAGGATTCGTTTTGATGAAAATCACCAGGTTGTTTACGGTTTGGACCCTGAAGAAACTGCCCTCGGTGGTGCCTTTCAGTGGCGCGAGCCGGGAGTAAGGGTACCTGTCTTCCCCGAGTTGATTGCCGAGGACGATATTCAACTTCCTCCTTACATGTAAAAGATTAGCAAATCAATTTCCTGGCACGTGGAACTGCAGCCAAAGCTGCAGTTCCACGCCAACAAAAATTATCTAGGAGGGCAGGCGGAATTATATGTTTGAATCTATGCTGGTGTTCGGTTTAGTGAACAGCGCCACATTATTGCTCTTGTCCCTGGGCTTTAGCATCACCTTCGGCCTTAGCGGAGTGGCCAATTTTGCCCACGGGGGTATTTACCTCTTGTCCGGTTACCTCGCTTTTTTTCTCATAAGGACGATCGGTCTTCCCTATTTTATAGCCGTAATCCTGACAATTATTATTACGGCATTTTTAGGGGCAGCCATTTACAAGCTGGTGGTAATAAGGGTACGGGGCATCGTTTTAAACGAAGTTATCGCCACCTTTGCCATTGGTATCTGCATTCTTGAACTATTTCGCTGGCTCGGTTATGTTACCTACGAATATTCCCTTCCCTATATCGTACGGGGACGATTCACAGTTCTTGGAACAACCCTGGATTACCAGCGCTTACTGATTGTCGTGGTAGCCTTACTGCTGGCTGTTTTCGTATGGTATTTTACACACCGCACAAAAACGGGGATGGCCCTATTGGGGATGGCACAGGATGAATATACCGCCCTGGCTGTGGGGGTTGACTCTGACTGGGCAGCCACCTACAGTTTTGCCATTGGTGGTGCTTTTGCGGCCGTGGCGGCCGTAATGATTCTGCCCCTGGGTATTATTAACATTAATCTAGGCTACGAGGTACTGTTAATCGCCCTGGCGGTAACGGTTTTAGGTGGACTGGAAAGCACAAAAGGATTAATTTTGGGTTGTTTTATTCTCGGCTATGCCCAGGTATTTACCAGCACTTTTTTTGCCCCTCACTGGAAAGAAGCAGTATATCTTTTGGCTATACTCATCGTCCTCGCCGTTAAGCCTTCCGGGCTGCTCGGCAAATTTAAGGAACTGGAAGAGAGGGTGTGAGCATGAAAGCAGGATACAGAAAGGAACGCATAGACAGGGGGATTAAAGCCAGGACTGATGATATCTTCGCCATTGCCTCATACCGGGAAATTCTCTACCTGGCTGGCCCGAGAATTTTTGCCGTGCTGGCCCTGCTCATTTTTCCCCTTCTCGCAAACATTACGGGGATGTACTGGCAAACAGTCGCTTTTATCGCCTGCATCATCGCCCTTTTATCCCTTAGCTGGAACCTGATGTTCTCAGTAGGCCTGGTATCCCTGGGGCAGGCATTCTTTTTCGGGATCGGCGCCTATTTTACGGGCTACCTGGATCGTTTTTTGGGCTTATCTCCCCTTTACTCCATTCCCCTGGCCACTATAGCCGGAGCAGTCTTGTGTACGATGATCATCTTTCCGGTGCTGCGACTGCGGGGCATTTACTTTGCCCTCATTACATTTGCCCTGCCCCTTTTCCTCATGCGCATCATTGAAGCCACTGGAATGCTGGGAGGCACTGAAGGAATAAGCGGTCTCCAGAGATTGCCCGGCATCACCTTCAGCCTGTATGTCACCGTGATCGCTGTCCTGGCCGTTACTTTTATATTCCTGAGGCTTTTTGATACGGACTACGGGCTGGTGCTGCGGGCCATCCATGACAACGATATGTCCGTTTTAGCCGGAGGCCTGAGTGTGCAGTGGTACAAGACACAGGCTGTTTTTATTGCCGCTTTGCCCGCCACCTTTGCCGGTGCATTGATGACTCTGCACTACCGGATTGTGGGAATGCCTACCTTTGCCGTGGAAAACTCCATCCTTCCACTTACCGCTGCCGTTCTGGGAGGTCCCGGTTCCTTTGCCGGAGGAGTGCTTGGGGCTTTTATCCTTGTCCCTGTCTCAGAAATGCTCCGGGCTTTCGGTACACTGCGCATTGTTATGTACGGGATAATGCTGCTCATTTTTGTGGTGGGCCTCCCGGAAGGCATTTTTCGCTATGCCCAGCGAAAATACTTCCAGATTGAAAGAATCGTCCCATTGGAGGAAGAAAAGAAATGAAAAATAAAGAACTGTTAAAAGTGACGGGACTCAGTAAAAGCTTTGGCGGGGTAAAAGCTGTGGATAATGTGAGCTTTACCCTTTATGAGGGAGAAAGCATCGGCGTTATCGGTCCTAATGGTTCGGGGAAGAGCACCCTGATTAACCTCATTACGGGATTCCTTAAACCGGACAGCGGTACCGTTATCTACAAGGGACGGAACATCACCGGCATTGCGCCGAATCGGGCTGTAAACCTGGGCATCGCCCGCAGTTTCCAGATGGTGCGCCCTTTTTATAACATGGAGGCCTATAAAAACCTGATCGTTCCCCTCTACTCGCCACGGGTAAAAAAGCAGCTAAAAGGGGGAAACTTCGGTGACCGGGACGAGATTGCCATCCAACTCCTTGAAGACGTTGGCTTTGAGCGGGAGTCACAGATACCTTACAAAATGACCGGTTCCCTGCCTCATGGCTACCTTAAACGACTGGAACTGGCACGTGTGCTCGCCCTTGAACCGGATCTGGTTGTTTTGGATGAACTTTTTTCCGGCATGAGCATGTCGGAGGTTGCCAG
>SLRC01000169.1 GCA_007131175.1 Syntrophomonadaceae bacterium
AAGGATGGCTGGAAAAAGAAAACGTTTTTAACACCCGAACCCGCAATGAAGTTAAGGAATACCTTAACAAGAGGAAGCCGGAGTGAAAATTTTCCAGAAAGTCAAATTACTTTAGATATTTCGTCCATAAAAAATTTCCAGCATCTCTTTCTTTATGCGCTTTTTAATTTTTTGTTTATCTTTTTTGGGGATTTCCTTCTTGGCGACTCCAAAAAGGTAATGATCCAGATCAAATTCTTTTAATAGCATTTTGGTATGAAAAATGTTTTCCTGATAAACATTTACATCAATCATCTGGTAGCTATCCCGCGTTTCTTCATCGATAAAGTTCTGAATGGAATTTATTTTATGGTCTTTATAATATTTCTTTCCGTTTACATCACGGGTAAACCCCCGAACCCGGTAGTCCATCATCGCGATATCAGGCTCGAAACTGGTAATAAGATAATTGAGCGCCTTTAAGGGAGATATCCTGCCGCAGGTGGATACATCAATGTCAGCTCTGAATGTGCTGATCCCCTTATCAGGGTGGTTTTCCGGATACGTATGCACCGCAACGTGACTTTTGTCCAGATGTCCCACCACTGCCCGAGATGATGGCCCGGGGGATTCACTTTCCAGGATTTTCATTTGTTGATCATCTTCAATAATTTCATTTTCTGCCACAAGCATGGTAACACTTGCTCCCTGGGGATGATAATCCTGATTAGCAACATTTAATATGTTGGCCCCGATTATCTCAGCAACATCAGTAAGAATGCTCACCAATCTGTCTGCATTATATTCCTCATCAATATATTCAATGTATCCCTTGTGTTGTTCCTGGGTCAGAGCATAACAGATATCGTAAAAATTAAAACTAAGAGTCTTTGTGAGATTATTAAAACCATAAAGTTTTAATTTGTTATTGATTGGTTTTATTTTCATCTTTAACCCCCTCTTAAATAAAACTTATTATTTATTTTACTTCTATGAATAACCCTTTAATCCTGCTAATTTCTTTTACAGGAAGAGCGATGGTTTTCCCTGTATTTGGGTGAGTGGCTGTTCGTTATTGTCAGCAAAGGCTGGAATCGTCTGGGTCCTCCTGTAGTATCTTTTAACCTCCTGGAACAAGTGAAATATAGTTGCCCGGCTCACGAATTCTTCTCTCGAGCAGGGAACATCCATCTCGGTAAAGTATCTGTCCAGGTTTTCCAGAATATGCTCCAGCCTGGCATAGGAAGATTTTTTGTTTTGGAATTTGTTATACTGTATTTTCTTAACAATCCTAAGGAGCTTAACCAGTGGGATGGCCTGGGGTATTTCAACAGGCATATGCCGGGCCAGCAGGTGCATCTCATCAAGCCGCTCCAGTTGTGAAGCTAAAATAAAAAAAGACTGGCGGTAGCGGTCGGATGGCGTTTCTCTTTTTATAATAAAACGCTGCTCTTCCCTTAGCAGCTTGGCTATATCCCTGCCCTCTTCTATAGCCTTCCGTAAGCGGGACACTTCTTCATTAAAAATAACATCATCACAACCAGGGTGTTGCACTTCCTTAATAATAAAATCAATTAAACGTCGCAAACCCGCTTCCACGTTCTTTAGACGCCATATTGTTTCCTGTTTGTGATTGGGGGTGAACAGGTAGTTGACCCCCAGAGCACTTACGGCCCCCAAAAGGGCAGCAAGTATTTGTAGCAGGGAAAAAGATTCCAGGCTTGTTGCTCCGCTAAAAATAATACTAAGAGCTGTAACCGCTGTTAGAATTATATGTTCTTCCCAGCGTAATTTAAGGCAAATGAGAATTGATAAAAGGGTGACCATGCCGTAAGCTAAAGGATTTATCCCGAAAAGGGAGCCAAATAAAGTTCCCAACACTCCGCCAATTAAAACCCCTCCCAGCTTAGCAAAGCTTTGCAAGAGGGAATGGTAAAAGGTTCTTTGAACCGTTACAAGGGCTACAACGGCAGCCAAAGTAACCTGTCCAAGACCCAGCTGCTGAGCCAAAAAAATGGATAGGGTCACAGCTAAAACTGTTTTAAGGACCCTGCCTCCCACGTGAAATCTTCCCATAATATGTTTCAGACCTCTGATTAGTTTTTATTATTAAGTAGCTGCACTAGACTTACGAAGCCAAGGTAATTCGCATGCAGGCTTCCTCAACATTATTATAACATACATTATTAATTCTCTTTGGAACCCAATTTTTTAATATCACAGGTTCAGTTCCCTTTACTAATATAACCTTTCCGAACAGCATCTTCAATGAGTTGGTGTGCAAAGTCCCAAAGAGCCGGAGCCCCGTTTGCCATGGAACTGTTACGTGTCAAAACCTGCTCAAGCTTAATATCATGTTCTTGCCATGATTTACCATGTGTTGTGTAGTTAAGGGTTAGGGGCTGCAATCGATCCAAGGCTGCGGCATAACAAGCTTCAGGAGTCTGTCGGTTCTCAAATTCATTCCAGAGTTGCCAGAACTCCCGCTCCTGGTCAGGGGGTAACATTTTAAAAAGCCTGCTTGCAGCCTGTTTTTCCCTTGATGCCTGGTAAGTGGCAGCCTCATCATCATAACAATAGGTATCACCAGCATCTATTTCCACAAGATCATGGATGAGAATCATTTTAATCACTTTTAGCAAATCCAGGCTTTCGCTGTCCCGGGCATATTCCTGCAAAATTATGCTCATCAGGGCAAGGTGCCAGGAGTGTTCCGCATCGTTTTCTTTACGGGTCCCATCTGCAAGGTAATTTTGCCGGGTAATTTTTTTTAACTTGTCTATTTCAAGGAAAAATTTTATTTGTTGCTTTAATCTTTTAGAAGACAATCTAAGATTCCTCCCTTAGCTTTCCTGATTATTCCCCAGTCTAATATAAACCCAAAACAGGTTTTCGTCAAAAATGCGAGTTACCCGCAGCAATCTGTTAAGAGAAAATCTCTACAAAAAAAGGAATTAACTATAGTCTGAAGAAATAATATCAGGCGGGATCGTTGCCATCTCTTAGTATTGTATGAACAGAGGGGAAGTTGAAAGGCAAGTTGAAAACAGGAAGCGGTATTTTTTATGATCTGTTTAAAGTAAATCCATGCTTTTATTACGAAAATTATGAACACCTGGAGATACAGGATTTCATTGCGCCTGAGAATATTGATATCCATGCCGGCAAAATAATTAAAGGCTACCAGAAACTGCTGGCTCCTTTCAAGGGGACACTTTCCCTGCATGGACCTTTTCAGGATCTGTTTTTAGGCAGCATGGACAGACAGGAACAAAATTTGGCCCTCAATCGTCTTTCCAAGGCCATGCTTTTGGGAAGCGAACTGGGATGCACTACGATGGTAGTTCATTCCTGCTTTAATCCCCTCATGAAGTATCCAACCTATCTTGGAAACTGGGTGGAAAGTGCCATCTGGTTTTGGGAACGGTTTCTTCCCTTGTGTGCTCGTAAAAATATGGTTATTGTGCTGGAAAATATTATGGACAGAACGCCCACTGCCATGCTTCATGTGCTCAAAAATTTTAAATCTCCCTATCTGAGAGCCTGCCTGGACACAGGCCATGTCAACATATTTTCCCGGCTTCCCGTAACCGAATGGATTGACTCTCTGGGTGGTTATTTGGCCCATTTTCATGTTCATGATAATCATGGAATTGAGGATGAGCATCTGCCGGTGGGCAGGGGTGATATTGATTTTTCCTGGCTGTCCATGTTTAAAGATGATAAAAAAATTGTCCTCCTTAACGAGGCACAAGGATCAATAAAAGAAGAAAGGGTTTTTTTGGAGTTTATAAAAAGGTTCATATAATAAAGGGAGCATGCAGTCATAATTAGACTGGCAGCTCCCTTTTGAGTTCCTTTTCCTAAAGTTTTTACTGTACTAACTTGATGCTTCTTCAATTGCCACTGCCACTGCCACTGTGGCCCCAACCATGGGATTGTTGCCCATACCGAGAAAGCCCATCATTTCCACGTGAGCCGGAACAGAGGATGAGCCTGCAAACTGGGCATCGGAATGCATTCTTCCCATGGTGTCCGTAAGTCCGTATGAAGCAGGCCCTGCTGCCATATTGTCAGGATGTAGTGTCCTGCCTGTGCCGCCTCCGGAAGCAACGGAAAAGTACTTTTTACCCAGGATAACGCATTCCTTTTTATATGTTCCAGCCACTGGATGTTGGAAGCGGGATGGATTAGTTGAATTACCGGTTATGGATACATCCACCCCTTCAGCGTGCATAATGGCAACCCCTTCCCGCACATCATCAGCCCCAAAGCACCGCACTTTAGACCTTTCACCTTCTGAGTACGGGATTTCCCGGACCATTTCCAGCTTACCGCTGTAATAATCAAAAGATGTTTGCACATACGTGAAACCGTTAATGCGTGAAATAATTTGGGCCGCATCTTTGCCCAGGCCGTTCAGGATAACCCTTAAGGGTTCATTTCGCACCCTGTTTGCCGATTTGGCGATACCAATGGCCCCTTCAGCCGCGGCAAAGGATTCATGGCCCGCCAGAAAAGCAAAACATTTCGTGTCTTCTTTTAAAAGCATGGCGGCAAGATTGCCATGTCCCAAACCCACTTTCCGGTCATCGGCAACTGAACCGGGGATGCAAAATGCCTGCAAGCCTTCACCAATTGCCTCTGCAACATCTGCTGCTTTGCCCAACCCTTTTTTAATAGCGATTGCTGCACCTGTTGCATAAGCCCAACAGGCATTATCAAAACAAATGGGCTGAACAGAACGGACAATATCAAAAACTTCAATTCCCTTAGCCTGGCATAAATTTTTTGCTTCCTCCAAAGTGCCAATTCCATAATTTTGTAAGACGCTATTTACCTGATCTATTCTTCTCTCATAGCTTTCAAAAAGAGCCATTTCTCTTTTCCCCCTCTCACTTATTCATGTCGTGGGTCAATGGTTTTTACTCCTTCATCAAACCTGCCGTATTTACCTGTTGCCTGTTGCAAGGCTTCGTTAGCGTCAGTTCCTTTTTTAATCATATCCATCATTTTGCCCAGGTGGACAAACTCATAACCGATAATTTCATCATTCTCGTCCAAAGCTAAATTTTTTATATATCCTTCGGCCATTTCCAGGTAACGCGGTCCTTTGGCCAGGGTCCCGTACGTGGTTCCAACCTGGCTGCGCAATCCTTTTCCTAAATCCTCAAGCCCTGCTCCCACTGGGAGGCCACCCTCAGAGAAAGCCGTTTGCGTTCTGCCGTAGGCAATTTGCAGGAAGAGTTCCCGCATTGCTGTATTTATGGCATCACAAACCAGATCTGTATTTAAGGCTTCCAGAATTGTTTTTCCCGGCAAAATTTCCCCGCTCATGGCAGCGGAATGGGTCATGCCGGAACAACCCAGAGTTTCAACAAGAGCTTCTTCTATGATACCGTTCTTTACATTCAGGGTAAGCTTACATGCTCCTTGTTGGGGGGCACACCAACCAACTCCATGCGTTAATCCGGAAATATCATTAATCTCCTTTGCCTGCACCCACTTTCCTTCCTCCGGTATCGGTGCAGGACCATGGTTTGGGCCCTTGGCCACGCAAGTCATTCTTTCAACTTCTACTGAATAATTCATGTTTCCTCTCCTTTCTGATGAATCAGGGTAACAGTGGTAACTTTCGCTGGCCCGGCCTGCTATTCCTGCAAAAATTTATTTATTTTACGTAATAGAAAACTTTGCAAAAGCTTTTATGATTTATTAATCAGCCTTCAGTAATCTCAGGCAGGATTGTGTAATTATTTGTGGAATATATAAGTAAACACTAAAGGGGGGATGGCCTTCATGAAAATATTGGTTTGCACAGACGGATCTGAGAAAAGCATCAAAGCAGTGAGAAAAGCAGCATTCATCAGTGAGCATCTGGATGAAGTTTCAGTTACTTTAATTCATGCTTACTACCTGGACACCGCTATCATGTCTCCACATGCAAACGGTTATGTAACCGGAGAGATATTGCAGCATATTGATGGTGAAAAGAAAGCAGAAGGTGAAAAGATATTGGAAGAGGCAGCAAGAATATTTGAAGAAAAGAATATAAAAGTTAATAAAGTGCTGGTAAAAGGGCACCCTTCGACTACAATCGTTGAAGCGGCAGCAAAGGGCAATTTTGATCTGGTTGTGATTGGCAGCAGGGGTTTGGGTGGTTTGAAAAAAATGCTCCTGGGCAGTGTGAGCAATGCGGTGGCTCAGGAAGCCGAATCCACCGTAATGATTGTAAAATAATCTTTAACGTTAAGAAAACACCTGGCCAGGTGTTTTCTTAACGTTAAAGTCTTAAAGTTTTTTGCAAAAATCCTCATGGATAATTAATTTCCGCTTCTTCAACAACGGGCTCATCTTCCTCATCAGCTTCAATGCTCAATCCCTGCACATGAATGTTAACGGCAGTTACTTTAAGTCCTACGGTATCTTCAACAGCCTGTTTAGTTTTTTCCCGTATTTTTTTACAAACTTCAGGAATATTTACGCCGTACTTAACGATAATGTAAACATCAATAACACATTCCTCGTCTTTTACATCCACTTTAATACCACGTGCAAGGTTTTTCCTGCCCAGTCTCTGGACAATCCCTTCAGCAATACCGCCGCTCATGCTGGCGACTCCGTCTACTTCGGTAGCAGCCAGGCCGGCAGTAATTGCCACTACATCATCTGTTATATAAGTGGTTCCGTTTTCCGAAGACAAACCCTTAAAAGTTTTTTCTTCAACCATTATTTTCCCTCCCTTAACATATTTGATGTTTTATATTTTATTAAAATAAATACTACCTGTCAAATTACGCTATTTTGAATAGCCGGTTAAAATAGAGAAAAAAATCCCAATAGGGAGGATTCTTGGTAATGCATAAAGAATAAGTCTAACAACGGTAAAAGTGGTAATAGTACTGCCGGGAGGTATTTATTATCCATGCGTATTAAAATATTTCATACGGGAGATATTCACCTGGGGATGACCTATAATAACCGGGGATATCCCCAAGAAGTGCGGAACGAACTTGTGGAAGCCAGATTTAAAACCCTTGCACGGCTTGTGGAGTTGGCTAATCATGAAAAGTGCAAACTCTTTTTGGTGGTAGGGGATCTTTTTCATCGCACCAATGTGCCTCGTCAGTCAGTACTGCAGGCACTTAAAATACTGACCTCCTTTGAGGGTAACTGTGTGGCTGTTTTGCCGGGCAATCATGACTTCAGGGATGAGTTTAGTGCTCTATGGAAAGTCTTTTTGGACGCTGCCCCCGATAACGTATTACTGCTTGACCGGAAAGAGCCCTATGATTTAAGGGACTTTAACCTGGATATGACCCTTTTCCCCGCACCTTGTGATAGCAAGCATTCAGGAGAAAACCGGCTTGGCTGGATCAGGGAACTTGGCATGCGTCCCGCTGGAATAAAACTGGGTGTGGCTCATGGCTCAGTTAAAGGTATTTCTCCAGACTTCGATGGTCGCTATTTTCCCATGGAGGAAAGGGAGCTTGCTGAATTGAATTTACATCATTGGTGTTTGGGTCATACTCATGTTACCTATCCTGGCGGACTGACTTTGGAAAGCCCTTTCACATACTGCGGCACACCGGAGGCAGACGGCTTTGACTGCAAGCACAGCGGTTTTGCCAGGATAATTTTGCTGGATGATCAAGGCAACCAGGAAAGCCGTTGTGTTGAGACTGGCAGATTTAAATTTAATGAACTTGGTATAAAGATAAACAACCTGGATGACTTGTTGGAACTGGAGCGGGAATTTGCTGGTAAGGGGGAAAATATTCTTTTAAAATTATCGTTGAGAGGCACGCTGCCCCGGTATGAATATAATGCCCGCTGGGAGATTATTAACCGGATCAGGGAGTCCCTGTTTTATATGGAACTGGATGAGTCATCCTTAAGTGTTGAGATAACGTTTGATACTATAGCCGAAGAGTTTGCCCGGGAATCGTTCCCCTTTTTATTGCTTTCCCGACTGGCAGAAAAAGGGGAGACTGAGGCGTTGCAAGTTGCCTACCAGATGATAAAGAAGGTGAACAAGTGAATCTGCAAAAGGTCAGGCTCTTTCCCTTCGGCGGAACTTTAGAGCGGGATGTTGATTTTTCCTCCGGGGTAAACGTTATCCTGGGACCGAATGAAGCGGGGAAGAGCACCCTGGTCAGTGCAATTTTTGCCATACTTTTTTTCGCTTCGTCCCTGCGCAAAAACAGCAGCGACTGGAAAGACTATTTTGCCCCATACATGCCCTATCCCCATGGTGACACGATCCAGGTTTCCCTGGCGTTTAAGTGTGGCCGGGGAAAGGAGTATATCCTGGAACGTGCCTGGGGCGAAGTAAAAAAGGACCGACTGCACCTACCTGACAGCAGTGAGGTCAATAATCCAGATACTATTGCTGAACTTCTTTCACCTCTGCTACAATATGGCAGGGGAACATACGAGGGTGTTTTCCTGGCAAGGCAGGCAGATCTACTCCATACAGTGGAATTGCTGCGGAGCAATAGTGAGGCGACAGGGAGCATGGCCGAAACTCTGCGTAATCTGGTGTTTCAATCTGGAGGCATATCCCTGGAGGTTCTTAAGGAGGCTCTCCTTAATGAAAAAGACGAGCTTTTGAAACTGTGGGATCTGCAAAAGGGTGTGCCCCAGGGAGGAAGGGGTATTGATAATCCTTATAAACGGGGACGGGGAGAGATTCTGTCCGCGTACTATGAGGTGGAGGAGCTGAAAAGGAAGATTAGGGAAGGGACAGCCTTGGAGGTGCGGGTGGAAAATCTGTCTGTCCAACTTGGGGAAATTGTCCATGAGAAAAAAGAAAAGTTAGAACCCACATTAAAGAACATGGAAAAGATAGAAGGAGAAATCCAGCGCCGCGCGATGCTGGAACCCAGGCTGGCGTTATTGCATGAGAAGGAGAAGTCTATCCGGGAGCTAAATGCCCGCTGGCCCCAAGTGGTGGAACGGCAAAAGCATCAGCATGCCAGATTGCAGGAAAAGATAAAGGAAAAAGCAGCACTGGAAAAGGAATTGCAGGCAGCAAAGTTTGCTATGGAAGCCCGCACTCAGAGGGAATTGCTGCAAAAAGTAAAGCCTTTAGTGGATGAATTAGGGGAAAAGAAAAAAGAATTACAGGAGCTGCCCCAGATTAACAAAGACAGTATTGAAGCACTGGAACAATTGGATGCCCGCTTAGCCCAGCTGCAAACCACTTTAAAAGCAATGAAACTGCAGGGAAACATGACTTGTGAAAATCCACTGCATCTGAAGGTTACTTCCGGTGTGGGCGAAAGCCAACAGTTAACTGTGGAGCGGGAAATTATTTTTGAAGCAGAAGGAAGGCTATTACTGCAGAGTGGTGATTGGACTTTGGAAATAAAGTCCGGCCAAGGAGATGTTACGGGTATCATCAGCAAGATCGAGAAAACAAAAAATACATTGGTGCAAAAATTGCATGCCCTGGCTGTTAATACCAGGGAAGAGGCAAGACATATTTTTGACAAGAGAACAGAAAAAGAGAAAATAGTGGAGCGGCTGCGCGTCCAAATTGAGACCCTCCTTAAAAATAATTCTTACGGGGACCTGGCAAAGGAGGTTTCCCAGTTGGGGCCGGAGCAAAGTGTACGGACGCTTGATTTGATTGGAGATGATTTAAAAGAAGCTGCGGTGGAAGAAAAAAGTCTCACGCGGGAATTAAGGGATATTGAGGCTCAACTGAAAAAATGGGAAAATGAATACGACTCATATGAGAAAATTGTTGATGCGCTCGTTGACCTGCGGGCGCAGGTCAGGGAAGTGGAAAAGGAACTGGACAAATTAGCTCCCTTGCCCGATAAATGGCAAAGTCCCGGTGCATTTATGCTGAGTTTGCAACAAGTAAGGGAGAAAAACAGGTCTTCCCAGGAGACGATTTACAATCTGATGCGAGAATTAGACCAAGCCAAAAGCGAACTGCCTGAGGAGTCGGTAGAAGAACTGGAGGAACGTCTGTTATACAGCAAAAGAAAGTTTAACAATTTAAAAGACAGGGCCAGGGCCGTGTGCATGGTGGAACATGAATTTCAAAATATTCTCGGGGAAGTGGGTTCTAAAGCATTTGATCCCCTGGTTGCTTCTTTACAAAAATATTTTACACCTGTAACAGGTTATCGCTACGACATGGTGTTTTTGGAAGGGTCCATACCTGAACGTATTGGTGTTTCAAAAGGGGACAGGGAACTGCCTGTGAATCTCCTTTCTGTAGGAACGTCGCGTGGCTTAGCTCTTGCCCTGCGACTGGCAATGGCTGAACATCTTTGGGGCAGGGAAGGGGGATTCCTCATCATGGATGATCCCCTGGTAGACCTTGACCCACGGCGCAAAGAAGAAGCAGCCCGGATGCTGCGTGATTTTTCCAAAAGCGGGCAGCTTATTGTTACCACTTGCGACCCCGGGACAGCCCAACTTTTAGGCGGCTGCTGCCGCACCCTGGAGCCGGTAGTAATAACTTAGCAAGCAAATATCGCTTCGCATGCACGGTGCCTTTTCGGAGCTTTCAGGCAAAAAGCAAAAGGCCAGAGGGCTCAGAAGTCCCAAGCAGTTGCTATTAAACAAAATAGAATGGAGGTTGATTCAGTTGAACAACATTGAAGAACGAGGTCTGGGGGCAGTAACGCACATCCTGGGTTTGTTTACTGGCTTTTTGGGGCCACTCATTGTTTACCTGGTTAAGACTGATGAAGGTTTTGCCCGGGATCAGGCAAGGGAAGCACTGAATTTTCAAATCACGGTCATGATCGCATCAATTATATCTGCCATATTGATTGTTGTTCTTATTGGTATAGCGCTTATTATCATTGTGGGTATCCTGGACCTTATCTTCTGTATTATTGCAGCTGTTCGGGCAAATAATGGCGAGTTTTACCGATACCCCATCAATATTCGTTTTATCAAATATCCTGGTATGAGCATTTAAATAATTACCGGACTTGAAATAAGGTTAGCGGGCGCCTTTAGACAGCCGCCTGTTTTTTCTTGATCCATTTTTGCTAAATAAACCGGTAGTGGGTCATATTATCCCTTTTGGGAAGGATTTTGGGGATAAACAGCGAATTTAAAATAAATCAAAAATATAAAATGGATTGCAATGCATATTATATAAAATAGTTGATTAAATATTTACCAGGTCAACAAGGAGGATGAATATGAAGAAGTGTGGTTCCATACTGATGCTTTTTTTACTGATGCTAAGCATTCCTGCAACAGTAGCGGCCAGCGAAATAGCGATCCTTGTGGACGGGGAAAACCTTGAGTTTGAGTATTCCCCGCTAATGGAAAAAGGTCGCATGCTGGTACCAATGCGGGATTTTTTTACTGCTGTGGATGCGGAAGTTACCTGGGACAATAATACAAGGACGGCTTTTGCTGTTGTGGATGACTTGCAGGTAAGCATACCCATAGGAAGTGATCTGCCAACGGTAAACGGTGTTCCCATTGCTATTGATGTCCCGGCTATATTCAAGGCAAACCGCACGTATATTCCGCTGCGCTTTGCTGCTGAGGCTCTTGGCGGGGATGTAAATTATAATCCTGCCACCGGTACAGCAAATATCAAAACTGCTGGAGCTCCAGTTACGGATACAACAGAAAGTAACAAAATTAATATTAATGCGGCTAGGTTGGATGATTTGCTGAAGATTGATGGTATGGGGGAAGCTGTGGCGGCAGAAATTATCGCTTACCGTGATACAAGCGGGCTCTATAAAAGCTTTGCAGAAATAAAAAATGTGCCATCAGTAACAAATGCAATGTTTGATGTCTTGACTGAAAACGTACGGATTGTATTTTCTGAAGCAGGAACCGGAAGCTGGTATGGGCCCAGGTTTCACGGTAACAGGACCTATTTCGGTGAAATTTTTGACATGAATTTGCATACAGCAGCCCATCCCACATTGCCTCTTGATACGATGGTAAAAGTAACATATTTAAAAACAGGTTTAAGTGTTTGGGTGCGTGTTAACGACCGGGGACCCTGCCAGGTAAGGCATCCTGAGCGTATCATTGATCTCTCAATCAGTGCCTCTGATTTAATTGGCTTGACCCCGCATGGACTTGGCAAAGTTAAGTTGGAAATTGTCAAGGAAAGATAATTATCAGAACTATGCATAAAGCAATGGAACCTTTCAAAGAGGCAGCCAGGGCAATAGAAAAAGCCCGTACCATGATAATCACTGCAGGTGCAGGGATTGGCGTTGATTCCGGTCTGCCTGATTACCGTGGGGATAAGGGATTTTGGAAAGCTTACCCCATGTATGAAGAACTGGGGATTAATTATTATGATGCTGCAAACCCTGTCCACTTCAGCAACGACCCTGTTTTTGGCTGGGGTTTTTATGCACATCGGATTGACCTTTACCGCAATACCAAACCACACAAGGGGTTTGAACTATTGCAAAAGTGGATAGAGCAACGCCAAATGGATTATTTCGTTGTTACCTCCAATGTGGATGGACAGTTTCAAAAAGCGGGGTATCCGGAAGAAAAAATTTACGAAGTACACGGATCCATTCATCACTTACAATGCAGCGTTCCCTGCAGTAATGCAATTTGGGAAAATACGGAGAGCCTTTCTGTAGAACCTGCTACAATGCGAGCTGTAAACATTTTGCATTGTCCCCGCTGCAAAGAAGTTTCCCGTCCTAATGTGCTCATGTTTGGGGATTTCGCCTGGATCAGCAAGCGTTCGGACAAGCAACGGAGTAATTTCCATTCTTTCCTCAAAAATTGCCATTTCCCCATGGTAGTGGTTGAGATAGGGGCAGGAATGATTATCTCAACAATTCGCAATATGAGCGAAAACCTGGGAAGAAAACACAAGGCCCAGGTAATTCGTATTAATCCCCGTGATTATCATATCTCACCACCCCATATATCAATACCCTGCGGGGCGCTTCAGGGTCTCAGGGGAGTAGATCAAAGTTTCTCCATAAACAAATAGGGGTTTGCTTTTAGATTACTGCCAGCAGAAGAATGCCTGCTATGGTGCCGAAGACAGCCCCAAATGTTCCCGCATGACCCCTTCCCGAGCCCTGTGAACCGGGAATTAGCTCATTAAAAATGATGAAAAGCATTGCCCCGCCGGCGAAGCCCAATGACAGTGACAGGACAAGCGGGGAAATGGCACCGATGCTGGCACCCAGAAAGGCACCCACACCCATTGGAAACCCGGCCAGGCCCGTATAGAGCAGGATCCACCTAATGCGCATCCCGCCGGCGCAGAGGGGACAAGCCATGGCAATTCCTTCAGGTATGTTGTGAAGGGCAATGGTAAAGGCCAGGGTAAAGCCCAGGGCCGGGGAGGCAATGTAACCGGCCCCGATCGCAAGCCCTTCTGGCAGGTTGTGCATGGCAATGCCCAATCCGAGGAGAGTCCCTGTCCGAATAAATCTTGCCATCTCGTCTCCCGTTTCGAAAATATGAAAATGGGGAAGCTTCAAATCAAGCATGAGAATAAGGATAGCCCCAATAATCAAGCCGGCAATGGCCGTAAAAAAATTTCCTGCTTCCACGGCTTCGGGGAGGAGATCTATAAGTACAATAGCCAGCATGATCCCCCCGGCAAAGCCAAGGATAAAGCCAATCATTTTTGTGCTTGGATTTTTCACGAACAAGGCTATGACAACTCCTGAACCGGTTCCCAGTACACCTGCCATTAACCCGATTAGGGTTATCTGCAAAATTTCGTTCATACCACTCCCACCTTCCACTTATCTAACGTGCCTATTTTATACAATAAGAACCAAGACGTCAAACTTTCTTTTCCCTATTTTTCCCCTTACTTTTCTTAATAAGCAGGATTTTCTTAAGGCGAAGGGATATTATGGAGCATGGCGAATTGTAAAAATATAAAGTGGTTTAATGACTTAATGACTTAAGGATAAGGGAGAATCAAATGAAAACCCTTGTTATTACCGAAAAACATTCTGTTTCCCGTAATATGGCCAAAGTACTTGGTTGCCGGAGCAAAAAAAAGGGATACTTTGAAGGAGATGGCTACATTGTTACCTGGGCGGTTGGCCATCTGGCAACGTTAAAAATGCCTGAAGAGTATGATCATGCGTTTAAAAGATGGAAGATGGAAGATCTACCCATACTTCCGGAAAAGATGCTGTTAAAGCCAGTGCAACAAACCCAGGATCAATATGAAATAGTTAAAAAGCTAATGCACTCGAAGGATGTAAAGGAAATAATTTGTGCTACCGATGCCGGACGGGAAGGAGAACTGATCTTTCGCTATATATACTCCCTGGCAGGATGCACTAAACCCGTTCAACGCTTATGGATAAGCTCCCTGACAGATGCGGCAATTGAGCAGGGTTTTGCAAAGTTAAGGCCAGGCAGCTATTTTGATAATCTTTATGATGCTGCACGGTGCCGCAGTGAAGCGGATTGGCTGGTAGGCCTTAATGCTACCCGGGCATTTACGGTACAGCACGGGACCATGCTAAGTGTGGGCCGGGTACAGACTCCCACACTTGCGCTGTTGGTTTACCGGGAAAATGATATTCAAAAGTTTGTGCCACAGGATTACTGGGAAGTCCTGGTGGATTACGCGGAAGGTTTCTGGGGGAAATGGAAGGGTGACGGTGAAGGACGAACGCTAAAAAAAGTGGTTGCAGAGGGAGTACAGCAAAAGGTTTACGGGAAAACAGGATTTGTGCAGGATGTTAAGCAGGAAAAAAGAAAAGAAAGCCCCCCCTTGCTTTACGATCTTACGGAATTACAAAGGGATGGCAACAAAAAATTTGGTTATTCAGCGCAGCAGGTGCTTGACCTTGCACAAAGGTTATATGAGAAAAAACTGATCACTTATCCCCGGACAAACAGTCGTTACCTCAGCAAAGATATTGATACCCTGGAAATCGTGGCGCATTTGCGGGGCTATGAAAGATATACAGAACGGATCAAACAAGCAGGATGGACATTGCAGGGCAGAAACATAAATGAAAACAAAATAACTGACCACCATGCAATTATACCCACCGGAGAGAAAGGAAAAATGACCGTAGAAGAAGAGAAGGTGTTTGATCTTGTTGCAAGGCGTTTTTGTTGTGGCTTTTTCCCTGATCATCTCTATAAGGTAAAAACAATTACCGCAGAAATAGAGCAGGAGATTTTTATCAGTAAGGGGAAGGCAGTAACGCAGCAAGGATGGAAAGAACTTTATGCCAAAGCGTCTGCGACTGCAATTGAGGCGGAACGGAATAACAAGCCGGGTCAGGATCAGGATCAAGAACAGGAACAGCAGTTATTGCCCGATTTTAATAAGGGTGATGCGGTTAATGTACGGGATGTAAAGCTAAAACAAAAACAGACAAAGCCACCGTCAAGATACACGGATGCAAGTATCCTGTCAGCCATGGAGAACGCTGGAAAGCTGGTTAATGATGAGGAACTGCGGGAGCGCATGCAGGAAAACGGACTGGGAACGCCGGCGACGCGGGCTTCTATTATTGAACGTTTGCTCAAAGTTGGCTATGTTGAGCGCAAAGGGAAAACCCTTGTGCCAACTGTAAAGGGTATGGCGTTGGTGGAAATGATGCCGGACACATTGAAAAGTCCCGAACTTACAGGTTCATGGGAAAAGAAGCTTTACGATATTGAACGTGGAAAACTGAAACCGGATCAGTATATAGATGACATTAAAGGCTATACCAGGGAAATAGTAAAGCTCGCCGGGGAAAGTAAGAGCAAAGCGATTGCTCCCGGTATCAGGCATGCACTTGGTTTGTGCCCTGTTTGTGGAGGGGCAGTTATTGAAAACACTAAAGGCTATGGTTGCAGCTCCTGGAAAAAATCAGGCTGCAAATTTTTCCTGGGTAAAATTGCCGGGAAAAAACTTAGCAAAAAACAGGTCAGAGATTTGTTGGAAGGGGGCCAAACTAAAACAATAAAAGGATTTACCAGCAGAAAAGGAACAAAATTCGCTGCGGCACTTAAATATACCAATGGGAAATTAGAATTTTTGTTTGAAAGAGCAACAAAGAATACGTAAGGAGTGGATAGTTGGGATGTTTAAAGTAGTTGTGATTAAAGAGGTAACGGTTATTTTTTTTGCCTTTATTTTTTTGTTGTTTAGTCCTGCTGGCTGTGCGGTAGAAAAGATAAACAATAATTCAATGGTGAAGAATGAATCAGGCAGCTTGGGAAATATTTCCCTGCCCCAACCTGAGGTGAAAGGCCAGGTATCCCTTGAAGAGGCACTTTATGCCCGCATTTCCAGAAGAAATTTCGGGGAAAAGGGCTTGAACCTTTTTGAGGTGAGCCAATTGCTTTGGGCAGCAGGAGGCGTAGGTGTGGATGGTCTAACAGGAGCATCCCGGACGGCACCCTCTGCAGGGGGTATCTATCCACTTGAGCTTTACCTGGTGGTGGGAGAAGTGGAAGATATGAACAAGGGAGTTTATTATTATGACTACAAGGCACATTCACTGATAATGAAACAAGATAAAGATGTAAGGGGAGAGCTGGCCCGGGCAGCCCTGGGGCAACAGATGGTTGCATCGGCACCGGCCGTTATAGTTATGGCAGCTCACATTGAAAAAACCACGGCCCGTTATGGGGAAAGGGGTAATCGGTATGTCTATCTGGATGCAGGTTATATATCCCAAAATATTTATTTGCAAGCAGAAGCTTTAAATATGGCTACTGTGGCTGTGGGAGCTTTTAACGACGACACAGTAAAGGAGATCATTCAAACAGAAGGGGCGCCTGTTATGATTATGCCAATAGGTTATGCAAACTAGTCACCAGTTTGCCGTTGCCCCGTTTTCCATTAACAATGTCATGATATCTTCGTTATTCTTCAAAACTGAATAATAAAGGGGGCTTCGGCCAAATTTGTTTTTTACATTTACATTTGCTCCGTTCTCGATTAACAACTGGACCATTTCCAGGTTACCGTTGTTCACTGCTATTTCCAATGGGGTTTTGCCAAACTTGTTTTGAACATTAATATGGGCGCCCCGCTCCAATAGCATTGATACCACATCCATGTGATTCCTGGTAACAGCAACCTCCAAAGGACGCCTCCCAAAACGATTTATGGCGTTAACATTGGCACCTCCATCCAGTAACATTTGCACCTGCTCCACAGAACCCCGGGTGGCAGCAGTTAACAAAGGCGTTTTTTGAAAGCGACCCCCCGCCTCAACTTTTGCGCTTCCCATAAAGCCTGGCACAAGCACCATTACAATGATTAATACAACTGCAAATCGTTTTTTAATCATATCCCTCACCCCTTTTATTCAATCGGCCAACTAAATGCACAGTTTAACAGGGTAAGACCGCAGCTGTATATATTTTTTAATACAGGAGATTAAGTATTATAGAATAATTGTTTAAATAAAAAAAAGGAATTTCCCGGTAAAATATAGAATTAAAAATGATAGGAAAAGAAGGGAAAGGAGTGGAGACGTGTTTACAAGGAAAAAATGGCTTTCTGCAGCCCTGCTTGTTCTGGTTTTGGTGGGTGCTGGGCTGGCCTGGTGGAACTTATCCCCTGTTCAAACTGATTACATAACGGTACAAAAAGGTGATGCGGTGGAGACGCTCCTGGCAGCAGGCAAAGTGGTAGGTGAATCAACAATTCCCCTTTCCTTTTCACAGGCCGGAACCGTTGCCGAGGTACTCGCTCAGGAAGGAACTTTCGTGGAAAAAGGGCAGCTTCTTCTCTCCCTTGAGAACAGCCGGGTGCTCAATTTAATCAGGCAGCGGGAAAATGCATTGGCAAGGGGACAGGTCAGTTTGGAGCGCTTGCAAACGGAAGAAATCGTTCGTGCTGAAGAGACTGTTAATCAGGCGGAGTTGCAGCATTTATATGCTGAAGAGCTATATCAACGTAATAATGAACTATACCGGGAAGGTGTAATCAGCACAGCAGAGCTCGAGCAAACGGAGCAGTCACTGGAACAGGCTCTATCCAACCTTGCTCTGGCCCGTATCACTCT
>SLRC01000075.1 GCA_007131175.1 Syntrophomonadaceae bacterium
CCCGGTTCTTAAAGCTGCCCCTGCCAAGGGTTAGCTTCATCCCTTCCAGGCCCCTGGGACAGATGCCCACGCAATCCAGGCAGTGGGTGCACCTGTCAGCAGTAAGCACAACCTTTTCTGCAGGTTTTACATTTTCCGGGCAGTCCTTGTTGCATAGGTTGCAGTTGATACAGGCGAATTGATCACGCACCAGTTTGACAAGGCTGAAGTAGATGTAGGGACGGGTCTTAAGAACTTTCCCGGGTTTGCGAGACAGCCGTGATCTGGTTAGTTTCATTCTCATGGTGCCAAATTAAAATGTTTCTTAAACTCAACCAGGGAGTAATTGTCCAGTGAAATGCGGGGTTGCAGCAGCATATCCTTATCCCCTTTCCCTTCATCATCTAAAATAAATCCCAGTCGAAAACCAGCCTCTTGTGCCACTTTAACTACTTCACTATTAATAGCCCCATAGGGATAGGCAATGCTGTAAACAGGCTCCCCTGTAAGTTCAGCAATAACATTTGCCGACTTTATAAAGTCCTGCCTGATCTGGTCAGCAGAGGCCGTTAATGCTGCCGGTTCATCATCAATAATCCTGTGCAGATCATAGGAATGACTTTGAAAAGTCACCAGGCCTGATCTTTCCATCTCCAGGATCTGCTCATCCGTGAGCTTGGGCACCCAGATGGTCTCACTTGGCTCATAGTGGGGATCATGGTGCTTGGCTATGAGGAATGCTACTGCCGGAATCCCTTTTTCCTGCAAAAAGGGAAATGCGTATTCATAAATACTCCGGGCTCCGTCATCAAATGTAAGTAAAAAAGAATCGCCTGCCAGTGCTTTTTTTCCTTTTGCCCATGCCTTGTACTCTGCCAGCGTGAGGGGTTCCCAGCCTTGAGTGAGCAGCACTTCGAGCTGCCGGTAAAAAAGAGCCGGTTCAATAACTGGCCATTTGCCTGACCCTCCCGGTTTTAAAGAGTGATATAAAAGGACTTCCACGCGTGGTTCCGTGTTGTTTGCAAGGTTCTCTTCAGCGAGGGAGAATGTGTTATTTTCTTCACAAGCGGAAGCTGCTGCCAGCATAACCAGCAGCAGCAATAGAAGTATGTTTAAGCATTTTGTTGGTTTTTTTACTACTTGAAACATGTTATTCTCCTTGCCACCCAGGATGAAAGGCGGACAGAGTCATCCACCCCACCTTAAAGCCTGGTTCATTACAGGGTGCTGATTTTTTTGCTTGTATTTAGCCTTTGCTGCCTGTTTAATTCCTTTTGCTCTTTTAGTTGCTCTTTTTTCTGCAGCCTTTCTTGTTTTGGTTCACATGCTTCATCACACACTTCGCCGCATTCCTGCAGCCTTAACTGTCTTTGCTCGTTAACCTGAGCAAATTTCTGCAATCTTAACTGCCTCAGCTCATTGACATCCTTGTTTTCCCACACCGCTTGCCCTTCAGCTGTTGCTGACTCTGCAAATGCCACCTGGGACAATGACAAAACCAGCAGTGTTGCCAGCAATAACATTCCTAACAACCCTGTTTTCTTCACCCTGTTTCACCCCCTTTCTTTTAAGATCAGTTGTATCATACCCGTATATTATCAGGATTTTATTAATAAGATGTTTAGATTTTATCAAGATAGGTTTTTTCCCCCACGTTGTAGCGAGTTTGTTAAAACAGTGGAAAATTATTTTTTTACCTGAGTTTTTAGATGCCATACGATCTCCCTATTAAACATTTTTTTGCCATGGCATTAAAAAGCTTGACAAAAACTTGACATATTCTAAAAGGCGTCTTGAAATTACAGGTTTATACTAACGGAAGTAGCACATAAAACATTGAAGAAAGGAGGTGCTTCGAAAGCGTGAAGCCATGAGCCAATACATCCCCCATGAGTTCAGTGAAGAGTTTCTGAACAAGGGTTTTCAGCGTGCAAACCGTCATGGCATGGGTAAAGGACTGCCCTTGGGAAAAAGGTTTTAATTGTGCAGCTACTGCAATTTGAACCCTGAAACACAAATAACCCCGGCTTTTGAGCCGGGGTTATTTGTTGGATATGGAATTCGCTTCTACAATTTGGAAGGCAGTAGGGACGGCGGGAAGGCAACGGTAAAGACGCTTCCCCCTTCGGGGCGATTATCAGCTTTAATCATACCCCCGTGGGCTTCCACCAGGCTTTTGGCAATGGAAAGGCCCAGTCCGCTGCCCTCACTTCTTCCCGGTCCTGCCTTGTAAAAACGCTCGAAAATAAGAGGTAGGTCCTCACTGGCCAGGCCCGGCCCTGAATCCTTCACCACAATCGTCAAAAACTCATTTTCCATGCCGGCCTCCAGCCTGATTTCACCACTATCCGGTGTAAATTTAAAAGCATTGGCAAGGAGATTGATCAAAACCTGGGTGACCCGATCCTCGTCCAGCTTCCAGGCCTTCAGTCCTTCCTCAAGCTCGAGCACAAAGTTTATGTCCCGCTCATTGGCTTCATGCTGGAATGGTGCAGCAGCACGGGAGAGGATAACACGCGGCTCCACCTCGCTGATATTGAGGGGAAGTTTACCCGCCTGTGCCAAGTTGATGGATTCAAGGTCGCTCACAAGGCGGCCCAGCCTGAGCACCTCGTCGTAGAGGGAAGAAAGGAGTTCGGGGGTGGCTTCCATTTTTCCCGCCTGCAGTGCTTCAAAGTTTCCCCGCAGGATGGTAAGGGGAGTTCTCAGTTCGTGGGAAACATCGGCCAGCAAGTTGGTACGCAGCTTTTCATTCTTCTCGATGCTTTCTGCCATGTAGTTGTAAGCTTCCGCCAGCTCACCTATTTCGTCTCTTCTTTCCATTTGCACCCTGTGACGGAAGTCACGTAGGGCAAACCTTTTGGCTGATGCAGTAAGCAGGGCCAGGGGACGGGTAAACTGGCCGGTCAGGAGGTAGCTCAAAGCCGCACCCACCAGGAAAGCAGCCATGCCTCCCCACAAGATGGCCTGCAAAACAGATTGGGAAAATTCTTCTTCCAGGGTCAGGACTGTCATGGCCGTTTGGGGTTGCAAAACAAGGGTGCCTACCTGCTCGCCGCCGTGCATGATCGGTGTGCCCTGCTCCAGGATACGGGTGGAAAGGGTTTCTCCTGTTTTATCATTCAGGGAATCTAGGACAATAAGGCCCCCGGCATCCGCCAAAAGAAGCCTTTCGCCGGGGATGATCCCGAGAAAGCCAGGCCCGTCCTGCCCTCGCTGCATCAACATCCTCTGTCCTCTGGGACGGTGCATGAGAACTTCGTCCACCCCTTCCCAACTGCCCCGGTTGTAGACGTAATATGACTCAAAAAGCTGCTCCCACTGCTCCATGAGAACGCTGCGGTACCCGGCCACGTAGCGGTCGAAAACATTGCCGATATAGAGGCGGGATGTTAAGGCCATCACGACCAATGCCACCACAATGACAATGAAAAAGGCCATGGTAATTTTTCTGTTTATCTTCATCGATCTTGATCTCCTATTTATCCACAAATTTATAGCCAAACCCGAAAACAGTAACAATGTAAGAGTGGTTTGCCGCGTCATCTTCGATTTTCTTGCGCAGGTTGCTGATATGGGTGTCGATGGAACGCTCATAGCCGCTGTATGCCTCACCCAGACAGGCTTCCAGAAGCTGTAGCCGGCTGAAGACTCTGCCGGGGTGCCGGGCCAGCAGGTTTAGAATTTTAAATTCGGTGGGAGTCAGATCCACTTCCCGGTCGCCTTTTTTTACTGAACAGTTATCTACGTCTATCTGCAGGTCTCCCCTTTTCATGACAACCGTTTCGTCCTTGCCACCTGTTGCTCCTGTGGACCCCGAAACCTGTTCACCACCGGTGCGCCGCAAAACGGCCCTGATACGGGCGGCCAGTTCTGCCAGGCTGAAAGGTTTGACGATATAGTCATCCGCCCCCATCTCCAGGCCCACCACCCGGTCCGTTTCCTGGGATCTGGCTGTGAGCATGATGATGGGAATACTCCTCTCCCCTTCCCGGCGCAGGGTGCGGCATACATCCAACCCGTTCATATCCGGGAGCATCAGATCCAGAATCAGCAAATCGGGTGAGTGCTCTTTGATCAATCCAATCCCCTTGCTTCCACCTCCAGCCAGGAAGATATACATACCCTCATTTTCCAGGTAGTCCTTAATCATGCGGGCAATTTTTTCCTCATCTTCGATCACTACAATCTTGTAAGGCTGGGGCAAAAAAGACAACTCCTTTACTATAATCAACCGCTTATGTAAAGCAGCGGCAACCAGTTTCCAGAACAAAGCTTGCAACAAGTATTCTTTCTTTTAGTTTAAACATTTTCCTTTTATTTTTTAGTATTATAACTGCTCTGTCCTCAATCTTAATAAAATCTTAATAAGTTCCTATAATTGCATAGTCTCTAATAACATGCTTTTTTTGGGAGGGGGAAGGTGTGCCACGAAATAATTAGGATAATTCACTATTATATTCGTAAAAGATGGCAACCACATTAATGATTGCCATCTTATGTTTGCCTCATTTTGTTGCTGCTTTGTGGTATTTATTTACATAATTTACTTATACGTAATTATTATTTATTAATACAGGACTTATGCAGTTCCAGGATAATAATCCCAGTTCCATAACTTAAGTTCCAAAATTTTTGGCCAAAACTTTTTATTTAAACTTGCAAAACGCCGGGTAGATATTGTCAAAATAGACTTGGATTTGCTGCTTATTACAGTAAATCCGGCAACCGGCGTTGAAAAAGTACCCGACCACTTCGCAGGGGGCAGGGCTTCTTCAACGCCATCTTCTTTACAATGCCAGGCGGCATAGCTAATAAGAGTATTGGCGGTGAACACCAGCTCCATATGCGCGAAATGGGCTGTTTCAGACCGGGCATAGCAAGATGTTAACCCAAGATTCTGCTTAGCCATACGGTAAAATACTTCAATTCGCCAACGTTTGGCGTAAGCAACAGCTACATCCTTTGGTTTATCAACACGGTTGCTGAGCAAAAGATACGAATCCTTAAAGGTAGCCGGCAGTTCTGTTTCCGGCAAAAAAAGATCTGATGTTTGCTTAGCCCATATTTCGCAGGTCCCCAAGCTTGTATTTAGGTAATTATTAACAAATAAACTGACGCACTATAAATTATTTCAGAAAAAGGTAAAACACGGAAAATTCTGAAAAGGTACTAA
>SLRC01000160.1 GCA_007131175.1 Syntrophomonadaceae bacterium
CCAATTGCTTCCTGGTTTCCGTTGTTACTTCCCAGTAAGCAAAAAGCCAATACGGATCCCTTGTCAGCAGGACCAGCCGGTCTTTCCCATAAAAAGAAGGCAGCTTTTCTGCCGCGGTCGGGCCTTCAACGGCGTTTGAACGCACGGTAATGATCACCTCTTTCTTTTACATACAATGTTTAAAACTAATGATGGTAAGAAGTTATAATTCAAAATCTAACAGAAATAAAAAAGCACTATTACATAATTTTACTGTAACCAGAAAATTGCAGTATTTAACAGTACCAAAAAGTTTTTGTGCAGTTCTTTTCCCTGATTCCTGAATCCTTCTTGCTAATCCAAAGTTACTTATAACCCTAATATTATAACCCTAAATTAATTATTTATTGCAGTCTTGCATGGGAAAAAAAGAATAAAATAAAAAACGGAGGGTAAGCTATTTTTTGACTTTAGGTATGTTTTTATTTGAACAGCTATCCACTAAAAAGTGTATCTTTTTGTTATTTTTTGTAAAGACCCTCCCGGTTGTAGAGATGGTTCCAAAGTTCAACCTGCTGGTGCCAATGGAGTTGGAGAACTAAGCGGGATACCCTGTTTTGGAGCGGGATCCCATGTTGAATTGGAATGCAGATCTCTTAATTACAGATTGTAATTTTTTTCAAAGCCATCCCGGCTATGGTGTGCATAAGATTATTGTTGAGACTCCCGTTCATAACAGGCACCTGGGAGATTTAGAGGAAGATGAAATTTGCCTGGTATTGCGCTCTTTTGAAGAACGAATTGTTGCCCTGGCAAAAGATTCCAATCTGCGTTATGTTCAGATATTCCGAAATCACAGGCGGGAGGCGGGGGCTTCCATTGAACATCCCCATTCCCAGTTACTTGGATTGCCTTATATCCCTCCCCTGTTGGAAAAGGAGTATACGAGGGCACATAATTACTATCTTTTACGGGTTTGCTGTCTTCTATGTATGCTTTTGCAAGAAGAAGAAAAGAAAGGAGATAGGATTGTCCTGGCGAACGATTCTTATGTGGCCTATATCCCCTTTGGCGCATTATTACCTTTAAGCACCCTGATCGTACCGCGGGAACATGAATCATCCCTTGAAATGAGTGCAAAAGGGTGGGCATTTACATTGGCCCCATTACCCTCCTTATAACCTTTACCTTCATACAACCCATTGCGCAGCCAGTCGTTGCCTTTATTATCATTGGCATATGGAACTTGTTCCCAAATTAACCGTTTTAGCTGGATGGGAAATGGCTACAGGTTCATATATCAATGTTTTTAAACCGGAAGAAGCAACAAAGTATTTAAAAAGCTAACAGCAAAAGCTAATTAACAGTCAATAATAGACGGGAGGAAGCTACCATGTCGCAAAAAATCTTAAATATTGCTTTTATCTGGAATCAGCATCAACCCTATTATCATGATGAACATCAAGGTTTATTTATTATGCCCTGGGTCAGGTTGCATGCTGCCAAGGATTATTATCGTATGGCTGAAATACTGGAACAATATCCTGATATAAGGGCAACCTTTAGTTTAAGCCCTTCCCTCTTGGAACAACTGGAGATTTATGGGGGTGAACAGGCTACGGATCTTTATCTAAATGTCATGAAAAATGCACGGGAATTGAACGAACGGGAACAGAATTTTTTGTTAAAACATTATTTTGATATCCAACATGAGAAAGTTATTTCCCGCTACCCCTATTACTGGCAACTTTTAGATAGGAGAGGGCTGAATGAGCCAGGTCAGGAAGAGTTGTTCAATGCACGTGAGCGATACACGATACAGGATTATCTTGATTTACAGGTGTGGTTCAACCTGGTTTGGATAGATCCGGAAATAAGGCAGCATGATCCTTTTTTGCAAGGACTGATGTATAAAGGGAGGAATTTTTCCGAAAAGGAAAAAAAAGCACTACTGAAGTATCATTTTTCATTGATGGAAGACGTGGTTCCCATACACTGCCGTTTACAGGAAAAGGGACAGATAGAAATCATTACCACAGCCTACTATCATCCCATCCTTCCCCTGCTTGTAGATAATTATTCATCATTACGTGCCACGCCCGGTTTGCCACTTCCCCAGCGTTTCAGCTTTCCCGAGGACGCCCGTGCCCAGGTAGAAATGTCCACGGAGCAATATAGACGCCTCTTTGATATGAAGCCCCGTGGTTTCTGGCCGCCGGAAATGGCAGTAAGCCCTGAAACAATTCCCCTCCTGGCTGACCTGGAATTTAAATGGACAGTTACTGATGAGCAGATCCTGGCCCATTCATTAGACTTGGAGATTTACCGGGACGGTTATGGACACGTATTAAACCCGGAAGTACTTTATCAACCTTATCTGGCCTGCGGAGAAGGGACAGAAGTACCCATAATTTTCAGGGATCATCACCTTTCTGATCGGATTGGGTTTGTTTATCAGCATATGAATGCTTCTGATGCTGCTGCAGATATGATACACCGCCTGCAGGTAATTGGGGATAAATTAGCAGGCAGCAGCGGCAATTACCTTGTTACAATAGCCCTGGACGGAGAAAATGCCTGGGAATGGTATGGTGGAGAGAAAAATGATTTCCTGAACGCCCTTTATGCCGGAATCTCTAACACTCCTTATTTGAAGACCGTAACTGTAAACGAATACCTGGAAGAAAATCCGCCCAGGCGGAAAATTAACAGCCTTGCCACCGGGTCCTGGGTGGATCATAATCTGGCACGATGGATCGGCACAGAACATAAAAACAAATTGTGGGACCGTTTACTGGAAGCACGCATGGCCGTGAAAGATTTTTCGGAAAGGGCTCCCGAACCTTATAGGCTCAAGCAGGCCCTGAGCAGTATTTATAAAGCAGAAGGCAGTGATTTCACCTGGTGGGTTGACAGTATGCCCTATTACCTGGCAGCGCCATTTGAAATTCTTTTCCGTCAACATTTGGCCGGCATATATCTCGCTATGGGGAAAGGAATTCCATCGTCACTGGGAGAACCCTTACTGAAAGCTCCCCATGGTGAAAAGAGCCATGAATGTGTACCGGAAATACCAGTTTGCATGGTTCCCAGTTGGAAGGAAGAATAGGTAAAAAAAAGGAATATTGTTTCCTGTAAAAGAATATAAAAACAGTAAAAAACCTGGGGAAGACTGGATGGGATCATATTGGATTATCGACAGTTTAAATTAGCATTACAAAAAGGTCAATTACGTCCCTTATATGTATTTTCCGGCAGTGAGGACTCCCTTAAGGAAGAACTTTTAGGTGAGATAATGGAAGTTATGCGAAGCAAGGGATTGGAGCCTGACCTGTTAAAAGTTGATGGGAAAAAGCTGAATTGGATAGATTTGCGCCGGGAAGCAGAGCAACTTACCATATTTTCCCGCGGACGCGTGATATTGGTTAAAGATGCCCCTTATTTTTCAAATATATCGGAGAAAAACAATGGTGTATCACAGAAAAGTAAAGGAACAAAGAAATCCAAAGTCCAAAATAAAAAAGAGGAACCGGATCAGGAAGAACTGGCCTCTTTTTTACTAAACAGGCGTGTTGAAAGCATCCTTGTTTTTTTTATAGGGAATGTGGACAAGCGTCGAAAGATAAACAAGTACCTGGAAAAGTCAGGCAACCTTGTGGAATTTCCACCACTTAAAGGGGCAGCATTAATCAGTTGGATTCGCCATGAATTGTTCCGTGAATCAAAAGAGATAGATGATGATGCCCTCACCATGCTTGTGCAGCGCAGCGGAGAAAACCTGTTGCTGATTAAAAGTGAACTGGAAAAACTGGTAAGCTGCCTGGGTAAGGAAAAAAAGATTGACTGCTCCCTGATTGAAGAAGTGGTGCCGGAAAATGTGCTTGGCAATATTTTTAATCTGGTAGATGACTTAGGACGTAAAAATGCTGTGGGAGCGCTAAAGCATTTGCATAGGATGGGAGAGCAAAATGAACCAATGTTACGTATCCTATCCATGATCATACGCCACTTTCGCTTGCTTTACCGTGCCAATATCTTGCAGCAGGAAGGATTGCCTGCTGTAAAAATAACCGCAATTTTACAGGTACATCCTTTTGTGACGGGGAAGCTTGTTGAACAGTTGCCCAATTTTCCCGGTGACTCCCTTCCCCGTATTATTTATGCGCTTAAGGAAGTTGACCTGGCGATCAAAACGGGACGTCTATCCGGGGAGGAAGCACTGGAGCAACTAATCCTAAAACTGACCTTCTCCTGAATTATATAAAATGAAAACGAGAACAGGTCTCAATTAATCTTAACAAATTTAACAATAATGAATACCAATAGAATAAGACGGGAGGTTTTTCTTATGACACTTGAACAAGCACAAACCGGTGAAAAGCTTATTGTTAAAAACATTAATGATCCCCAAATGCGGGTAAAAGCAATTCGCTTTGGTATAATGGAAGGCGTGGAAATAACCTGCATGGAAAAATTACCTTTTGGTCCTGTTGTGATCCGGCGGGGACGCCAGGAGTTAGCTGTTGGCAGAAACCTGGCCCAGCGTATTGCGGTGGAACTGGCCTGATGGGATTTAGTGAGCTAAATAGGCCATTTAAAATATCTTCAAAGAAAAAAACAATTGTCCTGGCCGGTAATCCTAACGTTGGAAAATCGGTTTTTTTCAATGCCCTGACTAACCGCTACGTGGAAGTATCCAACTTTCCCGGTACCACAGTGGATATCAGCCACAGCATGCTCGGTAAGGACATTCTTCTCGATACCCCGGGCATATACGGGGTTTCATCGTTTAATGACGAAGAAAGGGTGGCACGGGATGTTATCCTGCAAGCTGACATAGTTATTAATATTGTGGATGCACTTCACCTGGAACGGGATCTATTCCTTACGCAACAGTTAATTGATATGGATATTCCCCTGGTCGTTGCACTGAACATGATGGATGAAGCCACACAGCATGGTGTACGTATTGATTATAAGGCCATGGAACGGGAACTGGGTGTGCCTGTAATTCCCGCGGTTGCAGTAAAAGGAGAGGGTATTGAAGAAGTTAAGACTGCTGCCCTGTCCAAGGCGAAAAAAGGGAAAAAGGTGCCCAACATTGCCATGATACTCGATCCATTGCGTGAACGCTTCTCCACACTGGCAGAGGCCCTTCTTTACCTGGAGGA
>SLRC01000074.1 GCA_007131175.1 Syntrophomonadaceae bacterium
ACCAGGATAACTAACCAAATGCAGGGCCTTGTTAAAATGCGCACCGCATACAATTTTCAGCATAACTTCCCCGGTGATCCCGAATGCGGGGACAACGAGGCCTACCGGCGCCGCCACCGCATGCTGGTGGAGAGCCACCTGCAGGAATATGAAGACCAGGCCCGGGAAGCCCGGGAGAAAGCGCAACAGAGCTTTCAGGAACATTTTATTGCCCGCCTGGGTGAGTATATTAAGCTGGGGCAGGAAGAGGTAAAGGAGCTGAACCGTGCCCTCCAGGGGATGCGCTTTGGTTCCGACTCATACCGGTTCAGCCTTACCCCCAGGCAGGAAACCAAACGCTATTATGATATGATCATGGACTCGGGCGTCTACCAGGGTTCAATCTTCAGAGAATCTTTTTTTGAAAAGCACGGCGATGCCATCAATGATCTCTTTCAGGAAATCACCAAAGGGGAAAAGGAATTGCAGGAAACGATGCAATCCCTTACCGACTACCGTACTTACCTGGACTTTGACATTATCATAACCGATGAGCGGGGGAACAAGAGCCATTTCTCCAAGGTGGCACGGGATAAGTCGGGCGGTGAAACACAGGTTCCCTTCTACGTGGCTATCCTGGCCTCTTTCTACCAGGCTTACCAGTTATACCGGAAGACTGATACGCTTCGCCTGGTGGTTTTTGACGAAGCTTTCAACCGCATGGATGCGGACCGGATCGAGGAAGCAATCCGCTTCATGCAGAACCTGGGTTTTCAGGCGGTTATCGTGGCACCGACGGGACGCATCCAGTTAATCGTGCCCCACGTAAACACAAACCTGGTGGTTATGAAAGAGGGCTTCCATAGCTTTATTGAACGGGTTACCCGCAAAGAGCTGACAGAGCAGTAAAGGTGTGGGAAATAATGAAGCTTAGCCAGACACAAAAAGATGTCTTGCATAACCTGCTGGACCGGCATGAAAGCCGCTCCGATTATGCAGCTGCGGCGAAAAGCAGCCGCCGTACCCTGCTGAGAATTGATAGCCGCAATTACCCTGATTATTTCCATGTGAGCGACAGCACTTTCCGCCTTATGTTCAATGCAGAAATGGAGCAGCTGCAGCACCGTGCCCTCGTCAGATTGGACTGGGAGCGTTTCAATGAAGGGGAATATTTAAAACGGGTGGCTTTACAAGAAGATGCTCTTGCGGAAATCTACAAACTGCTTAAGCGCACCCCTAAGGAAGATCTCTACCATGCCACAGCATTGCTGCTGGAAAAATGGAGCAAAGGAGCGCCGCCTGAGTTAGAGCCATTCTACACCCATACCTTGGAGCGCCTGTACCGCCTGGAAGCACCTCCTAAACCGGTTAAGCCCGGCGATGATGCAGAGCTCACACAAATCCTGCAAGGGCTCCACGCCTGTTTTGAACCCAGAAAAAGTGAGATCGCCAAGCGCCTGCTAAGCGTGCGACTTTACGGTGACTCCAAAAAATGGCAGGTATTGGAAAGAAAAATTGTGGACATACTGAAGGAATTTTGTGTAAGCGGGGAAGAACAGCCGCGCGATGCGGCCCAGATCCTGGCAGAAAAGGGGATCGTGGATAATCCTGTGCACATTAACCTGGCCGGCCCCCTGGTTTTTTCCACTCCCAACGGACGGGTGGATTTAAAGGCTTTTTACCCCGATCTGGGCCTTTCGGCAGAAATGGCAGGGGACTTGACGATCGAATCATGCGATGCTGACACTGTTATTACGGTGGAAAACAAAACTTCATTTTACCAGTATCTGCGGGAAACTGCCGGAAAGCACCTGGTCCTCTATCTGGGAGGTTACCACAATTCCCCCCGGAGAGAACTGCTTCAGAAGTTGTATCGTTATTTTTCAGAGCAGCATAAACAGCTCAGCTTCTATCACTGGGGGGATATGGATTTGGGAGGCCTGAATATCTGGTATGACCTCCGGCAGAAGACAGGCATTCCCTTCCAGCCAATTTATATGGATGTGCATACATATGACAAATATCTCCACCGCGGCCATCCTGTGGACGATGCATATTGCGGCAAACTGGCGCTGCTTTTGCAAAATCCCTCTTACGAAATATTCCATCCCCTGATCCACCACATACTGGAAAAGAAAATATGTATTGAGCAGGAAGCTGTAACAATGGAAAAGTGACAGGGGGACGGGGTACTTGACAACATTCTTGCTTTTTAAAAATATTCAACTTTCATAATCAAAAGTCTGTGGGGGTTCTTATGCCTATGCCTATGCATTGTTTTGAATATAAGCTTAAAATGAGAAGGTTAAACGAGAGGATATATTATTATGAAACAGTGGTACGAAAAATTATTTGATAATTATGGGGAAAAATATGACAAGGAGCCTTTTACCCAGGGTACTAGCGGTGAATGTGACTTTATCGAAAAAGAACTGCATTACGATAAATCTTTAAAAATTATTGACGTTGGTTGTGGAACCGGCAGGCATTCAATTGAGCTTTCCAAAAGAGGATATGATATCACAGGCATCGATCTCTCCGAATCACAGTTGGAAAAAGCGAGAGAGAAAGCAAAAAGGCTTAACCTTAAGATAGATTTTTTGCAGCATGATGCCAGAAATCTGCCCTTTGAAAACCATTTTGATGTTGCAATTATGCTTTGCGAAGGGGGGTTTCCCCTCATGGAAACTGACGAGATGAATTATGAAATATTGAAAAACGTTACAAAATCGCTGAAAAGCCCTGCAAAATTAATCTTTACAACTCTCAATGGCCTGTTTCCCCTTTGCCATTCCATAGATGATTTTCATGAAGCGGATGCCCATACAGAAGGAGCACACTATAAAAGCGAGAGTTTTGACCTCATGACCTTCAGGGACTACAATATAACTACTTTTACTGACGATGCCGGGAAAGAACACAGGCTTGAGTGTAATGAAAGATATTATATTCCAAGTGAAATTACCTGGCTGCTTAAATCCCTAAAGTTTAAAAAAATCGAGATCTTCGGAGCGAAGCTGGGTGCTTTTTCAAGAGAAGATAAATTAAAAACAGATGATTACGAAATGCTTGTTATCGCTGAAAAGTAGTGGGAAGGTTATTTTATTGTTTTGGTTGTGGTGGGGAGAAAAGAACAAAGTGAAGTGGAAATGGCCATCAAGAAGGGGCTTTTTACGTCTTATACAGGGGAACTCTACCGCAAAACATATTTTTCTGCTGGTGGGCGATGGCTGATGATAGAGATGAAACACAAAGCAGTTTTAGATGATATAAAACGTTTATGGGCATCAGAGTTAGGCCAAGGGACACAACCGTGTTAAATGAAAACCGCAGGTAGCAGCCATCTTACATGAAATTGGCAATCACTCATACAGCCATCCTACTTTAACAAGATTATCTAAAGCGCAAATTATTAGAGACATAAGCAAGGCTGAGGCAATCATTATGAGTGCAACAGGGATCAGCCCCAGGCCTTTTTTTCGGCCTCCTTATGGTGCTGTTAACACTAATGTGCTACAGGCGGTTGGGGAAGCGGGATATGATTACTCATGCTTATGGAGTATTGATCCGAGAGACTGGGATGGCAAATCAGCCAGGGCCATTACCAGCCAGGTTCTTAATAACCTGTATCCCGGGTCAATTGTTTTATTACACATTAACAGGACCAACACCCCGGAAGCATTATCAGGTATACTGGATGGAATAATTAAAAAAGGATACAGGGCGGTACCTTTAAGCCAGTTAATGGGAATAAATCAAAATAAAGTAACAACACCTGCAATCAGAATGGGAGAACTGTTTGAGCTTGAAAGAAATTATTTAAGACAGCCTGCAGTGGCAAGCCCTGCAGTGGTAAATCTAGGCGTGGCAAACATTGAAGCAAATTTGGAAGTGAACGGCCAGCTGATAACAATGATGAACAGGCCTGGAATAATATCCAATCGCCTTTTTGTCCCCATCAGAGATCTGGCCCGTATCCTGGATGGGGAAGTTTCTCACCGTTATCAGCAACCAACTGGGCCTACCTGTCAGTTGGGAAGATAGAACAAGAACTGCCAACTTATTATTAGAGGTATAAGTTATTCTATAGATTCAAAAGTTTCCACATTTTTGAACTGCTTACGTTGGAGATAAAAGGTTAAAAGATTGAGTCCTGGTTATTTTGATTGGTTGGACGAAGAATAGCGATTCTACTGAAAAACATCGTCAATCCCTATTTTCAGACCTAGAAAAACAGGTGAAGTAATTGTATCCCCTTCCCTGAACGCATTTAATCCGGTGATATCCCGTTCATCTGAAAAAGTGTATTGATAAATATTTTTCTTTTCCAGATCCACGATCCAGTACTCCCGGACACCGCTTTTCATGTAGAGGCTTAACTTGGCGGCCATATCCTTGCCTTTCGTGGAGGAAGAAAGGACTTCCACAATCAGTGTGGGTACGCCCATATACTTGTTATCTTCATTGACATTTTCCTCATCGCAGATCACCACAATATCGGGCTGGACAACATTTGGGTTCTCCTCGAACTTGATGGCAAGCCCAAAAAGTCTTATATCCAGCGGTGCCGTTAATGGCTGACATGGTTTCCCCTTAAAGTAATTATAAAAATGCCCTGCAATTTCATTTACTACAACCTGATGCCTGAAACTGGGGGAAGCCAGCAGGTAAACCTCCCCGTCGATCAGCTCATACCTCTGGTCCGAGGAATTAACAAGGTCAAGGTATTCTTCGTAACTAATTCGTTTCGGCGGTCCATACTGCCTGGCTTCTTCATACACAATAAAATAATCAGGTTCGCTGTGGTGGATAAGCTTGGCCACAACTTTCCCGTTTTTTACAATGATAATATCTTCCTTCTCTGACAGGGCAAGATATTTGCCAAAAGCATTTTGTAAATCGGTAGCTTTAACCCGCATGATATCAGCCACCTCCCCTCAATATATCCATTATTATAAAACAAAATAGCTAATATGTCAAAATAAAATAGCTATATTAGGAAATATGTTCAGTGCAATTATCGCAAAAAGCCCGGATTAAATAATTGATTAATCCGGGCTTTAAACCCTTTACAAGATTGAAAACAAGCGCTTATTTGTCATCACCATCTGGCGAAAGGGGGTTTTTCGGACTTATGAATATGCTGGGGAAA
>SLRC01000123.1 GCA_007131175.1 Syntrophomonadaceae bacterium
AAAATTTGCATATACGTTTTGCACGTCATCCTGATCCTCAAGGGCATCCAGTAAGTCCAGGAGTTTTTTTGCTTCTTCCGGATCGTTTACCGGAACAGAACTTTCAGGCACCATTGTAACTTCTGATACTGCAACGGAAACGTTTTGCTTCATCAAAGTTTCCTTAACATCCTCAAAATCTTCAGGCGCGGTATAGATAACATAACTGTTCTCTTCATCTCTAAAGTCCTCTGCACCGCTCTCCAGGGCCAGAAGCATGAGTTCATCTTCCGGAGGTGTACTGCTCTGTTTGTCAATTGTTATGTATCCCATCCTTTTAAACATCCAGGCCACACAACCCGACTCACCCATATTTCCACCACGGCGTGTAAAAAGACTCCGAATTTCCGCAGCAGTGCGGTTGCGGTTGTCAGTCATAATTTCCAATAATATTGCCACCCCGCCCGGTCCGTATCCTTCATAATTAAACTGTTCCAGGGCAAGGCCGTCCTGTTCACCCGTACCTTTTTGGATGGCCCGGTTTATGTTATCACCGGGCATATTTGCATCTCGCGCCTTCTGTACAGCCAGACGCAGTCGGAAATTGGCATCCAGATCTCCGCCCCCCTCCCGGGATGCTATTATTATTTCCCGTGCCAGCTTGGTGAAAATCTTACCTTTTTGCTCATCAACTCGCGCCTTGCGATGTTTAACATTTGCCCATTTGGAATGACCAGCCATGTTACTCACTCCTTGCTTCCATTTACCTTCAACCGGAATTTTGGACCACTGTTACAAAATCACCTGTCTTAATTTTTCCGCCTGACAGTACCTTGGCAAATATTCCTTCGCGGGGCATCACACAGTCACCGGCTTGATAGTAGATGGCACAACGATCGTGACACACTTTACCAATTTGAGTAACTTCTAAGAGCACCTCGTCTCCTACTTTCATGCGGGCACCCAACTGCAAGTCCGTCAAGGCCAAACCTTCCGTGGTAATATTTTCAGCAAAATCACCAGGATTTACATCCAGGCCTTTTTGGCGCATTTTTTCAATACTTTCCAGGGCCAGCAAACTGACCTGACGGTGCCACGGACCTGCATGTGCGTCCTCTTCCAAACCATGCCCGGTCAGAAGCACACCAAGACCATAATCTTTCTTCCGTTCGCCCTTGTTCTCACTGCGACAAACGGCGACAACAGTACCTGTTGCCATTCTCCTTTCCCCCTTTTAATGTTCTTCAACCGCCTATTTTAAACATAGGCCGCTTGGCTATGCATTGCTCACTCCGGTCTCCTGAGTTACATGCGGCGATTAGTGGATCGGTACGTAGCACCGCCGCTTCTCTGAATTTTAGTTCCAACTGCTTTTTATCTCCCAAGGCAGGACGTAAATCCACCTCCGCATCCGAAAAAAGGCAAGGCTTCAGTTTTCCATCGGATGTTACACGTAAGCGGTTACATCGTGCACAAAAGTGACGGCTCAAGGGGGAAATAAGGCCAATTTTCCCAACCGCCCCCTGGAGAGTATAGTAGCGAGCCGGGCCTCCCCCATGTTCCCCTTGCACTTCCTGCAAGGGCGCTACAGAACGGGCTATCTCCATTACCCTGTTTAGATCGAGAAAATAGTTTGACCATTTACCCTGCTGGCCTGCTGTCGGCATATACTCAATAAAGCGCACATGCAAGTCCCGATCGATCGTCAGCCTGATAAATTTTTCAATCTCGTGATCATTAATTCCTTTAAGCAAAACCACATTTAATTTAACCGGGCCAAGACCTGCACTAAGAGCGCATTCGATCCCAGTAAGCGTACTTCTGAGCCTACCACCCTGTGTGATATGACGAAAATTTGACTCGTCCAGTGAATCGAGACTAATATTAACCCGCTTTAATCCGGCTGCTGACAATTCTTGCGACATTTTTTCCAGTAATATGCCATTGGTTGTAAGAGAAACGTCATTCATTCCCTTAATACTGGCGATAGCATTCACAATCTCCACAATATCAGCACGCAGCAGGGGTTCACCGCCGGTTAGGCGTATTCGGGAGATTCCCAATGCCACTGCAACTTCGCTGATCTGTCGGTAATCTTCTACTGTAAGTTCTTCATCTTCCGTATTTTCAACAGTACACCGGCCCGGATCGGAACGACAATAAAAACAGTTTAAATTGCATTTATCCGTAACAGATAAGCGTAGGTAATTAATTGACCTGCCGTATGAGTCAACGAGTTTTTTTGTCATGGTTAGTGTCGCTCCCTTCCACCACATCATCCGTTCTTAGTGCAAAATATCTTTAATCGAGCCGCTTTCCTGAATAAAAGCTTCAGCCCAGCGGAATATTTCTGGAGAATTTATATTTATGAATGAAAGCTGATTTGGATCATGCAAATTAACTATGTCCGCATGGACCTCTTTTGTCTTTAACTCCCTGAAAAGGGAAGTGATTTTATACTTCTGTTGCATCAAAGCATCATCGATAACAGGCAGGATCCTTTTGTTATAAAAAGAAAACATGGGCTGATAATAACCGTCCAATTTTGGTGTCACCAGATCATATTTCCTGGTATATACTGACATATACTTAATCAGTGAAAGGGAAATAAACGGCATATCACAGGCTGTAATAAAGCAGGAGAAATAAGAAGCCTTACTCAAAGCAGTATGGATTCCCCGCAAGGAATTTTTTTCTCCCTGTTTATAAATATCTTCTTCCAGACGAACCGGCAGATAAGCCATATTTTCCGGGTTATTAGTAACGACAAACACTTCCACAAAAAGTTTACCTAACCGGGATACAATTAAGTCAATAAGACGTTCGCCTCCCAATTCCAGGAACGCCTTATTTCTTCCCATCCGCTTGCTTTCTCCACCTGCCAGCACCGCTGCAGAAAGACCTAACAGCTTATCATCCGTATGTTCTTTATTCTTATGATTATTTACGATTGCTCCCTTGCCTCCTTTTCTGCCTGCCGTTTACGTTTCCGTTCCGTAAGCCGGACGAGTAAAATCCCAATCTCATAAAGCAGCAGCAACGGAGCGACCATTAATAGCTGGGAAAATATATCAGGTGGTGTAATCACTGCAGACATGACTGCCATCACCAGGATAGCGAACTTACGTTTTTCCCTTAAGAACAGAGATGATATCAGCCCTATCCTGCCCAGAAACCAAAATATTACAGGAATCTGAAAAACAGCACCAAAAGATATTAAAAAAGCAACCACAAACGCGATATACCGGCTAATTGTAAAAAGTGGAACCAGGGTTTCCGTTTCAAAACCCATAAAAAACCTCAGTGCAAATGGGAAAACAACATAATAGCTAAATGCCATCCCCAGAAAAAACAATAGGTTCATGAAGATTAAAAGCGGTATAATCGTGCGCCTTTCCACCCGTTGTAACGCCGGCATGATAAAAGCAAGCACCTGGTAAAAGGTAAAAGGCAACGTCAACACAGCCCCGGCAGTAAAGGCAAGTCGTATCTGAGCCATAAAAGCCTCTGCAGGGGTAGTATAAATAAGATCCAATTTTCCTGCAGGAGCAGTCAGGAAATCTAGTATTCCATTGACAAATGTAAAACTTATTATTGCTGCAACTAAAATAAAGGCAACAATAGTGATGATTCGTTTACGTAATTCATCAAGATGTCCGAATAAGCTCATTTCCACTGCTTTGTCTTTTGCCACCACAACCCCTGCCCTCTGTTATTTGCATCCAAATTAATCACTGCATCTTGTCTCAGGATCAGGCCTCTTTATCTTCATTTTCCTTTACTTTCGTCTCTTCTTCTCCGTCATCTTTACCACCAACTGCATTTCTAAAATTCCTAACCGCCTGTCCCACGGACCTGCTTAGACCCGGTAATTTACCCGGGCCAAAAATAATTAATACGATAGCCAGAATAAGGACAACTTCTACCCAGCCGATCTTTCCTAGAAATGGCACCGGCAATCCCCCCCCATATTTTCAAATAATTTTATTTAATCATTGGAAATACCCGTATCTAATGCTTTGTTTTTTCTTCTTTTACTTCCGTGTCAATAATTTTCTGTTCATTTTCACCAGGCTTGGAAACAGTTGTCCCTTTTTCCTCTGTTACTGCTCCCGAATCCAATATTGCTTGCTCCGTTTTATCCGTTTCTTCATTCTGGTTATTGCTTTCCGTTGTTTCAAATTTTTTTTCTATCGTTTCTTTACTTCCCCCTACATCCAATTCATCATCATCAAGGGATACATTCCTGCTAATTTCTGTAGTGGCCTGCTTAAATTCCCGCAGACCTCTACCAATGGAACGCCCAATATCCGGAAGTTTGCGCGGCCCAAAAATGATCAGGGCGATCACCAGGATTAAAACAAGTTCCGGCAACCCAATTCTACCAAACAATATCAACCATCCTTCCTAAATGATTTTAATTATCCTTTAGCATGCGTTTAAACTATTATCCCTTTTATTATGTGTTTCGTCAATCCCTTATTGACGGAAATACAAGTTTACATAAAAAAAGGTTTTTTTGCCTTTTTGTGACAAAAAAACCTTTTTAAAATTAATCCGGCAGGGACCTACTCTCCCGGGGGCTTTCGCCCCGAGTACCATCGGCGCTGGAGGGCTTAACTGCCGTGTTCGGGATGGGAACGGGTGTGACCCCTCCGCCATTCCTACCGGAAACTTAAATCAGCAGGTAGTAGGTAGCAGGCAGGAAATCTTTTTAAATCCTTTCCAACTTCCTGCTTTCCAACTTTTAAGCTGAAAACTTGTTCTTTCAAAACTGCACAGTGGATAATTTCTAGATTAAGTCCTCGATCTATTAGTACCGGTCGGCTGAAAGCGTTGCCACTCTTACACCTCCGGCCTATCAACCAGGTCATCTTCCTGGGATCTTACCCCGGCACTCAACTCAAAGAAACAGTCGCTCAATCTCCTACACTAACTTTGGAAAGTAACGCTTGTTCCTGTACAACTGATTCTTTAAGTTGAGTGCCGGGTGGGAAACCTAATCTTGGAGAAGGCTTCGCACTTAGATGCTTTCAGCGCTTATCCTTTCCGAACATAGCTACTCAGCAATGCCCTTGGCAGGACAACTGATACACCAGCGGTTCGTCCACT
>SLRC01000007.1 GCA_007131175.1 Syntrophomonadaceae bacterium
AAAAAACTGCAACCGGAACTGCTTGAGAAGATTGCTCAAACGCTGAATGTTGCCCGGGATGAATTAATAGTTGTTCCTGCAGGGGATAATAATTAGTAAGAACTCAGTGTTAAGGGGTACAATAATTAAAAATCTGGAGGTGAGAAAGATGTTTCGCCTGCCGGGGGCGGGACTCTGCAAAGATGTGTCAGTCCAGTGTGTTTGTTATTAAAGACGGCGAGGAAGAACTTGTTATGAAGGATGTTTCTACGATCAAACCAGGTGCTAATGCAGGGGAGTTATTGCTGGAAGGGATCCTGGGAGAACAAAAGGTGTTTCAGGGACGCTTAAAAGAGCTGCAGTTGATGGACCACAAGATCTTAGTGGAGGCGTTCAAAACTTTATAATAAGCATCAGGAATTTTGTTTCCTTTTCACGTGGCCGGGTCTGCAGCAGAAAAGCAGGCCCGGCTTTTCTGTGCAAAATTTTTTTAAGCCTGACCATTGTTTTTTATAACCTTCTTTGCTATAATCAGGAGTGTTCACAAACTTGTGCACAGTATCTTTGTTTTTTAGCTGAACGCAATAAAGGATGTATGGGGGGCTGTTTACATTGCCCGGAGAACTGGTTCGCATAGGTGAGAAGGTTATTAGCATGGGCAGGATAGAGGATACAATACAGGAGATTTTGCAACTGCGGTCCGCCGGTTTTTCACAGCAGGAAGTGGCCAGCCGTCTTGGTTTGGACCGCACCTTTATCTCCCGCCTGGAAACCCTGGGAGAGGTGCGCAAGGGTAAAAGGATAGCCGTTATTGGTTTTCCCCTGTCCAACAGTGGGGAAATTGGCCGTATTGCCGAAAACAGGGGCGTGGAGTATACGTGGCTGATGAGCGAAAAAGAGCGGTGGGAGTTGGTGCAGGGTGAGAGTGCACTGGATTTCTTTAACTACATAATGGAGAAGATCGGGGCGCTGCGTCGCTTTGACTTGGTAATCTTTATTGGATCGCGCAAGTGGCAAAAAATTGCCGAGGCACTGCTGGGTTGCCAGGTTGTTTTTCTGGAACTGGGGAGTTCGCCCATCACGGAAGACTGTACCCTGGACCCCCAGCGTTTTGAAGAGATCCTGAAACAGGTGGTGGGAGAAAAGCCTGCTGGGGTGGGGAAAGGGAGTGACGGTTGTTGAAAAAAGTGATCAGTATTAGCCTCGGCTCGGCTAAAAGAAACCATACAGCCACCCTGGAATTGATGAACCAGTCTTTTACGTTGGAGCGTATCGGGACTGATGGGGACTTGAGCAAAATGATCGAACTGATCCGTGAGTATGATGGTAAGGTGGATGCTTTTGGCCTGGGAGGCATGGATCTTTATATCCAAGCCGTGGACCGCCGTTATACACTGAGGGACGCACAAAAGGTGGCTGCTGCAGCCAGGCTCACGCCCATTGTGGATGGTTCGGGGCTTAAGAATACTTTGGAGCGGCGCGTGGTGCATTATCTACAAAAGGAAACCACTGTGCTTAAGGGAAGAAAAAGGGCCCTTGTGGTCAGTGCTATGGACCGCTTCGGTCTGGCAGATGGGCTGGGCCAGGCCGGATGTGAGATGAGCTACGGTGATCTTATTTATGTGCTCAACGTGCCTATAGCTGTTAAATCCTTGCATACGCTGGCGTTTATTGCCCGTCTGATCGTTCCCCTGGTCCGACTGCTTCCGATCCAAATGATTTATCCCACGGGAAAGAAGCAGGAGAGCAGTAAGCCTCGCTATCCACGTTATTTTCAGGAGGCGGATATTATTGCCGGCGATTTCCACTTTATCAAGCGTTATATGCCGCCACAGCTGCCGGGGAAAACTATCATCACCAATACTGTAACCGCTGCTGATTTGGAGCTTCTAAGAGAAATAGGAGTAAGGACGCTCGTTACTACCACGCCGGAGATCGGAGGGCGCTCCTTTGGCACCAATTTGATGGAGGCCGTACTTGTTGCTTACAGCGGCGGTAAGACGGAGCTTAAGCAGGACGAATATAAACGTCTCCTGGAAGAGCTTGATTTTAAACCAAGGATAGTAGAATTGTGATTGAACACCCACAGAAAGAGCAGACAAAGCACAAGGGTAAAGACTTACAGGAGATTACACCGATAAGGTCGGAAACAAATGAAATCCTGAATTATGACTTCTGAGAAAGAGGTGACGAAATTGGCGAAGAAACCAAAGGAACCTGTCGATTTTTCATTTATTATTCATCCGCTGGATACTGAAGATATATTTCGTAAATATAAATTTATGCGTAGCTGGCCCGAAAGCCTGGTGAAGGCGGTGATACGCAGAGTCCCACCCGTATTTGGCTCCCATATTACGGGGATCAGGTCAGAGCACAGCAGCGTGGAAGGTTGTTTTTACGGAGTGGTACTCACTTCGCAGCAGATGCTGGAACTGTCGCCGGAGGTGACAATAAACAAGGTGATTGCAGCCGGTCGCAAGTCCATAAAAATGGGGGCGAAGATTATTGGCCTGGGGGCCATGACTGCTGTAGTGGGAGATGCAGGGGTTACGGTGGCCCGTAATTTGGATGTTGCCGTAACCACGGGCAACAGCTATACAGTGGCCACGGCACTGCAGGGAACGGAGAAAGCAGCCCAGCTTATGGATATTGATCTGGATAAGGCGGAAGTGGCGGTACTTGGTGCCAGTGGTTCCATTGGTAGCGCATGTGCCCGTATCCTGGCACGCAGGGTAAATTATCTTACACTTATAGCCCGGACTCTGCCTCCCCTGGAAAAGCTGGCATATCGGATTAAGGAAGATTGCGGTCTGGCAGTCAAAGTCTCCTCCAACACCAAGTCAGCGGTTCGTAATGCTGATATTATTGTTGCTGTATCCAGTGCTGCCGATGCCCTGATCGAGCCGGAGGACTTAAAACCAGGCGCAGTTGTCTGTGATGTGGCCCGTCCCCGGGACGTTTCTGTCCGGGTGGCGCAGCAGCGTGATGATGTGCTGGTAATCGAAGGAGGCGCGGTGGAAGTCCCGGGGGATGTTAATTTCAATTTAGACTTTGGCTTTCCGCCAAACCTCTCTTACGCCTGCATGGCAGAAACGATGATTTTGGCCTTGGAAAAACGTTATGAAAACTTTTCGCTGGGGCGGGAGATGTCGGTGGAGCAGATTGATGAAATTTCCGCCCTTGCAGTGAAACACGGATTTAAGTTGGCTGGTTTTCGCAGTTTTGAGCGGGCACTGACAGAAGATATGATCGCTGGAATTAAGGAGCGGGCGCGGCTCAAACGGGCTGCACTGGGTATAGTTTAAGCGTAGCTTAGGATGCATTTTTGCCTGATTTTGGGGATGTGATTTACGATTGTGTTTGACTTTTTATATGTATTTGTCTATAATGTCCTAAAATCAGGATCACTTCCCATACTTCTTTCAAGGGTATTTAATTCCCCCTCAAAGTGTCAGACGCAGCCGTTGTTGACACTAATTCTTGCCTTGTATCAAACCGGCTCGTGACCGAGACGGAATATTTAAGTGAAGGAAGGCATATACTTCCGGAGATTGCAGTTATTCCGTTAATGTACTTTTATAATAAAGGAGAGAGCTGGATGGCTTCTAAAGAGGTGATCCTCACCCAGAGTGGCTTAAAAAAACTGGAAGAGGAATTGACGCACCTTAAATCGGTAAAAAGACGGGAAGTGGCAGCACGGATAAAAACAGCCATTTCTTTCGGCGATTTAAGTGAGAACGCTGAATATGACAACGCCAAGAATGAGCAGGCTTTTATTGAAGGAAAGATTATTACTTTGGAAAAAATGTTGCGCAATGCCAAATTGATTGAAGATAACGAAGTGAGTAAGGATATCGTTGGTGTTGGTTGTACGGTAAGGCTGCTTGACGTGGATGAAAATGAAGAAATGGAGTTTACGATCGTGGGAACGGCGGAGTCGGATCCTGCCAACAATAGGATCTCAAACGAGTCACCCGTGGGGCAGGCTATTATCGGTTATCCAGTAGGGGCGGAAGTTAATGCGAAGGTGCCAGCCGGGACAATAAAATACAAAATACTGGAAATTATGTAGTCAGTATAAATGAACTATGCAATTAAATTGACAAGTTGCTAAAGTCCATTCTTGAGGTATTTTAAATTCTGACTCGGTGAATACCGCATGGAAGAATGGCTAAACAACATATAAGGAATGGTTGCTGCATGGAACAGGAACATCTTGGGGAGCAGCTTTTGCTGCGCCGGCATAAACTGAAAGAACTGAGAGCACAGGGAGTGGAACCTTACGGATTAAAATATCCTGTCAGCCACTGTGCTCTGGAAGTACAGGAAGGTTTTGATCATCTGGAGGGCGAAACGGTTAGTTTCGCCGGTCGGATGATGAGTCGTCGTGGGCACGGCAAGGCTTGCTTTGCTCATATTCAGGACGATAGCGGACAGTTACAGATTTACATGCGCCTGGACAGCGTAGGCGAAGAGCAGTATACCCTTTTTCAGAACCTGGATATCGGAGATATTATGGGCTGCGGCGGTACGGTCTTTAAAACGAGGACAGGCGAGGTAACTGTGAATGTTGACACATTTACGGTTCTTGCTAAAGCACTGCGCCCTTTGCCGGAAAAATGGCACGGCCTAAAGGATGTGGAGATCCGCTATCGCCAGCGCTACGCTGACCTCCTGGCGAATCCGGAAGTGCGCCGTGTTTTTATATTACGCAGTAAAATTATTCAGGCCATGCGGGAGTTCTTAACGGGAAGGGACTTCCTTGAGGTGGAAACACCGGTGATGCATACTGTGAGCGGCGGGGCAACGGCCCGCCCTTTTGTTACCCATCACAATGCCCTGAATCTGAACCTTTACCTGCGCATTGCCACTGAATTGCACCTGAAACGGCTGATCGTGGGAGGTATGGAACGGGTTTTTGAACTGGGCCGTATTTTCCGCAACGAAGGAATATCCACAAATCACAACCCCGAATTTACTTCCGTGGAAATATATCAGGCAAATGCTGATTATGAAGATATGATGGAACTGATGGAAA
>SLRC01000201.1 GCA_007131175.1 Syntrophomonadaceae bacterium
CCTCGGTTGCTGTGCTTTAGGTCCGGTGATGGAGATAGATGGTAAAACCCACGGTAATATATCGCCGGCTGATACAGCAGATGCCCTAAAAAAATATGAGTGAGGGAAGATTATTGGGCATCCGGGTATTCCTCTGTTAATAAGATACAAGCAATTTTAGCTGAAGCAGGAATTATACGAATGTTCATAAAATATTTATTAAAATATATTTCTAAAGGAAGGAAATATTTTAATATTGTAGAATAAAATAAAGTATAATTCAAGCTTCTCTAAGGAGGTAATATCTTTTAATGGACGTCTTAAAAGTTTCAGCAAAGTCCAATCCTAATTCTGTGGCCGGGGCTTTAGCAGGAGTTCTAAGGGAACGAGGAGGAGCAGAAATGCAAGCTATCGGAGCAGGCGCACTCAATCAGGCTGTAAAAGCAGTTGCTATCGCCAGGGGTTTTGTGGCACCAAGTGGTATGGATCTAATTTGTATCCCTGCCTTTACGGATATCCAGATTGACGGCGAGGAAAGAACAGCAATTAAGCTAATTGTTGAGCCCCGCTAATTATTTGCTTCATTTAAAGGTAATTATGAGCAAGAGGAGCGTTATATTTATGATAACCTGACACTCTCTTAAATGAGGGTGTGTTTTTTATTTGATATTCTTGAAAAAACGGCGGAATATAAGAATATTCAGGGAGAGTGATCTATAATAAAATGAGTTATTATATTATAGACGGACACTGCGATACTGTTCACCGTTTTATCTCCAAGGCAGGTAACTATGATTTTACCCGTTACAATGAGGTGGGGCAAATTGATCTCCCAAGGCTGCGTAAGGGGGGTGTAAAACTTCAATTTTTTGCTCTCTATGTTGAATCAGAATTTATACCTGATGGGGCATTGCTCAGGTGCATACAGCTTGTTGACGGATATTACGCTACTATGGACAATGTAAAGGGAGATATGGAAACAATATGTAATGTTGCCCAACTTCATCAAACAATTAACAGTTCCAAAGCAGGTGGTCTGCTCAGTGTAGAAGGAGGAGAGGCCCTTGAAGGTGATCTTTCCGTATTGCGTATCCTTTTTCGTTTGGGAGTTCGAAGTTTGGGTTTGACCTGGAACCATCAAAACCAGTTAGCTGTGGGAGTGGGGGAAGGGTCCAAAGGAAATGGATTAACTTCGTTTGGACGTGCTGTTGTAAAAGAAATGAATGAATTGGGGATGCTTGTTGATTTGGCGCATATAAATGAAAATGGATTTTACGAAGCAGTGGCCCTTAGCAGCAAACCCGTCATTGTATCTCATGCCAATGCCCGAGCAATCTGTGACCATCCCCGTAATCTTACTGATAACCAATTGAGGATGCTTAAGGATAATGATGGAATTGTTGGATTAAGTTTTTATCCCTCATTTATTCACAGGGAAAGCCCTTCCCTGGACAGCCTGCTGGATCATTTTGTCCACGTAGCAGAGATTGCCGGCATTAATCACATCGGATTTGGTTCGGATTTTGACGGAATAGATGAGGCGGTAAAAGAACTGGACGATGCATCCTTTTTTCACAATCTGGTGGAAGGGCTGATTGGCAGGGGGTTTACCACAGAGGAAATGAAAAAAATAACTTCCGGGAATTATTTACGGATATTGGAACAAGTGCTGCCGGCAAGATAAACGCTGACAAGACAAACAAGGAGCTATTTGATGAAAAAGGCAGATCTGCATATTCATACGGTCTACTCTGATGGTAAGCTTACTCCCTACCAGGTTATCCGGGAAGCTTACCGTAAAGATATTATGGCAGTGGGGATAACAGATCATGACACCATGCGCGGTGTTCCCCAGGCATTACAGGCAGGCAGAAAGTTTCAGGTGGAGGTTGTGCCCGGAGTTGAGCTAAGCACCGACTTTGAAGGCAAGGAAGTGCATATTCTGGGCTATTATTGCAGACCTGAAAATATTATGCTTAATAAAACACTGGCGCTTGTAAGAAAGGATCGTTATAATAGAATAATAAAAATGCTAAAACGCTTAAAAGAAATTGGTATTGACCTGACGTTTGAGGATGTTATGAAAACGGCTACAGGAGGTGAATCCCTGGGGCGTCCTCACCTGGCTGAAGCACTTACTAGTAAAGGGTTTTGTAAAACACCCCGCGAAGCCTTCAAACTTTTCCTTGACAAAGGGAAACCAGCCTTTGTTAAACGCCTTAAAATCACCACCAGAGTTGCAATTCGGATTATTCAAAAGGCCGGAGGAGTAGCCGTGCTGGCACATCCCGGCTTATATAAAGATGACAGTCTTATTTTTCACCTTATCAAATACGGCCTTTCAGGAATCGAGGCTTTTCATCCCGATCACAGTGCCGTTCACAGCCAACGTTACTGTGGCATAGCGCAGGAACATGATCTTTTCATAACAGGTGGTTCTGATTTCCACAGCCAAGAATCCGTTTCTACCGTGGGTGAAATTACTATTGATTACCGCTATCTTAAAATATTAAAACAGACAGCTGGTGTGTTTGATTGAGGTCAATATGTTGAAATAATGTGAAAAAAGGGTTTTTCTGAGCTGATCAAGAAAGTATATTTAATCCAAAATGATTAATAAATTAAATTTGAATAGTAAAAAAGTGTTTAAAAGGTTTTTTAAGACCCGTGCCGGGGAGGTGAATTTGGTTAACACTGAATTGTAGGGGGGTAAGAAGATGAACGATTTTGCTTATGGCTTGGAAGTATTAGTTTTGGGTTTTGTGGTAGTTATCTTTGCTCTTTTAATCCTGGCTTTAATCCTGGAAATTTTTCACCGGCTGTTCGGAGATAAACCGGAAAGAGAAAAGGCACCCGTTCAGCCATCAAAGTCCCAATCTCCATTGACTGCAGAAAAAATTACTTCAGGTCAAATAACCGGGCCGGAAGTAATTGCGGCTTCTATTGGAGCCATTCTTTATACAATGGAGTCAGGAGGGGTTAGACGTTTTGCTATAAAGGAAGTAAAACCCCTCTCTAACCGGCGAAGTAACTGGGTATTAGGCGGTCGCACCAACTTACTGAGTGCGCGAGAAGACTTTGTATCTATGAGGAGGAGGAAAAATCGATGAAAAAATACAAGGTTTACGTGGATGGACAACCTTATGAAGTAGTTGTTGAAGAAGTAACAGAGCAGTCTGCCACCCAAACGGCAGCTTCGCCTGCTCCGGCAAAACCGGCAGCACCGGCACCTCAGCCCGAAAAAGCAGCACCGGCACCTCAAGCCGAAAAAGCAGCACCGGCACCTGCTGCCCAATCCACAGGAGGCGGTGCTGCTGTTCCCGCGCCCATGCCCGGGTCTGTCTTGGACATAAAGGTTAAAGTGGGGGATAGTGTCAACGAGGGGGATGCTTTGCTGATCCTGGAGGCAATGAAAATGGAGAACGAAGTAAGCTCTCCTGCCTCCGGTGTTGTAAAATCAATTAACGTTGCTGTCGGAGCTTCTGTGAACACAGGCGATGTTATGATGATAATAGAGTAAAGGGGGGAGGGTAATATGCTCGAAAAGCTCCTGAATTTTGCCCTATTAACAGGGTTTGCCAACATTACCGGTCCACAAATACTCATGATCGTAGTCGCCCTCTTTCTCCTTTATCTGGGTATTTATAAAAAATACGAACCACTGTTACTTGTTCCCATTAGTTTTGGCATGCTCTTAATAAACCTTCCCCTGGGTGACCTGATGCTTGAGCCGAGCGAGGGTGCGCTTGGAGGTTTGTTTTATTATCTTGGACTGGGAATTGAGCTTGGAATCTACCCACCGCTTATTTTCCTGGGGGTTGGAGCTCTTACCGATTTCGGCCCTCTAATTTCAAACCCTAAGACTCTCCTTTTAGGAGCAGCAGCCCAATTTGGTATTTTTGCCACCTTTCTGGGAGCTATTTTAATGGGGTTTACGCCTGAACAGGCAGGCTCCATCGGTATCATCGGTGGGGCTGACGGACCAACTGCCATTTATGTAACAGCACGTCTCGCCCCGGAACTTTTGGGGGCTGTTGCAGTGGCAGCATATTCATATATGGCATTGGTTCCCATTATCCAGCCACCTATTATGAAGGCACTGACCACACCGGAAGAAAGAAAGATTGTAATGAAACAATTGCGTCCCGTATCCAAAAAAGAACGGATCCTATTTCCCATTATGGTGATCGTTATAACTGGGCTGCTTCTTCCTGCTGCTATTCCTTTGCTGGGAATGCTCATGTTTGGTAACCTGTTAAGGGAATGTGGTGTAACGGATCGTTTAAGCAAGGCTGCACAAAATGAATTAAACAACATCGTCGTTATATTCCTCGGCTTAACTGTTGGTGCTAAGGCAAACGCAGCATATTTCCTGCGGGCTGAAACTATTCAGATTATTGTGTTGGGGCTTGCCGCTTTTGCAGTAGGAACAGCAGCGGGAGTTCTCATGGGCAAGTTGATGTGCAAGCTGACTAATGGGGAAGTTAACCCCCTTATCGGCTCCGCGGGAGTATCTGCAGTGCCCATGGCTGCCCGCGTATCGCAGGTAGAAGGACAGAAGGCCAACCCGAAAAACTTTTTGCTTATGCATGCTATGGGTCCCAATGTTGCCGGAGTCATCGGCTCAGCCGTGGCTGCCGGAATATTTCTATCCTTGTTTTAAAGTATAGATAATAATAAAAATTCCAAATTAAGCCTGTGTGTATTTAGCACAGGTTTTTTTCTGCATAGAAAGGAGGCTGATAACATAATTAATAGTAACGATTATTATCAAGTAAAAAAATCTAAAGGAACTAAAATGAATAAACGATTTTTTTCAATTAGATTAAAGCTTCTTATTGGATTGCTGATATTAATGCTTGCCATAATCCTGGGTGAGTATATTTATAGCAAAACCAGGGTACCGTTAGGACTTTACATGGGAGAGACTTATATTGGAGGAATGACTTATGAGGAGCTGAATAATTATTTCGAAGAACTTAAGGAGAACTTAAAAAAAA
>SLRC01000105.1 GCA_007131175.1 Syntrophomonadaceae bacterium
GAAGCCTTGTTTATATTGAACACGTAGATCAGGAAAAACAAATAGCTACCGTACACCCTCTAAGCAACCCAGACATTAAACAGAGCGTTTCGGTAAGTAATTTACAAGAGCAATGATGTTTAACCATTCCCCCTTTGGACAACGACCCCGTCATAGCCAACTTTGGTGAATACGGTTTTTGGGCCGCATTGCAGAAACCCTTTATCATGGAAAGGCTGTCCGGGGTCGTTGAAGGGGGTTTTGGAAAGTTTGCCACCGTTAGGGGTAGCGATGCCAGAAAATAGCCTCCACCCAACAACTGCTCCGGGCACAGCTTGTCATTTAGAACACCTTCCTCCATCCCAAATGTCCCAGTTTGACAAAATCTCAAAAATTCAATACAATCAGACAGAAAGATAATTACATTCCAGGAAATTATTCTGCCACAGACCTGATATTTTGGAGCGACCTTCAAAGGAAACCTAATTTACATACCGGGTGATGAAGGAGGCTCTTGAGCGACCGATGCGAAAATAGCCCTTATTATAAGCATTTATAGATAGTATCAGGGACCTTACCCGTAAGGGCCTTTTCCATATTTAAAAAAGGCATTAAAGCCTTTACCCGGCAAAGGAATCCCCTATATTGGGAGGAGGAAAAAAATGAGTCTCGACAGAATATTTAAAGCTGAATCAGTAGCAATTATCGGAGCTTCAAAAGATGAAAGCAAGCAGGGTTATCAAGCCATAAAAAGGCTCCGGGAAGAAAAATATGATGGTCGTATCTATCCGGTCAACCCTAAAGAAAGCATGATTCTAGGTTTGAAGTGTTACAAGTCTGTACGGAATATACCAGAAAACATTGACCTGGCTTTCATTACCACGCCGGCACATACGATTAAGAATATTCTGGGTGAGCTAGGTGAAAAAGGCACGGCGGGAGCTGTAGTCCTTGCAGGGGGATTTGGAGAATTGGGAGAAGAGGGGAAAAAGTTTGAAGAGGAGATAGTCAACATTGCCAGGACAAAGGGTATCAGGATTATCGGGCCGAATACGCCAGGAATGATAAGTATAGATAAAAGAATTAATTTAGTGGGATTAAAAGATGTGCCACGTGGTAATATCGCCCTACTTACGCAAAGCGGCAACATCGCTCTTAATTTAATCACAGAAGCCAGCCTCAAGAGCCAGACGGGATTCAACTATTATGTTGGTGTAGGCAATGAAGCAGATATTAAGTTTCATGAGTACCTGGAATACTTTACCGAAGATCCTGATACCAAAGTTATTCTGATGTATGTTGAAGGAATGAGGGAAGGACGCAAGTTTCTCCAGCAGGCAAGCAGAACAACGCTAGTGAAGCCAATCGTGCTTTATAAAAGTGGGAGATCTGTTAAGGGCAGCAAGGTTGTAGGCTCACATACGGGAGCTCTGGCAGGCATTTCTGCAGTTTCTCAGTCAGCCTTTAAAATAGCTGGAATATTTGAAGTAAACCACCCTGGTGAGATGTTTCCTGTTGCAGAGTCACTGGCTTTACTCCCCATGTTAAAAGAAAATTCTATCGCTATTCTTGCCGATGGAGGCGGGCATGCCACCATTGCAGCGGATTACCTCACTGAGATGGGCATCAAACTTCCGGAGCTTGAAAAGGAAACGAAGGAAAAGCTTGCCGCCATCCTTCCCCCCAACGCTTCGCTGGCTAATCCAGTTGATGTGGCGGGAGGAACCGACCGGAACCCGGCCATTTTTGCCGATTGCGCGGAAATACTGCTTGATGACAGGAATATTCACGGGCTTCTCATCGTAGGACTTTTTGGCGGCTATGGCATCCGCTTTGCCAAAAAGCTGGCTTTCATAGAAGAGGATGCGGCACACCGCATGGGAAAACTGGTGGGAAGCAGCGGTAAACCCATCCTGCTGCACAGCCTCTACAATTATGCCAAACCCCATTCTCTGGATCTTTTGCGATACTACAACATTCCCGTATATGATTCCCTTGAAATTGCCTGTAAATGCGTGGAAGCCATATCTTCCTATGGGTCCTATCGCCGGGAATATCATAAAGAAGGCAATTTTCAGCTTAACTGGGGGGAAAATGCCGTACGGGATGGCCAGAAAATTATTGACAATGCCCTTGCTGAAGGGAGAAAAGCCCTTATGGAATACGAAGCCAAGGAGCTTTTCAGAGCGCAGGGAGCACCCATATCTGAGCATTACCTGGTAGGCAGTGAAGATGAAGCGGTGGAAGTAGCTGAAAGGCTTGGTTACAATGTGGCCATGAAAATAGTATCACCCCATATTTTACACAAAACTGACGCCGGAGGGGTAATGCTGGGATTGCAGAATGAGAAAGGGGTTCGTGAAGCATTCACGAAAATTGTAAATAATTGCAAAAAGTATAATCCGGGAGCAGACATTAGGGGATGTCTGATTTCACCAATTGCTGATAAGGGAATTGAAATTATTATAGGCACGAAAATAGACGACCAATTTGGACCTGTGGTAATGTTTGGTCTGGGTGGAATCATGGTTGCAGTCATGAAGGATGTGTCTTTTCGGGTTATACCGGTTTCTGAATACTGGGCTGAGACTATGATCGACGAGATTAAATCTTCAGTGATATTTGATGGTTTTCGCGGGCGCCCGCCATCTGACAAGAAAGCAATTGTTAAATTAATACAGAAAGTATCTGAAATTGTCCAGGCCTATCCTTTAATTCACGAGATAGATCTTAATCCGGTTATCGTTCATAACGAAGGATTGACCATAGTGGATGCCAGAATTATATTAAATGAGGAAAAAGCACCAAAGAGAGCAAAGTTATAAATTAACTGTATAATATAAAAATTTGAAATAATATTTACTCAATAGGCAGGAGTTTTTACAACCTTTGTAGAAGCAACTGTCTATTTCATTATTTCCATATACTAGTAAAAAATACCTATGTTGGTTTGGCACCTTTTAATAGCGATATGTTTAAAGCCAGGTAAATGGGAAGAATGTTACTTCTAACAAATTTACAAGTAGCCCGCAATTTTGCGGGTTGCTTTATTTAGATAAAAAAATACTCCCCAATATTCAAAATCAAAGGGTAATCCTAAAGGGGTTATTAAAACTTTGGCGAATTATAATTTCATTGGTTTTTATTGTTACTAAAGCCCTGTGCAAGGGAGGTATTGTTGAGTGCCATGAAACGAAAATTGGTTAACGAAGATATAATAAAAGTAAAAAAGCTTCTTAGTGAACTTAGGATCAGTGGTGAGCAAGTTATATTTAATTTGACCGAATACACTGTGGAGACACCGGGAGGTTTGCACGGCGAAGATGGTACCGTGCCAGTTGAAGAGCTGGCAACACAATCTGAGGAGGAAGTTATTGCCGGAATTATAGCAAAAAGCGAAATACCAGAGCAAACCGCCCTGAGGTACTTGGACAGCTTTCTTCCATATTTTGAAACTGAACAGGATAAAATTCTTTTTTCCACCTATAATATTAAATTGCTCCAGATCATTGATCAACTTTTCTCCAGGGGATTGGCGCCAGAGGAAGTTCATGAAATTCTTGCAGAAGGGGATAAGGTTTTTTCCTCAATGTCTGAACCTTCAAAGGAAATTGCCCGGGAGTACTTTGAGTCACCTGAACTTGATATGGAGTTTCAGGATGAAGATTATGAAAACAGAGAAACAGGTTGGGGGGGGAAAGCAGCCAAGGGAGGGTTGATTGCTCTTGCCGTGCTAATATTGATTGCGATTGGCAGTTATCAGCTTGGTTTTCTCGGGTCATTAGGCATTTATCCAGGTTCGGAAGAAATTTCGGAGGAGGCTCTGAACGGAAGAGAAAGACCCGTGGAGGAGAGAGAAGAGGAAGCAGGGGAAGAAGATAACGGTGGAGAGACAACAGAACCCTACGTTCCTGCACTCATGCCGGAAGAGATAACGGTGGAAGTTTTAAACGGGAGCGGTGCTCCAGGAGTGGCAGGTAAATTTGCTGAGGAACTCCAGGAACTGGGTTATCAGGTGGTAGAGGTGGATAATGCGGATAGCTTTGATTATAGTCGCAGCCAGGTAATTAACCGCCTGGAGGGGGATGAAGCATGGGAAGTGTTGGGGAAGATCCCCCAGGCGGAGTTTTTATCTGAGATTTATGAAGAAGGGGATGCCATGATTACGGTTATTCTTGGGTCCGATTACAGTTGATAATGCGGCTGTTCATGAACTACCTGTATTCCGGATTGGGGTGGTTAAACCTGCAGCCCGCATCCCACTTTGTCCTTTGATTGCCATAGGCGGGGATACCACCCTGGTCTTTCAACAATCTTGCCAAATGAAGCAAATTCCAGGTCATAAAGGTGGTATTTCTGTTTGTGAAATCATTTTCCGGTCCTCCCGAATCAGGATCCAAATAGGAAGGGCCGGGACCAATTTCCCCGAGCCAACCTGCGTCAGCCTGGGGCGGAATTACAAAACCCAGGTGTTGCAAAGAGTATAAAATCCCCATGGCACAATGCTTGGCACCATCCTCATTGCCGGTGATCAGGCAGCCTCCTGCCCGGCCGTAAAAGGAATACTGACCTGCTTCATTGAGGTTCCCGGATTCTCCGTATAAGCGCTCAATAACTTTTTGACATACGGAGGTTTTTTCACCCAACCATATGGCCGTTCCCAGCACCAATATGTTTGCATCCATCACTTTCCGGTAAATGGGGGGCCAGTCATCTTTGTCCCATCCATGTTCGGTCATGTCCGGATATACACCGTAGGCGATATCATAATCCACCGCCCGCATTACTTCCACAGACACCCCCACTTTTTCCATGATTGCCTGGGATACACGAATTAAGCCTTCCGTATGGGAAAGTTCTGGTGACTTTTTCAAGGTGCAGTTAATAAACAAAGCTTTCAGATCAGAATAGTCTACCTGATTTTCTTCACACATTTCCATTTGCTTCTTGTTTAATACTTCTTTTTGCATATTTACCCCCACTTTCTTTTATTGATCATGCTGTATTAGTCCACACCTTATGCACACAAATATCTTAATTATCTTATTATATTTATTTTACCATTAAATTTATCAAGTTTCAAAAATAAGCTATTTCGTGTATAATTAATAATAAAATAGTTTTATTATTAACCCATAAAGAAAATTCCTATCTGTAATTGCAACACAATATGATAAGACAGGAGCAAGTGGTGGAAGTTATCAGGGACGTTTTTTTATTTATTTTTAACAACAGCAACCGCATCCTGGAATATACGGTCAACCACCTCTCACTGGTGCTGACAGTGCTTGCCTTTTCCCTGGTTTTATGGATATCGGTGGGCCTTATCATCAGCAAATACGACCGATTTGCCACCAGCGTTATCGGTCTGGCCAACATATTGTTTGTAATACCCAGCATTTCCCTTTTCGGCTTATTTGTCACCATACCGCAGCTGGGCCTCGGGCGCAAATCGGCTGCGCTGGCCCTGATCTTATATGCGATGATGCCCTTGGTCCGTAATGTTTATCGTGGCCTGAAATCGGTGGACAAGTCCGTTATTGATGCGGGCAGGGGTATGGGTATGTCCACCACACAAATTCTTTATCAGATTCAGATCCCCATGGCCTGGCCGGTAGTTTTTGCCGGCATCCGTGTGGCTGTAGTTATGATTACAGGCATGGCCACGGTGGCTACTTTTATTGGCGAGCGAAATATTGGCCGCCTCATTCACCACGGCATTACCCGAGGTAACGCAGAGATGATTATTGCCGGAGCCTTGGTTGTTTCCCTAATTGCTTTATTCCTTGACTACCTAATGGGTTTGCTTGAAAAGAGAGTAACTTCACCGGGCTTACGTCACAGCAGTGAGAATTACTAAAAGGAGCTTTTGAACAATTGATACAGCTTGAGCAGGTAAAAAAAATCTTTCCACAAACAACGGTCCCGGCGGTAGACGAAATAACCTTTTCCATAAATAAGGGGAACATTTGTGTCTTTGTGGGACCGTCAGGCTGCGGCAAGACCACCATATTAAGGATGATTAACCGCTTGGTAGAACCAACCAGCGGCAACATTTATATAGACGGTGAAAATATCCTTCATGTGAACAGTGATGAGTTGAGACGGCGTATCGGTTATGTTATACAGCAGGTTGGCCTCCTGCCTCACCGTACAATTGAGCAGAATGTGGGTTTGGTACCGCGCCTGCTGAAATGGCCCGAAGCAAGAATTAAGGCAAGGGTGATGGAACTGCTTGAAGTTGTGGGTCTGGACCCTTCGGAAACGGCATGGAAATATCCTTACCAGCTAAGTGGTGGCCAGATGCAGCGTGTCGGAGTAGCCCGGGCTTTGGCTGCTGATCCGCCCATTATGCTCATGGACGAGCCTTTCGGAGCAGTGGATCCAATTGTGCGTGGCCGCCTGCAGGATGAATTTCTGCGACTGCAGCAGGAAGTGAAAAAAACAATTTGCTTTGTTACCCACGATATCAATGAAGCTCTAAAGATGGGCGATTATATTGTCGTCATGAATAAGGGTAAGCTGGTGCAAAAGGGAACGCCCATGGAACTGCTTTCCGAACCCGCCAACGATTTTGTTAAAGATTTGATCGGTGACGACCGGGGCGTAAAGCTCCTTGATCTGACTCGCGCAGAGTCCCTGATGATGGTACCGGAAAGCTACCCTGTGGCGAGGGATTGCCCGTGCTTCATTGATGCTATCCAGCCGGTAAAAATGGCCCTGGAAGTAATGATGAAAAATGACAGTGATGTGGTAGGGGTTCGTCGTGGCGATAAAGTGATAGGAACACTTTCGTGGACCGAAATAAAAAAACATATCCACAGGATTAGCGGTGATTAGTAATGAATTTTGAATTTGAACGATTTGTGATAGCCATGTTTGACCGTGCACCTCCATATATCCTTGAACACATGCAACTGGTTTTGATCCCGCTGGCAATTGCCACGGCTATCGCTTTTCCCGTAGGGGTTTTGCTGACACGCGCCCGTTATCGTCGTTACTCAGGACGGGTAATGGGGATTTTTAATACGGGGCAGACAATACCGCCTTTGGCAGTTATTGCGGTTTTTTTCCCCTTTTTAGGCCTGGGATACCGGCCTGCAGTGATTGCCCTGACCCTTTATGCTCTTCTGCCCATCGCCCGGAATACCCTGGCCGGGTTGGCTGGAGTTCCACTGGAGGTCAAGGATGCGGCACGGGGGATGGGTATGACAGAATGGCAAACTTTCAGGCAGATTGAGATACCGTTAAGCCTGCCGGTTGTGATGTCTGGGATAAAAACTTCAGCGGTGCTAACAGCCGGCACTGCAGCGCTGGCTGCTCTTGTGGGGGGAAAGGGTATGGGTGCGGTTATTTTTGCCGGTATTAATTTTTTCCGCATGGAATTGATCCTTGCAGGAACAATATATATCGGCCTTATTGCATTATTTTTGGATCGTGTTTTATCTTTTATCGAGGCTCGCATGACACCATCATATATGAAGTAATCTGCAGTTGTTTTCACATAATGGAGGTGGTAAGTGCATATAACACCAGAATCAAGAGAATTACACCTGGGGGTAATACATATTTAAGGAGGAACGAGTTATATGAAAAAGTTTAAACGGTTTAACATAATGCTTGTTTTGTGTCTTCTTTTGGTTTTCCCCATTGGTTGTCAAACAGGTGGGGATGAAGCAGCTTCCGGGCGGATGAGGCTGGCAACATCGGCCGAATGGACTGAGCGGGCAGACGGCCTGCCTAACTTTGAAGACCACTACGGTTTTGAATATCCGCGGGATGAACTCGTGATTGTTGAACTGGGCCTGTCCTACCAGGCGGTGGGAACGGGGCAGGCTGAAGTGGGAGTCGGCGATGCCACAGAAGGCCGGATCGCCCAGTACAACCTGGTTGTGCTGGAAGATGACAAGCAATTTTTCCCCGCTTACAATCCGGCGCCCGTTGTGCGTAATGAAATGCTGGATGTTTATCCAGAAATCAGAGATATCATGCAAGAGCTCTCCGTTCTCCTCGACCTTGAAACATTGACCCTTTTAAATAAAGAAGTTGCGGTGGAGGGAAACCAGCCTGAAGATGTTGCCCGGACATTTTTAATTGATCAGGGATTAATCTCCGAAGGCATGGCTGAGGCTGATCCAGCAAAAGAGACTCCGGTTGTTGTCAGTGGGAAAACTTTTGCCGAAGCATTAACGCTTGGATATCTTACTGTTTACCTGCTGGAAGAAAGGGGTTTTACCGTTGTGGATGAAGTGGGTCTTGCGGAAGTAGCTCTCATCCGTCCCGCCCTGGAATCGGGAGAAATTGACATATACTGGGAATATACGGGGACGGGCCTCATGAACGTTATGGGACATGATGAGGTTGTGACCGATCCCCAGCTTTGTTACGAACTGATCCGGGACTGGGATCTTGAAAACAACAACCTTGTTTGGTTGGAATATGCTCCGGCTAATAATACTTTTGTTCTTTTTATATCCCCGGAAGTGCACAGGGAATATGGGTGGACAAAGGTTTCGGACCTGGCTGCTTATTTTATAGGGAGATAATAACATCAAGAGAAGGGAGGAACTACTGGTGAAGGTCCTAAGATTCCGGATTATCTTTGCCTGTATTTTGTTGTATTTTTTGTATGTATGGGTGAGCATGACGGGCCTTGGTTTTGTAGATATACTTAATCTGCGGCATGCCGGTCATCTTCTGGGGGTTTTAGGCACAGTTTTCCTTTTTATGCAGTTTGTTTTGAGTGCACGCATAAAAAAGCTTGAGGCGGGGTTTGGCCTGGACAAAATGTTAAATGAGCACCGCTTTTATGGAAGAATTGGCCTGATCATGGTTATGCTGCATTTTATTCTTATTGCAACCTATCAGTGGACCGAACATGGAAGAATATTTTTCAATATCACTATTTTGTTTGGAATTATGGCGCTGCTTGGAATTACCATTACGGCGGCTATAGCGTCAACTTACAATAAATTCGGTATTGCCTACGAGGTGTGGAAAAACATCCATCTTTTGAACTACATCTTTTTTCCCCTTGCATTAGTCCATGTTTTCCTGCGGGCACAACCCGGAACACTGTTGTTTTATCTTTGGCTGGTTCTTGCCGTTGGCTTTCTGACCTTGATTGTATACAGACTTTACCGGATCTTTCAGATGCGAAACAATCCTTTTAAAGTGGTGGAGGTCATACAGGAAGCAGATGATATTTGGAGCCTCTTTTTTACCGGAGAAAAAATCAATTATAAACCGGGACAATTTATGTTGATTCAGCTTATGCGTAACGGGAAACGGTCTTCTTCCCATCCTTTTACCATTTCATCCAGTCCCACTCGGGAGAGAGTATCCATTACACCCAAAGAACTGGGTGATTTTACAGCCACAATTAAAGATACCAAGGTGGGTGATCTGGCTTTTATTGATGCTCCGTATGGTGTATTCAGTTTCTTAAATTACGAGACGGATGAACTTGTTTTTATTGCCGGTGGAATTGGAATCACACCTTTTATGAGCATGCTCCGTTATATTTTCGACAAGCAATTGAAAAATAAAGTGACTTTATTTTGGGCCAATAAAAACGAAAGCAACCTCTGTTTCCGGAATGAATTAGATGAGATGCAAAAGGAAATGGATAACTTAACTGTTGTGTTGGTTATGTCAGGACAGGAAGACTGGCCTGGTGAGCAGGGGCGTATTAACGGGGAGCTGTTGCAAAAATATCTTCCCGATCTGGAAAATAAGGATTTCTTTGTCTGCGGCCCACCACCCATGAGCAGGGCGGTACGGGCGGAACTGGAAAAAATGAAAATTCCCAGCCACAAAATTCATTACGAAGTTTTTGAGCTGTAACAAAGGGGAAAGAGGTGTGAATATGTCTGTGCAGTTAAGGTTAAGGAAGCTGATATGGTTTATTCCAATTATTGCCATTACATTCTTTGCCGGTTGTGGATCGCCTTCCGATGCTCCCACTAAAGAGGATGGGCCAGCAGTACCGCTCATGGGTAAGATTGAAGGCAGACTGACAGTTGATGGCTCTACCGCAGGTTATCCCGGACCTTCCATCAGTGTTTCAGGGGTGGAGGTTCATCTGGCTCACGATGGGACGAACTTTTATGTTCACGCGAGAGCTGAAAGTGAGGGGTGGATTTCTGTGGGCTTTAATGAAGAAGGAGGCGGCATGGATGGCGCCAATATGGTTCTCGGATTTGTGGATGAAAATGACGGTGCAGTCGTGAGAAATGATTTGGGAAGGGGAACCAATCATTCCGAGGTGGGAGCGCCGGGTATTATTGAAGCCATAGTTCTGCAGGATGACGATTTTATGCTCTTAGAATTTTCTTATCCAATGGTTTTCCCGGGAGGGAACAATTTTAGAGTGGAAAGCCTTGCATCCAATCAGGTTTACTCCCTGATTGCGGCGACAAACACCCAGTCGGGTGACCTTTCCCGCCCCCATTCCAATCGTGGAAAAATCGATTTCCAGGTGGAATAAGTGGGGTTATGGGATAAGGGCAAGCAGCATTCTGATTGATTAATTATATAAGAAACTTTATAATGAACTAAGAAGTAATTGAAAGTCCATTTGTGCTTATAATAAAGAAAGGTGATCTTTATGACAGTAAAAGAGTGGCCCCTGTTGCAGCAGGACGAACTGGCAGAAATTGTTAATGCTGCCCATAACGGTATCATTACCGTAAATAAAGAGGGGAATATCGTTTTGCTAAACAAGGCTGTTGAAAGAATCCTTTCTGTTAAGCGTGATGAAATCCTGGGCATGCCCATATCCCAGGTTTTCCCAAATTCAGGCTTGCCCGATGTGCTTCGTACCGGCAAGTCTGAATTTGCTAAAATTGTGAAGGTTGACAATGTGACTGTTGTCTCAAATCGTTCTCCGATTATAAGGAATGGCAGTGTTGTAGGTGCGGTAGGGGTATTTCAGGATGTGTCAGAACTATATACGCTGCGCCAGGAATTGCAAAAGGTGAAAGATTTAAACACGGAATTGGAGGCTATAATCGAATCCTCTTTTGATGGAATTGGAGTTATCGATGCTGACGGGACCCTCTTACGTGTAAATAAAGCGTACCGGCAAATTAGCGGTTTGACCCAAGAAGATTCGGGGGTGGGCCGTAACATTCGCGAATTAGAAAAAAAGCGTCATGTTTATCCCGCTGTGGGCTTGATGGTTTTTGAGGAGAAAAAAGCGGTTACGATTAAGCAGAAGATTAAGACGGGTAAGGAAGTACTCATTACGGGAAATCCCGTTTTCGATGAAAACGGCAACGTGTTTAAGGTTATTTGCAATATCAGGGATATGACCGAACTGAGCAACCTCAAGGCACAGGCTGAGGATTACAAAAGTTTTAAGGAACGTTACTGCTCGGAACTGCAAGAATTGCGGGCAAAACAGCTTGCCCATGATCATATTGTGGCCCAAAGCCCGGGGATGAACAGGGTCCTTGAGCTGGCGCAGCGCGTTGCCCTGGTGGATTCCAACGTTTTAATTACGGGGGAAACAGGTGTGGGCAAGGAGATTATCGCCAAGATTATACACAAAACCAGTCCCCGTACCGATGGTCCTTTTGTGAAGATAAATTGCGGTGCAATTCCGGAAAACCTGTTAGAATCGGAATTGTTCGGATACGTTGACGGTGCTTTTACCGGAGCTCGCAAGGGTGGTAAGGTGGGAATATTTGAATACTGCAATAAAGGATCCGTACTCCTGGATGAAATTGGAGAGATGTCCATCGGCTTGCAGGTTAAACTGCTGCGTGTAATTCAGGAACAGGAAATATTTCGTATTGGTGATGCAAAGCCCCGTAAGATTGATGTGCGGATCATTGCTTCAAGTAACAGGGATTTAAAGGAACTGGTTGATGAACAGCTATTCCGGGCCGATCTGTTTTACCGCCTTAACGTTGTTTCTATTATCGTTCCTCCGCTGCGGGAAAGACGGGAAGACATTATGCCCCTTGCCATTTATTTTCTGGAAAAATTTAATTCCCGCTACCAAAAGAACAGGCGTCTTGATCCGGAGGCGTACCGCATTATGGAATCATACAGTTGGCCAGGTAATGTACGGGAACTGGAAAACCTCATGGAACGCCTGGTTGTGGTTGTGATGGAAGATATTGTCCCCGGATTTGAGATTATTAATATGCTGGAAAAGGAAGATATCTCCACAGACGAAAAGTTGCTGTTGCGTGTTAACGAATTACTACCGCTACAGGAAGCACGGGAGATGCTGGAGAAAAAATTACTGCGTCGCGCCTTGCAGCAATGCGGCAGCACACGCAAGACGGCTCGGGCCCTGGGGGTTACGCACCCAACAATTTTAAATAAGATGCATAAGTACGGTCTCAGGCCCACAGAAAAATAAAATCCCAAGCAGTCACTTTTGTAAGGACGGCACCAGTGCAAGGATAGAATGATGATAGATCTAATGACAATTTATTCCCTTTTTAAGCCGGGGCTTCGTCTTGCCACAGTGGCATCCTTTATTCCCAGGGGCGCAGTCGTTGCCGACATTGGGACAGATCATGCATACTTGCCTCTGTATCTTGTTACTAAAAAATCCTGTCCCCGGGTTGTCGCAGTGGAAAAGTCGCAAAATAACTGTGAAAATGCCCGGAATATTATATGTTTCTATAATCAGGCCCATAAAATAGAAGCGCGATGCGCCGATGGATTAAAGGCCTTGCAGGAAAGGGATGGCGTGGAGGTTATTGTAATTGCAGGTTTGGGAGGTAAAACCATTTGCCAGCTTCTCATGGCGGCAGGTAATTCGCTGGATCGCTACAGGCGTTTGGTTTTGCAGCCCATGGGTGATGCCTCACTGCTTCGGCGCTGGCTCCTTTCCCGCGGCTATGCGATCATCAAAGAGAAATTGTGTCAGGAACGAAAGCGTTTTTACGAGGTCATCGTGGCGGAAAAGGGATCCATGAAATTCACGGATCCTTTTATTCTTGAATTGGGCCCCGCTCTCGTTAGCGGATCTGATCCCCTGCTTATTCCCTGGTTAGAGCATAAAATAAATCGTTACGACGAAATTCTCCAAAACCTTAAAATATCCGCTAGCAAAGGAAATGAAGGAAAACGGCAGTTTCTTCAGATACGCCTTAAAAAGTTAAAGGATGTGTTGAGGGATGTTAGCCAGAGGGAATGATCTTATAGCCATGTTTGAAGAGTTTGCCCCGCTGGACTGGGCACTTCCCGGAGATGCTTGTGGTTTGCAGTGGGGGGATCCGGGTTTGCCGGTCCCTGCCGTATTTATAGCCCTTGACTACAATGAGGCAGTGCTTGAGGAGGCACTTACAAAAGGGGCTAATTTTATATTTACCCATCATCCTTATCTTTATAAACCTCTGCACAAACTGGACCTGCGGGACCGGAGGGCGGCACTTCTGACCCGGGCCTTGAAAGAGGGTGTTACCCTTTACAGTGCCCATACCAATCTGGATGTAGCCCCCCGGGGCGTGAGCCAGGCCCTTGGTGAGCGGCTGGGCCTGCAAAGAATGCAAGTGCTGCATCCCACGCATCAGGAGAAGTTTGAGAAACTGGTTGTATTTGTACCGGAAGGTTTCGAGGATAAAGTTCGCAATGCCCTTGCGGAATCAGGAGCGGGATGGATAGGCAATTACAGTCACTGTACTTTTCAGCTGTCCGGGACAGGCACATTTCTGCCACGTGAAGGCAGCAACCCTTTTATTGGTAACCAGGGAGTGGTTGAAAAAGTTAAAGAATACCGCCTGGAAACAATTCTCCCTTTGACGGTGAGGGATAAGGCACTGCAGGCGCTGGTGGAAGCTCACCCTTATGAAGAAGTGGCTTATGATCTCTATCCCCTCTCAATGGAAGGTGAGGCGAAGGGCCTGGGGAGGCTGGGAGAACTGCCCGAACCCATGATGCTGCAGGAATTGGCGTTAAGATGCAAGGAGGTGCTGAAGTCATCTGGCTTACGCATGCTGGGCCATAGCCAAATGCTTGTACAGCGTGTCGCTGTGCTCGGTGGTAGCGGTGCTGCCTATTTAACGGAAGTGGCACAAAAGGGAGCCCATGTTTTCATTAGCGGAGATATATGTTATCATGATGGACAGCAGGCGTGTGATCTAGGATTGGCGCTTCTTGATGCAGATCACGCAGCCACTGAAAGACCGGTTCTCCCTGTGATTGCAGCTTTTTTAAAGGAAAAGCTAAAGGAGCGGGGCTGCAAAACGGAGGTTTTTATGGAACGGGAAGGATCTTACCCGTGGACCTATTATTATTAATAGAAGGTTATGCACTTTTCTTTGTGCAAAGGATTTTGCAGAGTTAAGGGGATGAACAGGTGGAACAGTTAAAGTTGCTTTGGGAACTGCAGGAGCTTGAGCGTGAAATAGCCATTAAAGAGGATGAGATGCGCAAAATTCCCAGTGTGCAGGTTTACCGCTCCCAAAAAAGCGAAGTATCTTCTTTGCAGGAGTCCCTTTCCAGTCAGCAGGGAAAAGTGGAAGCGGGAAAAAAAAAGCTCCGCCGCGGGGAAATGAACTTGCAAAATGTTAATGCATCGATCACGGGATTAAATAATAAGCTTTACGGCGGTGAAGTGCAGAGTACGCGGGAACTGGAAAATATGGAAAAAAAATTGTCTCAATTACAGGCGGAACAATCGGAAATTGAGGACGAAATACTTTCCATAATGGAAGAGCTGGAAAAAGACGAACTGAAAACTTCGGAGCTATGTCAGCAGGAAGAAAAGGAGCAGGCGCGGCTGCAAAAGGTAAAGGCTCAGGCACAAAAAGAATTGCAATTTGCACGCCAGGAACTGGCACAACTTAATGAACGGCGTATTGGCATTATGGAGCAGTTGGAGGCTCCCTTACTGCAAAAATACCAGGATCTTTCCCGTAAAATGCAGGGCCAATGTGTTTCCCTGGTGAAGGAAGGGTTTTGCGGTATCTGCAACGTCTCCCTCCCTTCCGCATTTCGGGCCCGTATCCTTACACCGGGGCAATTGGTATTTTGTGAAAACTGTGGTTCACTGCTTGTCCTGGGAGATTAAAGGAGTTAATTCACTTTCCATTTTTATTTCTAGATAGAAGAGGGGATAGAATGGTTGCAAAGCGGAAAAAAAACAAACAATTGTATCGTAAGATCCTTGTGTCCTCGGTAGCATTGCTGTTGGTGGCGGGACTTGTTTTTAGTGCCGTTTTTGGTTTCGCAGATTACTTTTTTAGTGGTGGGGTGGACCGTAATATGCCTGCCCAGGAAGAGGATTACCTGTCATCCCTGGAAGGTTTCGCCGCCACGTTGGAAGAATCTCTTTTGGAAACTCCCGCTGATGATGACCTGAAGTTACAATTAAGCAATATTTATCTGGAAATGGCTATGGTGCATGGCAGCAAGGGTGCCACAGAGGAATTGGACAGCTACGCTTTAAAAGCTGAAACCCTTCTTCAGGGTGTTAGCCATGAAAGTCCGGCGTATGCGGAGTTATTGCTTAAGCAGGCGCTACTTGCGGCGTTTTACCAGGAAGATGATGACCAGGCTGAAGATTACTTTCAAAGTGCGCTGGACTTGGCAGAGGATAATGGGGAAGTACATCTTTATTATGGGATGTTCCTCTCATTACGGGGTCGTGGTACGGAAGCGAAAAATCACCTGGAACAAGTCTTGGAACTTGAACCGGAAGGATCCTATCTTGCTGAACTGGCCCGCCTTTCCATGGAAGGGCTGGGCAATGACGCTGAGTAAGCAGTGAAGACAACATTTGATCCAGGAGCGGGCAAAAATGTCCAAGGAGGAGCTTTCTGGTGCATAACAAGCGGGGAATCCTAGCGGTTACAGGTGCGGCGCTGTCCGTTTTTTGGCCGGGATCCCTGGCCTTTGGTTTTCCCGGAGTAATGGCCCCGTACTGGCAGGAAACTTTTCAGGTGGGTAGCGCTGCCACTGGAAATATTATGTTTTTTATTCTTGCCGCAGTGGGTACTTTCATGTATTTAGCCGGCCGTTTGCAGGAGAGGGTCGGTGCCAGGATAATGATCAGCCTCGGAATCTTCATTTGTGGTCTTAATCTTCTTATTTCCGCCTATGCTGTAAGTATCTGGTTGATTTATCTATGGGCTTTTATCAATGGGTTTGCTTCCTGCTTTGTATATGTTCCCGCTCTTACAACGGTGCAGCGCTGGTTTCCAGCTAAACGGGGCCTTGTCACCGGAATTGTAAATCTTTGCTTTGGCTTGTCTGCAGCAATCATGTCACCTGTTTTTTACCGTATGCTTGAATCAATGGGCTATTATACCATGAACGTTACCTTGGCTGTTGCATTTATATTTTTCGGGCTTATTGCTGCCAGTTTTACGGAAATGCCTGAGCGGCTCCGACCGCCTGTGGTAATAATATCGGAACCAACATCACCTCAGACATCAGCGGAAGGGGCTCTCCCATCCCCTTCTCTCACTGTTAAGGAAAGCCTGCGCACAAAAAATTTCTGGCTGCTCTGGTTCACCTGGACAATGCAGGGTTCTGCAGGCATCGCCTTAGTTTCTCTTGCTGTTATTTTCGGGCTGGACAAAGGGCTTACCCCTGTAATGGCTGTTCTCATTTTAACTTCATTTAACTTTACCAGTGGTCTCAGTCGCCTACTGAGCGGATATTTATCCGATTACACGGGCAGAACAGGGATTATGAGTATAACTTTTTTAGCTGCAGGGGCTTCATATTTTATTTTAACCATCACAAATGAGCTTATTATTTTATTAATTCTCGCCGGAATCATTGGCTTTGCTTTTGGCACCCTGTTTGCCGTTTCTGCTCCCCTTGTTTCCGATTGTTTTGGTTTAAAACATTTTGGTGCCATTTTCGGCCTTGTATTTACGGCGTACGGTTTTGTCTCGGGCATACTGGGACCATCTTTAAGTGGCTATATTCTGGACGTTACAGCAGGTAATTTTACAATAGTTTTTAGTTACCTGGGTTTTTTCTGTATGGCTTCAGCCGTTTTAATACGCTTTCTCAAGCCTCAACTAACTGTTGCACAGGCGGCCATTAAAACGGAAACCTAATACGGCTGCTATTTATAAAATACCGCTACAGAAAGATGGGATTTTACCCTGCAACATGAACAACCGTGACAACAATTTTACGCTCTGCGCGGGGCCCGTCAAACTCGCAAAGGAATATATTCTGCCAGGTGGAAAGCCCCAATTCGTTCTCCATCAAAGGAATGGTTTCTCCCGGACCGACAATCCCTGCTTTCAGGTGCGCATCACCGTTACCATCCTGCTTGTCATGCTCCCATACTCCACGGGGGATTATTATTTTTAACAACATAAGCACATCCGATTGCACACTTTCATCCCAGTTTTCCTGAATCATAA
>SLRC01000070.1 GCA_007131175.1 Syntrophomonadaceae bacterium
GACACGGTCAACCACACCCCCGTTATGCCTTTGAAAGCCACCTCGATCACATCGCCGAAGATCTTGGTATAGACCCGCTCGAAATGCGTCTCATCAACGCCCGCAAAGCCAATACGGTCACCCCAAACGGGTACGAAGTAAAATCATACTATTTGAGAGAAGCGAATGAACTGGCGCGGGACGTATCCGGGTGGAAAGAAAAGAAAGGAAAGATGCCCGAAGGCAGGGGGATTGGTGTGGGCAATGGCGGCTTTGTTTCCGGCGCAGGCTTCTGCATGTACCGGACCGACCTGCCCCACTCTGTTGCCATGATCAAAGTATACGACGACGGCACCCACGCCATTCTCTATACACAGGCAGTGGACATCGGTCAGGGCAGCGATACGGTGCTTACCCAGATGGCTGCACAGGCCATGGGTTATCCCTACGAAGATCTCACCATCTGCACCAGGGATACGGACCTGGCCACACTTGACTTTGGCGCCTATGCCAGCCGGCAGACATTAATGGCAGGCTGGGCCGTACGCAGAGCAGGAGAAGATGTGAAGAAGAAAATTCTCACACAGGCGGCGGAAATGCTGAAAGTTAAGGAAGACGGCGGTTACCGCTCGGGTAAGTTAACTCCGGAAGAGCTGGAATGCGAGGAAGGCATTGTGTATGTAAAACAGGAACCGGCTGTTAATATTACTTTTGCCGAGGTGGCCCGTACTTATTTCGTCAAACACGGTGTATTGACCGGAGCCGGTTCCTACCACCCGGGCAGGCTGGGCGGCAAACATAAAGGAGCGGCGGTGGGTACGTCACCGGCCTATAGCAGTGCGACCCAGGTCTGTGAAGTTGAAGTGGATAAGGAAACGGGCGTCACAAAATTGCTTGGCACCTGGGATGTGCATGACAGTGGCTTTGTGGTTAACCCCCAATTGCTGCACGGCCAGGTACACGGTGCATTTTCCATGGGCATTGGGGAAACCATCTGGGAAAAGGTAGTCTTCGATGATCAAGGAAGACTGCTCAACGGAAACTTTGCTGAATATAGGCTTCCGACTGCGCTGGATATGCCCCATGTTGAGTCCCTGGTGCTGGATACTTTTGAACCCAATGGACCCTGGGGCGCAAAAGAAGTGGGGGAAGGGGCCACGACTCCCACCTTGGGTTGTGTTGCCAACGCAGTTTACGACGCCATCGGAGTTCGCGTTGCCGAACTGCCCCTTACACCCGAGAAAATTTGGCGCGGTTTGAAGGAAGCCAGGGAAGCAACGGAAAAAGGCGGGGAATAGCAAACGCCTGTATATACGGTTTAATTAATAACCCGGACCAGCTGAAAAGATTTTACTCATTTTGGAACCTGTTACCTTCTCGAAGGCAACAGGTTCCGGTTTCCTGGTGAAGATCTTGTGCATATGTGATTATGCAGATTGGAGTTGCAAACAATGACAATAAAAAAGCCTCTAACTAATTACAGCGCGCCAATATTATACAAAGCCTTCGCCGTACTTGATGAGATTGGCGCTGACCAGCAAAAGCTGGGAATCAGTGACCTCGCCCGTAAATTAAATATATCCAAAGGCACATTGCATGGGATTACCCAGGCTTTCCTTGATCTGGGAGTTGTTACGCAGGGCTCCAATAAAAAATTCAGCCTGGGCCCCACACTTATTGAATTAGGTAATAAGGCCCTTTCTGGTGATGATTTAAGGGTGTCGCTGCGCCCGTTTTTAGAAGAAATGTATGATGAGTTTAAGGAAACCGTTTTTTTGGGAACCTTTGATGGGGAAAAAATCACCATCATTGAAAAAGTTGACAGCTCCTCCGGGTTAAAGATCTCTGCTCCCGTTGGCACCAGGATACCTCTGATCGCGGGAGCTGTTGGGAAAGTATTTCTATCCGCCTTCTCAGACCGGGACTTACAAGGCGTGCTAAAGGATTCTCTCCCAAAATTTACGGAAAAGTCTATTACCGACAAATCGGAGTTCATTGCAGAAATTAAAAAGGTTAAAGAGCTGGGGTACGCTACGGATTTTGGAGAATACCTTCAGGGGGTTAATGCTGTTTGTGTTCCGATCACCGATATGTACGGACAAACCAAAGGGGCGATTTGGATGGTTGGCTTTTCCAATACCTTAAATAAGGATAAAATATACCGGGCATTAATTGCCTTGTCCCGTATAAGCAGAAAGAAATAAACAAATCCTATTATTTAAATTCAGTTAAGCAGACATGTAAACTTCCTAATAGTGGAAGTTTTTTTACAAATAAAGGATAGGATAAAGGATTGGAAAAACGTTTAAGTTATATATAAATTAAAGACAAGGAGGTTTTAAATTGTGACCAAGGTCAGATGTAAAGTTAGCAGTTGCCATTTTTGGGGCACAGGAGAGGTTTGTAATGCTGATAGTATTTCGGTAAACAATAACATGTATGACGATATGGGTATCGAAGATGAGTATGCTGATGAAATGTCATACGCATTTGATACGGAAGTTGGATATGAGGTTGGCATAGAAAATAACAGGGATATGCTGCAAGGCTTTAAAAATGAAATTATAGCAAGCACTTCACAACAAACTCAATGTGAAACAATGCGTCCCCGGGAGCTAAATAAACAATAGTAAATTCAGTTGTAAAAACAAGATAATCTTATGAAATTCTCAAATTAAAATTTGAGAATTTCATTTTTTACGTGCCTCATGCTAAAAGATATCCTTATAAGGGCATTTTTTTTTTAGAAAAAGCAGGAGACTTAAGCCTATTCGGCGAAACTATTATATATACTACTATAGACCATATTAGGGTGGTTAAATTGGCTAATAAGTTGTCTAATATTGAAGTGATCCTGCTAAGCATAGTCAATGAAAAACCGTCATATGCTTATGAAATCGATAAAACAATTGAATTGAGACAAATGAGGCACTGGGTTAAAGTTGGAGTGGCTTCTATTTATCAGGTATTAAAAAGGCTGGAGGAAAAAAAACTGGTTTCTTCACAAAAAGAGAAGGAAGGGAGGATGCCGGAAAGAAAAAGATACCATGTAACAGATGACGGCAAGGCAGCACTTGTTGAAGCGTCAAAAAGGCTGCTCTCTGGTTTTGAGTGGCATTACCTGGACCTAAATGTTGGTTTGGAGACTTCCGATCTTTTAACTCCCACAGAACTATCTGACTGCATAAAAAGAAGACTGGCCAGGGTACAGGCAAACAGAAAAAGGTTGGAAGAATTATATGCAGCGGGAAACGGTATGTTGTTTAAGAAAAAAGCCGTCATTAAAAATCTTATTAGTTTTCGACGTGCGGAAGAAAATTATTTGGCGGAATTGCTTAAAGATTTGCCTGTTTTTATTACGGGTAGCATTACTTAACTTAGCTGCTCAAGGGGGAATAAAGTAATGGTTTTTAAATTAATAAAAGGGGGAGGTGGCACAAGTGTATTTGCATGAATTTGAGTATTATGCACCCATGACAGCGGAAGAAGCTTTTGGCTTAATTGGCCGCCTGGGGAGTAATGCAAAGGTGCTGGCTGGCGGAACGGATTTGTTGCTGATGATGAAGGAAAAAATGTTAACGCCCCAATATTTAATTGACATTAATGGTGTGCCGGAATTTCAGGGAATATCTTACGAGCCCGCTAAAGGTACTGTGATTGGGGCAGCTACGAAAATAGCAGAGATTGAGCATTCATCTTTAATAAAGGAAAAATACTTCGCCCTGCACCAGGCTGCAGGAGAACTGGGTTCGGTTCAGGTACGCTCCATGGCAACAATTGGCGGCAACAGTTGCCACGCTTCCCCGGCAGCGGAGACTACCACGCCACTTGTGGCTTTGGGTGCAAAAGTTTTACTTGCTTCTGATGCGGGGGAACGGGAACTGCCTTTAGAAGATTTTATACTGGGTAACCGCAAGACTGCCCTTGGCGAAAAGGAATTGGTAAGCAGGTTCATTTTGCCTGAACCGGCACCCCGCTCCGCCAGCTGCTATGGCCATATCGGCCTGAGGAATGCCATGGAAATTGATGCGGTGAATATGGCAGTTAACCTGGTGTTGGAGGTTAGTGGACGGAAGATTAAAGAGCTCAAGCTTGTAATGGGGTCTGTTGCTCCCAAGCCGTTAGTGTCTTTGGAAGTTCCAGCTATCCTGGTAGGGCATGAGCTCAGTGACGATCTGGTTGAAAAAGCAGCGTTAGCAGCCTGTGGTGAGGCTAAACCCATTTCGGACATCCGGGCCTCGGCGGAATATCGCAGGGAAATGGTTTACGTATTGGCGCGCAGGCTGTTGTATCAAGCTTTTAACGCTGCGCAGGAGGTGTAATATATGAAACTCATTCAGTTGGATATTAATAACCAAGTTTATGAAATCCCTGTAAATCCAAGGGATCTGCTTGTAGATGTAATTAGGAAAAAAGTAGGTCTTACGGGAACAAAAAAAGGGTGCGGCCAGGGGGATTGCGGAGCCTGTACCGTACTCATAAATGGAGTTCCCGTGTTATCCTGCATTACCCTGGCCATTTCCTGTTTGGGTAAAAAAATCAGCACCATTGAAGGAATGGCCGATGAGCAGGGAAATTTGCATCCCATTCAGCAAGCTTTTGTGGATCATGGAGCAGTTCAATGTGGTTTTTGCACTCCGGGCATGATCCTGTCTGCAAAAGCGTTACTGGACCAAAACCCCCTACCCAGTGTATTAGAAATAAAGCGATCCATATCCGGCAATATTTGCCGCTGCACCGGCTATAAAAAAATAGTGGAAGCAATTAGTGCTGCCGCTAAGGAAATCTCAACCGGGGAGGTGAAATAATGGATCGGAATTTTACCCAGGTAGGCAGAAGCGTTCCGCGGGTGGACGGCCCGGCAAAGGTAAAGGGAGAAGCTGTTTATACAGATGATCTAGTGCTGCCCCGCATGGCTTATGCTAAAATCAAGCGCAGCCCTTATGCCCATGCCCTGATAAAGA
>SLRC01000115.1 GCA_007131175.1 Syntrophomonadaceae bacterium
CTTTTCATTAGCGGCTGGGTCCGGCTGGATATTGTGCCTTTGATGGTGCCTTTAGCCTTAATTGTAACAAACCTTGTCAGTCCTGAAGAGGTGTTTTCCGGGTTCAGCAGCTCAGCGGTTATTACAGTCGCTTCCCTTTTTGTCATCGGTGCCGGGCTGGTGCGCAGTGGTGTTGTTAACTATGTAGCTGATTATTTGAAACGCATTACGGGGAATGGTTATTCTCGCCTGGTTTTGGCCAGTACAGCCCTTCCAGGCTTCTTTGCCGGGTTTATTAATGTTACAGCCACGGTTTTTTTCTTTGTTCCCACTGTAATGCGCATAGCCCTGCAGAGTAATATATCCCGCTCCAGATTGCTCTTGCCCATGGCAGTGACATGTCTGCTTGGGGCAAACCTTACCATAATTGGTGCATCCCATAACCTTGTTGTGAATAGCTTGCTCACTAAATCAGCAGGTGTTAGATTTTCTTTTTTTGAATTAATGCCTATTGGCGTTTTTCTCCTGGGAACTGCAGTAATATACAATTTGCTTTTTGGATCACGACTTCTTCCGGCTGGAAATGAAGATTTTAGGGAGGACGCCGATTCAAGTAATAATCTTGTTAAAGTGTATGATCTTGATGACCGACTATGGGAACTGTGGGTGAAAAACAAATCCCTCGCTGTGGGTAAGTCATTAAAACAAGCGGGTTTGGGGGAACATTATGGTTTAAACCTAATTGCTATTGTTAGAGCCGAGGAACAGATGCCTGCGGACCAAATAGAAATGCCCCTGCAGGGAGAGGATCTATTGCTGGTTCTGGGAAGGGAAGAAAAGGTTAAAGCTTTTGCGGATCAGGAAGACCTATTTCTGGCAGGCCGTCCCCGGGAGCAAAAATCATTTCCCCTTAGTACTGCTGAAATAGTGGAAGTTGTGGTGCCACCCCGTTCTCCTGCAATCGGAAAGACCTTGAGAGAGTTAAGTTTTAGGGAGAATACAGGCTTAAGCTGCATAGCGCTCTGGCAAAAAGGCAAACCGCTGCGTACTGATGTTGGAACTCAGCTGCTTCAGGAAGGGGATGGACTTCTCCTTTTTGGGGACCGGAAAAAAACGCGTGGTTTCAAACCGGGAAAAAGCTTCCGCTGGCTACACCCACCGCGGGAAGAGGAAGCGCCATCGGAACTTAGACACCTGGCGCCTTTTGCTGCCTTACTACTCATACTTGTGGTAATCAGTGCTGCCGTGGGATGGCTTCCGATTGCAGTGGCGGCACTAAGTGGTGCCGCAGGTATGGTCCTCCTTAAAATCATCACCCCACAGCAGGCTTACAGGAGCGTGGAATGGCGGACGATTATCCTTATCGGTTGCCTTTTCCCCCTGGGAATAGCCTTGGCTAACAGTGGAGCTTCTGCTCTGCTGGCAACGGTGCTTGTAAATTCATTGGGAGATTTTGGCCCCACTGGGGTTCTGCTGGGAGTGGCTTTTATTACCATGCTTCTCACCCAACCATTGCATAATGTGGCTGCAGCGGTAATCATGACCCCTGTTGCCCTTGATGTGGCACAGGCTCTTGGTGCTAATCCCAAAACATTTGCTGTTGCCGTAATTGTTGGAGCTTCTGCCGCTTTTCTCATGCCGGTGGGACATCCGGCACCCTTACTCATACAGCAGTTGGGAAACTATAACGCAAAAGATTATCTCAGGTTTGGCTTTGGATTAAGCCTGCTTGTGCTCCTGATCGTTGCCCTGGTTGTTCCACAGGTTTGGCCATATTAAAGCTGTGTTGCCTTTATTCTCCCACGACCATGCTCACTGCCTCTTTGAAACGCCGCCGTATTGCGGTAAGGCGTGCCAGTGTTTTCCCGTCAGGCCTAGCAGTCCGGGGCAACTGCCGGGGAAGGTATAATAGCCTGTTGATTTCCACCTGGATCCAGGGAAAAGGGCTTTCCAGGCCAAATTTTTGTGTTATAAACCCTCCCCTAAAAGGCTGGTTCAGAGTTACCATTGGTATGGATTTGTCACGGTGAAGATCTGCAAAAGTGTATTCCAGACATTTTTGCAGATCACACACGAGCTCTGTGGGAGCAGTTAAGGGCTCATCCTCGTCAGGTTCACCCCGTTTGTTGCCCCGGTTCCCCAGGCAGATCAGGGGGCGTTGCTCTCCCCAATTGGTACTGTTAGCAGGAGCCAGATTGAGCATCGTATGGCAGTCAAGCCCCAGGACAACCTCTTTGTTCTTTGCCGCCTCGGCCAATCTCGCATGATAAGGATAATAATAATTGGATAGCAATGTATCCACAAATTCTGAAGTTAGAATATTAGCGTCAGACCATACCGGTTTCTGTTCCACGGTTGCTGCCTTAACCACCCCATCAGGATTATGAGGCGGCAAGTCACCGGGTGCACGGTTTACATCCACAATGGCACGGGCCACGGGGAATTCTGCAAATTCCAGGACATGAGCCTGAAGATCATAGAGATACCCGGACCACGTATCTCCATCGGCCAAGATGGCCTCAAGATCCAGCCGGCAGAGTCCCTGAGCCTCGGGAGGCATGCTTACCCCGCCATGGGGGACGGAGATCAATAGGGGTAACGGCCTGTCAGGCTTCATTTTCGCTATCCATAAGAAAGAGAGTTAAAAGAAGCACCCGCTGCAAGAGTTCACCCCGGTGAATTCCCTCGTGAGGGGTGAACAAATTTTGGCTCGCTGGGCCAAAACCGCAGATAACCGGAATATTTTGAGGGATTTCCCCGGCTGCAGAGGGGAGCAGGCCCGATTCCACCCCGAACGGAAGTTTCCAGCTTCACTGATCTGCTTTAAGCGTGATATTAAAGGAGCGGAATTTTCGGATCGGTTCAGGGGCGGCCGTTCTTCCAGTTTTTCCACATGAATGCGCAGACTTTCCTGCTCTCCTGCCTTGGATGTAAACAAAGCCCGCAGTTGTTTTTCCGCCTCGTCCGCTAGTGCTGCGTCAAGAAAGGTAACATAGACGGTGGCCCTTACCCGGTGGGGGAGCAGCATGCTGTAACGTTCCGAGGAAACTTCCTGCACAGCAACGCTGAGCCGTTCTTCAGGCCGGCTCAGAGGGCCGATGTGTGTTGTCTGGTGCAAAAACCAGCTCAACACATCATCCGAGTCCCCTTGAAAACCGATGCGCTGAAAGGCTCCTTCCACAACAATGCTAAATTTCCGGGAACCCCGGCGCTGATCCACAATGCTTCCACCGCGGAAACCGGGCATCATCACGATCACACGGCCGGCATGCTGCGCTGTCTGTTGCAGGATCTGACTGCTGTAACGCATTCCCCGGCCTTCGTCGCTGTAAATAAAGACCCCGAGACGGGATTCTTGCAGACGGTTCACCACTTTTAATGCTTTCAGGGATTGGAGAATGCATGTAATACCGGCCCGGCTGGAAGCGATACCCTCACCATAAAGCCACTCTGAATCCTGACGGAATGGAATGGGATACCCGCCGCCTCCTTCCCTGGGCACGTCCAGGGGAGCTACCAGCAGCGTTCCCCCTTCCATCCCTGCGCCGGTCTGCCAGGTCCAAGCCGAGCGACGGTTTGTAAAAACACGAACCGGCAACATACCCAGCTCTTTCATCTCCCCTTCAAACTGCTTGACGGAAGCACCCAATCCCACCGGGTCTCCCGTCCAACCGGGCAAATTGGTCCAGTTTTTCAATTCTTCCTCCAGCTTATCTCTGTTTTGGTTAGGTATCTGAAAGCTGCAGCCTGTTTGTTTTCTTCAGTAAGGCCCAGTTGATCTTCTGCAATGACTGTGCCGAAATAGCGCCGGCTGGTTATTTCAATAAGACGGTTCGTCAAACTGTTATAGTCCAACCCTACTTTTCAGCAGCATACACATATGAACCCCCAAGCCCCAAGCTGGCCATGGAGTTAATCTCCAGGATATAAATATTCCCCAGCCGGTCCATGCGAAAATCCACCCGGGCACTGTCGGAACATCCCAGAGCCTTAAATGAAGCAATGGCAAGGGATTTGAGTTGTTCGATATGTTCCGGTTCAAGGACGGGAGGACATACTTTTTCTATGGTGCGTCCGTTTTTTTTTAACCTTGTCTTCGTAGGTATATACTTTTTCTCCTTCGCTGAATAGAAGTTAAACTGGCGGGAGAGCCTCCACAGGGTCATTGCCAAGCAGTCCCACATTGAACTCCCTGCCGTCAATGTATTCTTCAACCAGGGTGGGTGCTTTAAAGTTTTCATAAATAGTCCTGACCCCTTCACACAGTTCTTTTTCATTATGTACTATTTTCAGGCCGAAGGACACCGCCTCATCTTTGGGTTTTACAATAAGGGGGTAGGCCAGATTCTCCTGCAAAGGCAACTTGAATTCAGGAGTTTCCAGGACAGTAAATTTTGGAGTGGGCAGACCTTTTTGCAGGAGCACCATTTTGGTCAGCACTTTATCCAGTGCCACCGCATGAGTTTCTGGTCCTGATCCCACGTATGGGATTCCCAGCATTTCAAGGATGGCCGGGATATGGGTATAACGAGCACGGCCCTGGATCCCGTAGCTCAGATTGAAGACCAGTCCGGGCCGTTCTCCCGAAATAACCGAAGGCATAAACCCTTCCAGGGCATGAATAATATTTTTATCCCCTTCAAATGCTTTAACCTGATGTCCTCCCGATTCCAGCGCTTCTTTTATTTTTTCAAAGGCTGGACAAGAAGGCTTTGCTGCTGCATTTTCTGGGCGTTGGCACGGCCACTGCTTGCGCTTAAGCTATCGACGCGGGGTTGGACACTTGTGGTTGCCTGTTTTGGTAATCACTGTACCCTGCCCGTTTTTAAGGAAAGGGGGGCTGCTTCAGCCTGCCGATTATGGGTGTTTTCAAAGAGCATGAATGTTGTTTAATTACAATAATGGTATAGTCTGTCATTTTGCTTATGGCTTGCCTATCACTTCACCTGGAGA
>SLRC01000167.1 GCA_007131175.1 Syntrophomonadaceae bacterium
ACAGCTTCTGGTCAAATTCCCCCGTTTCTTTATATTTTGCCATCACTTCTCCCAGGAAGCGGTTCTCATCTATTTCTTCTATCTCTATTTCATCATAATTTTCACATGCATCCCTGAATCCCAGGAATTTCTTTTCCTCCACCAGCTCCCGGCAGGACGAATAATCCATCTCAAGTAGCTCATCAATAAAAGGCTCAAAAACATCATCCCGAAGACAGATACCGTGCTCTGTAATCTCGTCGCAGTCAGGGAAAAAAGAGTGGCAGTTGGAACAGAATCGTGCCAGTGTTTCATCGTCCATGCCAGGCTCCTCCTAAGATTAAAATTGTTGCCTAAATTATTCTTCGCTGATTTCCCAATCATCCCACGTAACGCCATAAGGCACACCGTTTGAGGTGTATCCGGCAATGTAAGCAAAGTAGTGATCTGATTCCTGGGAAGGGGTTTCTTGCATCATTTCTGCTTTTTTTAACTTTTTCTGCTCTGCTTTTTTCAGCTCTGTATTCCGGTAATGTTCAATCAAATGGTCACTTATGGCCTCACCTAACATTTTCAATTCAATAGCCGCACAAAGCGGGCTTACGGCAAACCATTTTGCATAGCCCACTATGAGTTTTTTTCCCCGGTATTGCTCAATAAATTTTTTACCCGCCGTCAGCCTGCCTTTCCGGGACAACCTTTTACGACGGGGAATGGAACACTGCTTTTTTTTCCTCATTCTTTTATCCTTTTACCAATCGATATCATCGGGAAAATCCAATTCAAGACTGATATCACAAACGGAGCAATTGTATTCTGCTGCAGCATCCAACACTTCACTCTGCACTTTTTCGGATATCATTTTCACCAACCTAATTTTCTTTTTTAAAATGGCACGGCATTGATTATAGGTTCAAACCGATTATCTCCAGGTGCTGTGCAGTTGTGTTATTAATTAATTCAAAATGCTTGTCTAATGTATATAGGCAGCAGTTATTGTTTTTAGCGAGAGTGTAAATAATCAAATCGGGCAAAGGAACTGGAATACCCTTTTCCCGCAGGGCACCTCCCAGTATACCGGCATCAATCCAGTCCCGATCGGCAACCAACAGTCGAGGCAGGCTTTCCAGAGATGAAGCAAAATTATCTTTTTCACTTTTTGTTTTCATCCCCAGTATTAACTCGGTGATAATGGGGCCTGCAATAAAAATATTGTGAGTTTTTTTTTCTTCAATGATTGCTGCAGCACTTTTGTTCCCCTTGAAATATTCGATCCAGATGGAGGTATCAACCAGGATCTTATTCATCGCTTAATATCCCTGACCTGACGGATGGATGCTTCATCAAATTCAATTTTTCCCACAAGCTCTTTAAGTCGTTCAAGTTTTTTTAATTGCAAAGCATCCCTTAAAGCATATTCAATGGATTTGGATCTTGATCCAGCTTTATAGATAGATTCTGTTTCCTTTAGCAGCTGGTCATCAATATTGATTGTGGTACGCATCATCATGCACCCTTTCGGATTTAATGGCTGTACCAATATTGTATTCGCAGTAGCGCATAATGTCAATGAATAATGGATAATCATCACCAGTGAAAAACCAGGGGAATGGCTTTTTATGCTTTTATCCACATAAAATCAGTTGCACTTTTCTCTCCGTTGTCTTGCCATTCCAGCATTTCTTCTATGCTATGCGTCTCTGTTAACTTTTTTTAAATGGGTAAATTATTGTTTTTGCAGGTATGTTATCCATATAGATCCCTCAGAGGCAATTTCTAATCTTCGTCACGTAATAACTCTGGGTCATTTCACCATAATATATTATAAGGCAAATTCAGGATTTAGGGGAGTTAATTTGATTAATAGAATGGCAAAACCCCATAATATAACTGTTCTTTTACTTGTCTGCTTTCTGTTGCTATTCGCAGCACCGGCAGCGCTGGCCCATCTGCCCCGCTTGGTGATGGATGAACAGCTGGTAAAAGTACAGGATCCTCGTACCTGATCTGCCGGAATCCCGTACCGATATACAGGCCAGGGTTGCGCGGGTCAAAGAATAACGTTGACGCTGTCCCACAGCACGGCATTTTGAAACGTATTACACTTCGGACAGCGGAGCTTGGCCGTAAATGGTTTGGACATGCCTCTCCCTCCTTTTTTAATTTTCTATTCCCCGTTGCAGTAATCAAAAACCGCCTGGGCAAATGCAACTGAGCCAATCCAAAGCACATTTACGGTATTTATATCGATTGGAAAATTGACCATAACATTTTTCCACAATGGGGCATAAAAGACCCTCACGGTATCGATAAATTTGAAGACCTGTATGGGGGTAACCACTGGCAGGTTGCAAAAGTACAGATTTCAGGCCAGGAACTGCTCATTATTGATGTAACCTTAAAGCATTTCAGCTACTGCAATATGGTCGGTGTCAATCCAACTGTAATTGAAAAAAATATACCGGGGAATAAAATATCGTTACGGTTAAAAGAGCTCTCCGAAGCAACAGGCTTCGCGGTTTTAGACCAGCTTAACTATTACATTGATATACTATCGGACAACTCAGCAGACAAACCGTTAATAGAATTTGTAATTAAAGATGATATATTGAACATCAAGCAGCATTAAAGTTTATATCTCCGGTGCCGGACAAGGCGTAGCAGGATGCCAAGTACGATGACAGCCATACTTGCAGCGATCAGCAGCCATTTAATAAAAGTGAAGATAGGAGTTAGCTCGGCAATGAGGGGTGTAGGCAGGGGATAACGGTGCATGACCACAGACGCCCCCATATTTTCCAGAAAGTCGAAAGTTACACCGCCCCAGGGCAGCAAGTTGGCTTTGCGCCAGGGGCTGCCCCGGTCAAACGGGCGAAACAACGCCGTGATTACAGCTGTAAGAAACAGCAGGTAGACAAGGGGCCAGATGATATCGAAGGTGAACCTGGTGCTGATATAAAAGGCGCGGCCTGCTGCTCCATAGGCTTCGGCCATCTCGTAAAGATCGCGAGCCGTATAGAGGAAGGATGTGTCCGGAGAGGCAGTGCTTCCCGTCATTTCCTCTGTCCGTACAGCCATGCCCGGGAGCACGGTCAGCATGAAGAATAAAAACAGCGCGGCAGCCCCAGCCAAAACGGGTGTCGTCAGCAGTAAATATAATCGATTTGATAGTTGATTCATTGTTCTCATCCTAACACCTTTAATAGACCACATCATCATTTCACCCTGCTCAAAGCCTGTTAAGACCTTCACTAAAGTTCCCTCATCACTCTTAGAAAACCAGTATCTTGGATTGCCTTTCTTAGTTTTACCTTCATGCAGGTAATGCTTGGCCCTTTGACTGAAAAATTAAAGTCCCACCGGGCAGGAAAATTCGCAGTTTCTGCAGTGTTTAAACAAGCAAACCATTTCATCGGTTGGTTTATGAAGGACTCTTTCGTCCTTCTGTTTTCCTGCTTGCTTGTCTCTTTCCATTTGATCGTTACATTTCAGGCGGCTGTAGGTGCCGGTTCTGCCGGGAAGAAATTCCTGACCCATTACTGCTTGAGAGTAAATAATTTCATCAAAGGCACCTTGAGGACATTCTCTCAAGCAGTATCCTTCACAACCAGCACATGGGTCAAATGCCAGGGGGCCTGTTGAAACTAATTCGACGTTGACTACCACCGCACGAAGCCTGACCCTCGGCCCGTATTCAGGGGTTATTAAGAGGTTGTTACGACCTATAGTGCCGAGTCCCGCCATGACAGCTGTGTCTTTTAAATAAATTCCGCCCTTTTCAATAAAGTAGGGTATATGGTACGTTTTAATTTGCTTGTAGTTGCTCTTTAGCCATTTAATAAGATTTTTATTGATTTCAATAAGCCTCTGGTTTCCTTGCGTCGCGTAATTTTCATACCGCCAATCCAATTCCGGCTTATCTTCAGGGTGAGAAATGGCAATCACGATAACACTTTTCCCATCTTCAGGCAGCAACTTTTCTTCTGTTTCAAAACTACCTTCTCTTCGCCCCGCTTCGATCTGAGGTATTTTAAAATCTGCACTTAAAGAAGGACATTCCTTTACCTCGTTGAAATCAGCAATTCCGGCTGCATCCGCCCCAAGCTCCCTTGCTTTGCTTAAAATAGCTGATGATAACTTTAACCTATCTATATTATTCATAGAAGGCATCCCCTTTTACCTCTTAATTTTTTAGCCCGAATCATGGAAGTTCCTTAGCCCGGCAGAAAGAAAACGTTTAGAACTCGTAAGCTCTTGCCACCCAGTAATGCCAATCCTCAACCGCTTCCAGGGTCTCTTCAGATGCTCTTACAGGACGAAATTGCATTAAAGGCACCGCAAGTGAAACCGGTCCCGTATGTAATTAATAATTTCCACTGTGTCCCCAAATTTTACCGTCACCTATTAACATTCGTCAATATCAACCTGTAGAAATAAATACATAAAACCCATAATACGAAATACAGGGGGATAAAAGTATCCCAGGTTCCTGTTCTGTAATAAGCCAGAGTGCCACCAATCATCAATACAAGGGGGTATAATAAACCCTTAAACATGATCATGGCCGCCAAAATATAACCCCATGGATTTTTCTTCCATAACAGGATTGCGCTGAAGATAAGAACTGAGACAAGAAATGATAAATCTGTGGCAAAAACGATGGTCATTTCAAAAGGAGGGATTTGTTCCGTAAAAATGAAGCCGAGAACCATGGCAACCCAGGGTGCCCCCAGAGCAATAGCAAAAAAGAATAGAAAGATACTGATTGCCCTTGTGGGGGTTTTAACATTAAAGCTGCTCTTGATTAATGCTATATCCATATTGTTAAAAACTATGACCAGGGTGTATACAGGTAAAGTGAAAAGCAGGATATAAAGCAAGAAAAAGCTGTTAAACACCGCTCCATAAAGATAGAAAACATAATTATAGATTAAGTACCA
>SLRC01000020.1 GCA_007131175.1 Syntrophomonadaceae bacterium
ACCCTTGCTCGATAAACAATAGGTAATGGCTGAGGTCAACGTAGTCTTGCCGTGGTCAACATGCCCAATCGTGCCTACATTAACGTGCGGTTTCGTCCTCTCAAACTTCTTCTTGGCCATAGCGGTATAAACCTCCTTGGATGCATTTGTAGTTTCGCTCATGTAATTGAACTAAACACATTCTAATCAGGTAAAGCTAAAAAAAAATGGTGGCGGCGCAGGGACTCGAACCCCGGACACTACGGGTATGAACCGTATGCTCTAACCTGCTGAGCTACGCCGCCGTGGAGCTCACGACCGGACTCGAACCGGTGACCTTATCCTTACCAAGGATACGCTCTGCCGCCTGAGCTACGTGAGCATTAATAATGCTATGAAACAAATGCTGCATTGTTTTTTGTGGTTGCGGAGGCAGGATTTGAACCTGCGACCTCCGGGTTATGAGCCCGACGAGCTACCTGACTGCTCCACCCCGCGTCGTCATAAGAAATGCCCCGTTATCCCAGGGCTATTACAAACATTATATATAAATCATAACTTTTTGCCAAGTTGGTTGCGGGGGCAGGATTTGAACCTGCGACCTCCGGGTTATGAGCCCGACGAGCTACCTGACTGCTCCACCCCGCGTCATATAAGAAAATGCCCCGTTATCGAGGCTCTAAAAAACATCCTCGAAGTCCCTGAAAAGGCCCTGTTGGGGCAAGAGTAATTTTAGCACCAATTATATTCTTTGTCAAGCAACAGACTAATTAAACTAGAAGATCGAACCCTCATATTTAAGAAGATCCGCTTACAAACCCCTGTTTATCCATGGTAATTCGGCAAAACATCTTTGCTTACGTAAAAACCTCCCGATGAGCTTGTAAATAGAAAATAGGGGCCCTGCAGCTACGTAGGCAAAGAGAAGATAAAAGATCGCCTCGCGCCATACAAATAAAAAAAGAATAAATACGATAATCGCTCCATAAAAGAGTATAAAAGCAGGAAAACTGATTTCTTGCTGCCTACCCTTCAGGGAAGGGTAAGGTATGCGGCTAATCATTAAAACGGTCAGCAGCAGGGTTAAAGAAATGGCAGGCCAACCAGACATGATTTCCGAATGATAGCCCATGGATACCAGCGCGCCCCCGGCAATGGTGATGGGAAGCCCTAAAAAAAAGGCGCCCCCTTTCCCCCCCAGGTTAAACCGGGCAAGGCGATATGCACCAGCCAAAGGAAAAAGTAATGTAACAAAAAGACCTGTCAAAGCAAACTGTTGCAATGATAAGCTATATAAAAGCACTGCCGGGGCAACACCGAAAGAAACCAAGTCAGCCAGGGAATCCAGTTGTTTGCCCAGCTCACTTCCAGCATTCAGCCGAAGGGCCAGCTTGCCATCCAAACCGTCAAGAAGCATGGCAATAAATATGAGGGAAAGAGCCGTCTGGGTACGGCCGTCCATTGTATAGATAATGGAAAGCATTCCCAGCATGAGATTCCCCAAGGTTAATAAATTGGGGATGTTTTTAAAGCTGGTGCTTATTAATTTCTCCAAGGATACTTTCGCCTCCACGAACACGCTCACCTTCTTTCACACTGATAGTAACGGACACGGGCAAATAAAGCTCGGTGCAGGAACCAAACCTGATCATACCAATACGTGCACCTTGGCCAACCGTATCACCTGCATCGATCCAGCAGACTATACGCCGGGCAATCAGGCCGGCAATTTGCACAACAAGCATCTTACCATGCTCAGTTTGCAAGCCAATAAGATTACGCTCGTTATTGTTGGAAATGTCTTCCCGGAAAGCTGCCCTGAACTTCCCTGGAATATAACGACGGAAACAGACTGATCCATTATAGGGAGAGCGGTTCACATGTACATCAAAGATGGAAAGGAATATACTTACTTTCCAGGCTTCCGACCCTATAAAATGGGGCTCATAAACTTTTTCAACCTTCATGATCCGTCCGTCCGCAGGGGAAACTACCACACTTTCGGACTCACTGGGTACCTGGCGTACGGGGTCACGGAAAAAGAATGCAAAAAAAAGAGACAGGCCGAAAAAGAATAAACCGAGCACGGGGTAAAATAATAAAAAAATGACACCCAGTGCTGCAGCCACTAACACAAAGGGATATCCCGGCCTGGCAATGGCAATCTTTTTCATAATGACTCCTTTCCCTAACGATCATTATAACAGATAAAAAGGGATTTAAGAAGTCAGTTGGAAAGAAAAACAGCATTCTATTTTCCCTTACACTTTTTCAGCGGAGATTGTATAAAGCCAGCCTTGTATCTGCATTGTTTATATCAAACAAAATAGGGCACTTCTTTCTCCCCTTCCCTGTTCTCGATCATTATCTTCTCAAGCATATCCTCTTTTCCAGCATTTTCGCGCCACTCCCTATTCCCCGGAGCGCGGACAATTTCCCCGTAAACCTCCGCCGTCAGAGCGGCAATTATTTCCCATGAGTACTTTTGTATTGCTTTTTGATACGCTTTTTCCGCCAATGCAGCCGCCCATTCTTCGTCGCTAAGGAGCCGGCAGACTTGTTCCGCAAGGGACCGGGCATCCCCGGGGCAAACTTTGAGTCCTTCCACTTCGTGATCGATGATCTCATCCAGCCCGCCGCATGAAGATACGATTAGCGGTGTTCCCATGGCCATGGCCTCCAAAGCCACAATCCCGAATGGTTCATAGAGACTTGGAAAAACGGAAACAGAAGCACAGCGGTAGAGTTCATTCTTGGTCGTCTCGTCAATGTACCCGGCAAAAGTGACTTTATCATCCAATCTCATTTCACGGCAGTGCCCTTTCAGGTGCTCTGCATAAGGGCCTGTGCCCGCAATAACGAAATGTGCATCGGGAAACCTTTTAAGAATGTCCGGAACAGCATCAAGGATGACCTGGACCCCCTTCTCCGGGACAAGCCTGCCCACATAGAAGATCAGCTTTGCCATGGGGTTATTAATTTTTTCAGGCAAAGGCGCACCTTCCTCTGCCAAATCATCCTCCAGCCTGATGCCATTGGGAATAACGGTCAGTTTATCGGGAGGCAGGAGAAAAACACGCTGCAGTTCTTCTTTCATATATTGGCTGCAGCAAATAATCTTCCAGGCTTCATAGGAAAGCCACCATTCGATATCGTTAATCTGCCGCTGTTCTTCATTATGTAATCCGTTATTGCGCCCATGTTCGGTGGCATGGATTGTTGCCAACAGCGGAGTGGTATAGATGTGTTTAAGGGCACGGGCAGCAAAAGTTACCAGCCAGTCATGGGCGTGAATAATATCAAAACCCCCGTAACTATTCGTAATGGCAACTCCTTTTTCCAGCAGGGCAAAATTCAGGCGCTGCACCCAATCAATAAACCCCCGTTCTTCATTACCTGGATAGGGTTGAACACGCCAAACTCCTATTCCGTCAACGATCTCCCTTTCAGCAATATTTTCCTCGCCACAAGTAATCACTTTCACCTCATACCCCCCTGCCACAAGAGCACGGGAGAGTTCAAAAACATGCCGGGACAGGCCGCCTATAACCCGGGGAGGAAACTCCCAGGCCAGCATTAAAATACGCATCAGTTAAGTTCCATCCTTTCTCTGCCATGAAATATGTTTTTTTAAAAGACGGCCGGATTAAAAATAGGGCCGTCCCAATTATTTTATGCATTATACAGGAAATATACTATAAAAGCTGGAAATAATAGTTGGAGTCTGACTGACATGGAGGGGTGGTAAAATGAGTGGATCTTTTCCCTTGTTTCGCATCTTCGGTATTACTGTGGAGATTAATGCCAGCTGGTTGATTGTTTTCGCTCTCTTTAGTTTTACCCTGGCACAGCAATATTTCCCGGAGCAGATGAGGGGTTTGGAACCGTCTTTGTATTGGTCTATGGGGATAATCACCACAATGTTGATTTTCATTTCTGTACTGCTGCATGAACTGGCCCATTCCCTGATGGCCATAAAAGAAGGCATCCCCATCAAGCGGATAACCCTGTTTATTTTTGGTGGAGTAGCCCAAATGGAACAAGAACCTAAACTTCCAGGCATAGAGTTAAAGATTGCCCTTGTGGGGCCTGCTACCAGCCTGGTGCTGGCACTAGTGGCCTGGCTCATATTCCGAATGCTACCGCCTGACATTGTCTTAAATCAGGTTATTTTTTTCCTGGCCCGGCTTAATCTCATCGTAGGCCTGATCAATCTTATCCCCGCCTTTCCCCTTGATGGGGGAAGGGTTTTGCGGGCCGGCCTCTGGCAAATTTTACATAATATGCTCCGGGCCACCCGAATTGCCGTTTTCATAGGCAGCATCTTTGCTTTTATGGCCATTGGTTTTGGTTTGCTCCTTCTTTTCCAGTTCGCCCTGATCTGGGGCCTTTGGTATATCTTCCTTGGCTGGTTACTGTACCAGTCTGGACAAGCCAGTTATACCCAACTGGTATTTCAACAGACATTTAAGGGCGTGCCCGTTAAAAATATAATGAGTACGAATGTTAAAAGTGTGTCCCCCCAGCTTAACCTGGATCAGGTACTGGACCTTTTTTATACCCACAAGTTCGGTGCATTCCCGGTAACAGAAAATGGTCGTCTCATGGGGCTGATCACGCTCAACCAACTGAGAGATGTGGAGGCTGAGCAAAGGTCCCATACCACTGTGCAACAGATTATGACAAAAGCTTCGGACCTTGTAATAGTTTCTCCAGACAGGGATGCAGTGGATGTAATGATGAGAATGGCTGCCCAAAATATGAGCAGAGTTCTGGTAATGGATAATCAACGGATCGTAGGAATTTTGAGCAACACTGACATGATGAAACTAATCAACATGCATATGCTCCTCGGTACGGAAAAATAAACGACGGGCATTTTCACCACAGACCATCTCCACCTCCGTTGCCGTAAGGCCCGCCGCCT
>SLRC01000199.1 GCA_007131175.1 Syntrophomonadaceae bacterium
ATTGCCCTGCCGGAGGATATCTCTGTGGAGGAGGCCATCGCCCGCCTGCGCGAACTGGCTCCTGATACGGAAATTATTTATTACGTTTACGTGATCAATAGGCAGACGAAACTGACCGGCGTCGTCTCCCTGCGCGATCTCATTGCAGCAGAGGCTGGGACTTTGTTGGAGAAGATCATGCTCAGCAATGTAATCAGTGTTCCAGCCCAGATGGACCAGGAAGAAGTGGCCCGCCTGGTCTCCCGTTATGATCTCCTGGCCGTACCGGTGGTGGATGAGGAACAACGCCTCCTCGGCATTATTACGGTTGATGACATCATTGATGTAATCGAAGAGGAAGCTACGGAGGACATTTACCGCCTCACCGGTACTGGAGAGGTGGAGAGTTTGGATATTCTTGATGCCTCCGTTTTTAGTATTGTGCGCAAGCGTCTACCCTGGTTGATTGTCAGTCTTTTTGGCGGTTTACTGTCGGGAAGTGTAATTGGAACATTTGAATCCACCCTCCAGACCATCGTGATCCTTGCCATCTTTATTCCCGTGATCATGGATATGGGGGGTAACGTGGGAATCCAGTCCTCAACCCTTTTTGTGAGGGGTTTGGCCACAGGCGAGATCAAAGAGAAAGATACCTGGGGCTATTTTCTACGGGAAGTGAAAATTGGGGTTACGATGGGACTAATTAACGGCTTGGTCATTGCTGTAGCTGCCTCCCTGTGGCAGGGAATACCCATGCTGGGCGTTGTAGTGGGAATCGCCATGGTTGCCACCATCTCCGTGGCGGCCCTTATTGGTACCCTGATCCCCATTATTTTCAACCACTACGGTATCGACCCCGCTATCACTTCAGGCCCTTTCGTAACCACGATTAAAGATGTCTCCGGCCTGCTTATTTATTTCTACACAGCCACATTATTCCTGAAATATTTAATTTAAGTAATCACACAAAGAACTTCCCCATTATGCTCTGTCGGTGACCCGCTAACCGGGCGTCAGGGATACAATGACTGTGGCAGACTGCCTTAAAAAGGGGTAAGTCATGAGCTATTTTGAAAAATACCAATTGCTGATTATGATTATCGCCATATTTGTAGGGCTCGCCCTGGGTTAACTGGAAAGAGTAGCTGAAACAGCCGCGTATTTTATCGTCCCCTGATCCCCCTGGTGCTGGCTGTAGAGTCTTTAATTGAACTTCCTCTGCTTTTCGTAGTTTCACAGGTGCTGCTGCTCATTTACCGTAAAAAATGGTGAGGCAGGCAGCAGCAAGCATCTTTTCTCGGTCTGTCGATAGATAAAGCTTTGTCGTATCAGGATCCTTATGCCCCAGGAGAGATGAAATCGTTTGTATAGCAACACCTTTGAAAGCATTTTGGAGGCTATATGGTGCCGCAAATTATATTAATGCATTTTAGTGACATTAGAATGGAACGATCGGGAAGAGATGTTTGAACTGAAAAAGGAAGAGTAAAAAGATTATCATGCTATGGCTGGAATAATCAATGGGAAGAACGGTAGCGAATCAATTGGCAAAACGTCCATAATGCTGAAGCTGCTTGAAAAGAGCTCAGTTCTTCACTGGATGGGGCCTGCCCCCAAAATTACTACCGGAGAAGCAAGCTCAATGCAAATCATTGCACGTATGTGTAAATCAACGGCATTTTGTATGCCATCAGAAATCATTAGGTATATGAATCTGTCTTCAAGCATTTCCGGATCCACACTGATTGCAATGGAAGCAGCGGGCAGCTTCGGAAGGGGAAGCGCTTCATATTGTAGCGCTTCCCCTTCCAATGTATTAGCTTGTTTTTCCAAAGTCTTGCCTCGGCTGGAGCATTTCTTTTCCCGCCCCGGGTGGCAGGAGCAAATATAATTCTATTGTCCATAAACAAACGTTATGACCTAAAAGCCTTACAAAAGTGGGGGTTTTTTTCATTTAAAAATAAGAAGTAGATCACTTTATATTGGGCAATTTGCTTATAGATTTCTGCGCGTCCTGTCAGATAATATACAAACGATGGAACTTATAGACCTCACGAAATAAAAAGGAGTGTGAAAACATGGGCAGGTTGGATGGAAAAGTTGCTATTATTACTGGAGGCGGCTCGGGACAGGGTGCTGTGGAAGCAGAGCTTTTTGCTAAAGAAGGGGCCAAGGTTGTTGTTACGGGGAGGCGCATAGAGCAATTACAGTCAGTAGTAGAGGCAATCAAAAATGCCGGGGGTGATGCTATTGCTATCAAGCATGATGTAACATCTGAAGCGGACTGGCAAAATGTGATTCAGAAAACGGTGGAGACTTATGGGTTGTTGAATGTCCTGGTCAACAATGCAGGCATTGTTATTATGAAAAATATTGAAGAAACAAACCTTGACGATTGGAATAAGGTGATGAGCACTAATGTTACCGGAGCTTTCCTGGGTATAAAATATGCCATTCCCGAAATGCGTAAAGCCGGAGGAGGCTCTATTATCAATATTTCTTCAATTTCCGGCATATTAGGGATAGGAGCAGCTGCATACAATGCTTCTAAAGGAGCGGTGCGTATTCTGGCAAAAAATATAGCTGCAGATTATGCCAAAGAGAATATTCGGGCCAACTCGGTCCATCCAGGAGTTATAAGTACCCCCATGACCAAAGAACTCTTAGATGATCCGGATACAAGGGAGAATTTTGAGGCCATGACCCCTTTGCCGCGTCTTGGAAAATCAGAAGATATCGCTTACGGAGTCTTGTATTTGGCTTCAGATGAATCTTCTTTTATGACGGGAGCGGAGCTTGTCATTGACGGCGGAATGGTTGCCTGCAAAGGCTGTTAAAGAACCAAAGTCGGCATGGTCATAAGCGTCCCTATCAGGCAAATACCGTCGTGCAAAGCTGTAAATATACATGTTCAGGTGCTTCCGCTCTGAAAACCAATTTTCTGTGAGGAGATTTTTCCATGAAAACACGCATGCTTTGGGTTTTATTCACCGCTTTTTTGCTTTTTGTGCTCTATGCCTGGATTACAACTTCCCATTTCGGGTCGTTTGGCATTTATTATTTAAGACTCGCCGGTAATTTCTTCGCTGTTGTAGGGTTTGTTTTTATCTTTATGCAGTTTTTGTTAAGTTCCAGGATAAAACTCCTGGAGGAAGGGTTCGGCTTGGACAAAATGCTGCACTCCCACCGCTATTTTGGGCGGATTGGCCTTTCTTTCATTTTTCTGCACGGATTTCTGATTATTATTTTCCAGCTGGTACAATCTGGTAATATCATTACGAATTTTTCCTTATGGGTAGGTATCATTGCTTTAATTGGTTTTTCTATAACAGCTTTCCTGGCAGTGTTTTATAAAAAATTGGGGATCGCCTATGAGCTATGGAAAAATATTCACCTGGTTAACTACATACTTTTCCCTTTCGTTTTAATACATGTTTTTAATTCTGCTAGCCCCGGCACCCTTTTGTACTATTTATGGATAACCCTTGCTGCTCTTTTTGCCCTAATCATACTCTACAGATTATACAGGATCTATTTCATCCGCAGCCATCCTTACGAGGTGGTAGAGGTTAAGCAGGAAGCTAATGATATCTGGAGCCTTTATTTCACAGGAAGAAGGCTCTCTTACAAGCCCGGGCAGTTTATGATGGTGCAGCTTTTACGAGATGGACAACGCTCTTCTTCCCATCCTTTTACCATCTCTTCAAGCCCCACCCAGAAACAAATTTCCATCACCCCAAAAGAATTAGGCGATTTTACCTCTACGATCAAAGAAACAAAAGTGGGGGATAAGGCATTTATTGACGCACCTTATGGCGTATTCAGTTTTTTGAATTATGACATTGACGAACTGGTTTTTATTGCCGGCGGCATCGGCATCACCCCCTTTATGAGCATGTTGCGATATATGGGTGAAAGGCAGCTCCAAAAGAAAGTGACCCTTTTCTGGGGAAACCAGGGCGAAAGCAATCTCTGCTTTCAGGATGAACTAAAAATGCTGCAGGAAAAAATGGACTCCTTTTCACTCATACCGGTCATGTCCAGGCAGAAAGACTGGCCCGGCGAACAGGGAAGGATTAACGGGCAATTAATTCAAAAATACCTGCCGGAGCTTAGTGGAAAAGACTTCTTCGTCTGCGGCCCACCGGTTATGAGCGATGCCGTTATGGCAGAACTGAATAAGCTAGGTGTTTCTCCCAGCAGAATTCATCGCGAGGTTTTTGAATTTTAGCTCCCGATATATATTTAAAGAATAAACATGAGAGGTGTCGCAAATGTCAGTTATTACCAATCGATCTTTGATTCTCCTTATATTGACAGCGGTGCTGCTTATTACTTTTATGAGCGGCTGTGCCGGGGATCCGGCAACAGCAGACCCGGACCTGTATATCGTACCCCAGGTGGAAGATGGAATCTTAGTAAACGGGACCAGGGAAGGCTATCCCGGTGAGCCATTAGCCGTGGCCGGCTTGGAGGTGCTTATGGCACACGATGGGTCCATCCTGTATCTTTACGTCCGCTCTGAAACAGATGGCTGGATTGCCCAGGGTTTTAACAAGCAGGGTGGCGGTATGGACGGCGCCAACATTCTTATTGGTTACTTTAAGGAGGACGGTTCACAAGCGTTACGCAATGATCTGGGACAAGGAAAGACCCATGCTGAAACGATAAACGGGGTCCTTGAACACCATATACTAAGGGAAGACAGTGGAGTAATAATGGAACTTGCCTATCCGCTTGACTTTCCCGATGAAGCTGGTTTCAACCTGCCGGGCCTTTCACCGGGGGAAGAAGAAGTTTATACCCTGATAGCCGCTTTTGCAAACACCCATGACCCGAACCAGTTACATTCTCGTTTTGG
>SLRC01000164.1 GCA_007131175.1 Syntrophomonadaceae bacterium
TAACCCTAAGAACGGGAAGTATTTCGGTATGAACGCCGTGGGCTGCTCCTTCTGGGAAAAAATCGACGGTTCCAGAACTTTGAGCGACATTATCGATCTGCTTTTTGCAGAATATGAGGTTGAGCGTGAAACCCTTGAAAGCGATATCGCTGAGTTGGTTGCCAAACTTGAAAAAAATAATATTATTACCATAAAAGGGTAAATTTACGCTTTGTTGAGGAGGAACGAGCGTTGTGCTCCTACAAAGGTTTTAAGCTGCCTTGGGATCTGCCGCTTTTGGTGAACGTACTGTTACTTTTGTTATATTATACAGCCTTGCTAAGGTTTTCTCCCACATCGCAGGTAATAAACAAAATCCATGAAAGCAACCCCTGTCCGAAGGAAAAAGCTGAACTAGACCGTAACAATGAAATGCTTCTTGATAAAACATACCGGGCGGCGACCTTTTTTCTTAAGCGTTTATGGCGAAGCAATCGCCCCTGCCTGAGGCGCACTTTAATCCTTTACCGCTGGTGTTGCCGCCGTGGAATCCCTTCCCGGGTAGTTATCGGTGTAAAAAAAACAGAAGGTATGTTGCAGAGCCACGCCTGGCTGGAAATAGCTCACGTTCCCTTCAAAGAAAAACCGGAGCAGTTAAAAGAGTACACTCCTATACTGGGAGGTTGAAAGATCAGTGCCTCAAAATGATACAACCGTAAACAATTATACAGCCGGCGGGGTCTCTATCCGCATGCAGAACGATAGCCCCGCCTGGGCCGCTTCGCTGGCTTCATATCTTTCTCTTACCCCCGGTGACGGCCCCCAAAATACCCCCACTGTCAACCTCTTTTTCAATGAAACGGGATCAGAAAAGCTTGATCGGTTAATTCCCCTTCCCGGGGAACAGGATCTAACCTTTGAAGGATCGCTGCTGGTTAACCACCCCGTGCCATACCGGATATTTGCCAAAGGGAAACAGAGGTGGATTGACTACATTGGATTCGGCCGTACCTGGATTGACCCCCTAAATAACCGGGCACAATCTGCATGCTTAAAAGAATGCGGTATTTCATCCATCTACACCAATATTGTTCTTGCTTATAATCCTTTAATCATATTGCTGTCCCAGCATGGCTATCATTCCGTGCATGCGTCCTGTGTCCAGTTGGGTGGAAAGGGAATTCTTTTTACAGGCGTAAGCGGCAGTGGCAAGTCAACCGCTGCTTATGCCCTGCTGCGCAGGGGACATCCTATCCTTGCTGATGATCGAGTTCTGTTACAGAATGCAGATTCTTGCCGGGCGCTGTCCATTTCCGATGTCATCAAGCTCAGCCAGGAAGCACAGCAGACTTTTTTCCCGGAACTGGACAGGGTAAAACCTTTGCATTATGTCGACCAGGAATTATACTATAAGGTAACATCAATTGATCATCTCCCTTACCTGAACAGCACACAAGTAAACTACTTATTTATTTTCGAAAGAACCGGCACCAAAAACAGCAGGCTGGAGAAGGTAAACCCATCCCGGGTCGTGGGGGACCTTTTCCCCGTCACCATGTGCGACTTTGAACCGGCAGCTTTAACAAATAAATTTACCTTTTTAATGGACTTCCTGGAAAATGTTGAGTGTTACCGGGTCCATTTCGGCACGGACATGGAGCATTTTGCCTGTTTAATTGAGGATTTGGTTTTAAGAAAGGATGGGTGGTAATTTTTACAGTTACCTTGGTGATGAACTTATAAATGGAAATAACCGTCACTATACCTTAAATGACGGTTATGTAAATTTTTTACGTCTCACTTTTTCAAGGTTTTTATGTTATTTGGGAAGGAACCCGCTTGGGTCATCGCCACCAGTTAAACTTTGTAAGTCTTCATACTCAACCAGTTCCGGCTTTTCATATTCCTGCTTCACACTTTCACCTCCAAGCAAAAGATTCATTGTTGTTATCAATCTATTTGCTCATTTCATTATATACTCTAAAATAGAAAAGTCAATCATTAATCCACCCGTTGGTAAGTTAAAGCATTCCACGTTTCAACCCTGAAGGTTTATTTTTGTCCTTATCTTACTAAGTATCAGTTTAAGGATCTTATGCGGAGGGTTGCAGCGCAGGATGGCCAGACGATTTCGTTTTTTCATTTCCGGAACAAACCTTTTTTTATACCATTTATCCCTTTCTGCAGGAGGCATGGAAGAGAGATGGTCCTTTTGGTAGTAAGCACTTACCGCTTCTTCAGTCCACGGTTTCTTTTCAAAAAATAACCCCCCTTTTTCCCGATAAAGGGATGTTCCCGGATATAGCTGCAACATACTCATGCTGAGGGTAAAGTTGTTACCGGCACGTTTCAGCCACTGGTAGCGCTTTTCCAAGTCAGACCCCGTTTCTCCCGGAAAGCCCAGCATCATATATGCATGGGCAGCAATACCCTCCCTGTGACACAATCTCAGGGCGTGCATGTTCTGATCCACGGTTGTTCGTTTGTTTACGAAATCCAATTGTCCCTGGGAGGCAGCCTCTATCCCCAATTCTATCAGTGTACACCCGGCCCGTTTCAGGTAGCGAAGCACCTCTTTTTCCAAGCGGTTGACGCGGGTCTGGATAGCAAATTTGAAGCGACGGTGCAGGCCGGCCTTCATCATTTTTTCACATATGGTAATAGCCCTTTCTTTGTCCACCAGAAAATCGTTATCATGAAAATAGAGGCCTTCCACCGGGTAGCGGGCAAGAGTCTGCATCCACTCCACGACATACTCGGGACTGTGCATGCGCACACCTCGTCCGTAAGTTAGTGTCTCCGAACAGAAGTTACATCTTTGAGTGCAACCACGGGAGGTAATCATTGATAATGCAGACAAATGATGGGCCCTTATAGCCGATTTGGCTGGGCGTGTGTAGAAATCCATATCCAGTAAATCCAGGACGGGAAAGGGCAGGCTATCCAGATCTTTAATTTGCTCCGGAGAAGAACCGGAAATGGCATCTCCACGTCTCCACCAAATTCCCGGTATTACCAAGGGCTTCTCCCCGCCAGCCAGGCGGGTCAGTGCCTGTTCACCCTCGCCCTGGACCAGCCCGTCCAAGTCGGTGATTTTGCGCAAGGTAAGCTCCGGCAGTGCGGTGGCGTGATGTCCTCCGGCAATAATGGGACCGGAGTGCTGCCGGCGAACCAAGGCGGCACATTCTACGGTGTCGTAAATGAGGGGTGAGATGGTGTTTAAGCCAACCAAATCAGGTTTAAATTTCTGAAGCTGCTGCAGCATATGCGTGTTGATCTTTTTTCGATCAGGGCCAAGGGAGGCTGTGGCAGCAAAGCGGTCAAAAATGGATACAATATGTCCCTGCTTTTGCAGGGCGGCAGCGATAAAAGAAAGGCCCAGGGGCAGCCACCGGGAACCGGGTTTTTTCTTAAGGCGGGGAAGAGGATAAATGAGCATTATTTTCACAAATCTACACCTCAAACTTTGAGCTTACCAGTCGAGTATCCGGCAACCATTCCATGGACTCCCCCCAATACCCATCTCAAGGGCATGACTTAATTGGAGCAGATCAAAAGGGTTCTCGGTGAACTCTTCCAGACAGTTATTCTTTTTTTTCAGGCTGTAGAGTAACCGATAAGCTTCTGCGTCCACCGCTACGGGGTTTTCACCAACCAGAAGCGTATTCCCGGGGGCAGTTAGCCCGTGATCCGGGCCTCCCGTAATCATAGCAGTGCGCCCATCCATCACGAACAAGTCCGGCTGCAGGGCCAGATTGATCTCAGCCACTTTCTCCTGGAGATACTCCCGGTGCAACGGAAAACGTTCCAAGGGGTGCATAAAACCCACAGCCAGCTTCAGGGCGCCGGTATAAACTGCCTGTCGGTGTGTCTTCAGGTTGGCAAGGGCGATGATACACTCCGCATCCAGGGCCGGGCGAGGGACGGTAATATGCGTTAGGTAACGCCCGGGTACCATCACGGTCATCCAAGGGGTTTCGTCGAAGCAGACTATCCGCGCCCTACCTGCCAGGGCTTGCTCCAACCCGGCCTTTTTAACCTGTTTACGGGTAGGTAAAAGCCTCACATTACAGCAGTCGCCAACTGTAACTTCCCGGGCGTCCAGATTTAAAAGGATCTCTACCAGGCTTCGCAGCATCTGTGGGCAGACCGAAGCAGGATAGCTGTTGGCCGTGTTCAAGTTGAATTTGACCAATATCTTACGGTGGGCGATTTTTTTGGAAAAGCGTTCCCGGAAGAGGCGTTCCAGATCCTGCATGGTTCCGTCCAAACCCTGGCTGGCGCTGATGCGGTAGACCGCCGGCAAGGCAGTTCCATTTTCAGACAAAATCCGCGACCGGGGGGGTGCTTTCCCTTCACTGACCAGTCTGCGCATAACCCGAGGTTTGCAATATTTCCTTTTTATGCGGCGTAAAAAATTGTAAGCTTTTTTGGCCAAGCTCACCGGGCAACCACCTCTTAACCGATTCCCTATTTCTCAATTAAAAAAGACACCACCATATGGATGGTGGCAGTGTAAGCAGCTTTTGGTAATTTAGGAAAGTTCTACACCTCCGGTCAGGCTTTGTAAATCCTCATACTCAATCAATTCAGGCTTTTCATATTCATGCTTCACCCTTATCCCTCCTTGCTGATTACTTCCATATATTTCAGGAATCTTATTTTAATTATAAATGCCCTGGAATTTTAAAGCAAGTAACATAGCAAAAAAAGGTTGACACAAAGCTAAATGATCTGAAAAAATAAGTAAAGTGTAAAAAAAGGGGAGAGTTGTAGTTATGTGTAAAGCAGAGACGAATGATTTGGAGAAAAAAATGGCTGCCCGCTGGAAAAGGCTTATACCACCATCCCGTCCTTCAAA
>SLRC01000121.1 GCA_007131175.1 Syntrophomonadaceae bacterium
ATATAATAAAAATACCACTTGTTCCTGCAGGAACAATATTCATAAAAGTCGAATAATAGCAACGGCATAAATTATTGTTTTTGCCAGGGGGGATAGGAATATGGGCAATACCCCGGAGATACATCCATATGGCGACAGCCTTTCCGATGTTTTTGCCACCCGTAACGCTGGGGTAAAGGTGCGTATGGTGTTAGAAGGGCATAATATGGCTGATAATGATACACTCCTGAAGGAGACCCCCGATCTAATAATGGAAAACCTGGAACAGCTTCCCGAACAGCTCAGCAGATGGGAGCAACAAAAAAGATAAATGGTATCGTCATCCGTGCATGGGAAGCGACAATGCTTTTTCGGGCTGGCGCTTGCGGAGGCTGAAAACCATTTTTTTGGATAAAGGGTGGGCTTTGATGGAAATATTCGCAGGAAGAAGGCGGGATATTAATAAGGGATACTGGATGAGTTTTGAAAACCACCCCCGTCTTGAAGAAACAAAAAAGAATATCTATGTGCGCTGCCTCCCTTGCCTGGAAAGACTTAGGGAACAACTCTGCGGCACACCGGAAAAGTTACATTTGGAGAACCCTCTAAACTGCTGGAAGGTAGTTGTTGTTTTTAATGATCTTGATGAGTGCCTGGACTTATTGTGCCTTTTACAGGAAGAGCAAAGTATTGCAGCAGTGCCAGGAAAAATACGGGGACGTATCGGGACCAACGACAAAAATAGTCCAAACGTTGTGATTATTTTTCAGATGTTAAGCGTGGAGGAGCGAGATGAATTTGCACGCTGGATTAAAAAACTGGCCCCCTGCATCAATCCAAACTATACCCTTTCATGGGAGCGGGGCTGTGGGGACCTTTACGGTTCCCTCTGCAGCGACTGGCAGAACTGGAGCGAAATCACCCCAATCCTGAACAAACCCCTTGTCCCATTTGTCCGGGGAAAGGTGCAAAAGCTGTTAAGAGGGGAATACTAAAAAGGCCATATTTTACAAAATGAAGCAGGAGTAAATCCCTGCTTCATTTTGTAAAATTTTTTTAGATTTTAATGCCCTGTATCAAACCTCTGGCGATAAACTCTGTGGCACTTCCCTTTTTTCCTACGGGTTCTTTGACTTTTTTGCTCCAAATTGATTCCTGCCTGGCCTGCAAAATAATTATATTGTCGGGGAAGCTCAGGTCGTTGTCCACGGCCCACTCAATATCCTGGGTCATACCATAGATACCCCATGGTATGCAGTGTGTGGACCATAACTGTGAGCGCATCCTGGCCGATATTAAAATGCTGGAGATCAATATTTGTGATCTGCAGGAGATATTGGAACAAACTTCCTAAAGGCAGTGATTTTAGATCAGGAGTGGTATCGCTCTTTATTTTTAAAGATAGTTTTGCAGGGTCCAAAGGAGCCCTTGGCAAGCAGTCTTCGTTTATATAACTGCATTGCCCCCTGGTCTGTCATAAAAACCAGAGATAAGGAAAGGAAAACAGCGTAATAATGCGTTAAACCAACTCCATGGCTATAAAGGACAATTTCACCCAATAATATTACACTATTTAATGAATATTTGCTATTTTATTTTATTCTGTTTAGCTTTATAATATAGCCATATTAGAACAAATGTTCACCATAATGAACAAAATGGAGGTTCTTTCTAATGAACAACAATACTGATAGGGGGATGTGTTTTTCCATAGATCAATCTTATTTTCATAAAACTCCGGCCCTCATCAAAGCTATGCACGAGCAGGAACGGGCAAGGGCAAATAAGCATGGGATAGAACACTATAATGAGGAAATTAAGAAATGGGAGTATGGTTATTGTGAAGATTGCAGGCAAATAAGGTTCAGTTCGGAGTTGGAAGCAACACCTGGAGGAATCCGCTGCTCCAAGTGCAAAGGCTATAATTTGGAAGCTCCTGGTTGGATAGTTTGTCCCCATCACAAGGATTCCATTGTTAAATGCCCCCGGGCAGGCAAAAAAATAGTCAAGTTGGTTCAGGGAGCCGTATGCCAGGATCATTGCAATTTCCGGTTGTCCCATAATGATGAGTAATCTTTTCCATGCTTGACCTTTATGGCATGGGCAGTTATTGATCTTTGCGGTGCCGCAAAAGGCAGATTGGAGGTTGTAAATTTGGAAATATTTGAAGTGACGCAAGAGGAAATTAATGAAATAAATAAAGGGATACCTTTTGTAGACGCCAAGATTTATGGTTTTAAAAAAGGTTGTTTATAACATAAAAATAATGGGAAGAGGAGGGAAAAAGTGTATCTACAAGATTTTGAGTATTTTAGGCCGGGCAGTGTTGAAGAAGCCTGCCAATTATTGTTTACTTATGGGTTTAAAGCCAAAGCCATCGCCGGTGGCACCGATGTTCTGATCAAAATGAAAAAAGATTTGCTGGCGCCGGAAGTCCTGGTCGCTATTGGACAGCTGCCTCAACTGAAAAATATTGAGTACATTCCCGGCAGGGGTGTTGTGATCGGTGCCGGGGCCACCCATAACGACATCCAAAATTCGAAAGTTCTGCATGAAAAATACCTGTCCGTAGCTGAAGCGGCTCATCAAATGGCGAACAACCAGGTGCGCAATCTTGGCACCGTTGGGGGCAATATCAGTAACGCCGTGCCTTCCGCCGACATGCCTCCCATTCTTATCGCCCTTGACACAACTGTGAAGATTGTAGGAACGAAGGGAGAGCGGACCCTGCTCCTGGAAGATGTCTTTACGGGGCCTAATCAAACCGTTTTGGAGCATGACGAACTCATTACCGAATTTGTTATCCCCGATAACGGCTTTACCGGCAGTACGTATTTCAAATTCGGCCTGCGTGCGTCAGGTGCCTTGGCCGTAGTTGGTGTGGCCGCCGCTGTTAAAATGGAAGGCGATGTTATTAAAGATGCAAGAATCGTCCTTGGAGCTGTTTCACCCGTTCCTCTGCGTGCGAAGAAAGCGGAAAATTTCCTGAAGGGCAAGCAGGCCGGCGGAGAATTGTTTACAGAAGCCGGGATTATGGCTTCGCATGAATGCCGGCCCATTTCCGATATACGGGCGTCGGCCGAATACCGCAAAGACATGGTACGTGTCTTTACCATGCGGGCATTAGATAAAGCTGTTAATGAAGGTCACGTTTAAAAAAGGAGTGGTGAGAGTGGCGAATTTCGTTGTTGATACAGATGGTATCAAGCGTTACCTGGTAAATATAACTGTAAACGGCACTAAATATACAAAAATGATTAAAGCGAATAGTTTGCTCGTAAACTTCCTGCGGGAGGACCTTGATCTTACCGGCACTAAAAGGGCGTGTGAACAGGGTGACTGTGGTGCCTGCACCGTGCTTTTGGATGGAAAACCGGTCAATTCATGCATGGTTCTCACCCTTAGTGTGGATGGAAGGGAAGTTACAACCGTTGAGGGTCTTGCTGCAAACGCAAAACTTGACATTCTCCAGGAAAAATTCATGGAGCATTCGGCGCCACAATGTGGATTTTGCGCTCCGGGTATACTTATGTCGGCCAAAGCGCTGCTCATGAAAAATCCCCACCCCACCGAACATGAAGTGCGTGAGGCTATTGCGGGTAATCTGTGCCGTTGTACGGGGTATGTCCATTATGTGGAGGCAATTTTAGACGCAGCTGCCAGTCAGTGAGGAAAGGAAGGATGGGTTAAATGAGCAAAGAATTCTCTTATCTAAACCAGAATAAAGAGTATGCGTATATCGGGAAAAATCTTAAGAGAACCGATGTGCTGGATAAAGTGACAGGGCACGGTAAATTTGCTGCCGATCTTAAATTTTCCAATATGCTTTATGGAAAACTTATTCGCAGCACTGAGGCCCATGCCCGTATACTGAATATTGATACCTCCGAGGCGGAAAAACTGCCCGGTGTAAAGGCTATCATTACTGCAAAGGATGTGCCTTCCACACAATACGGGCTCAGCCCCGCACGTTACGATGAAACCATTTTTTGCATCGACAAAGTGAGATATTACGGAGATAAAATAGGTGCGGTTTGTGCGGTTGATGAAGAAACCGTCTATAAAGCCCTGAAGTTGATCAAAGTGGAATATGAAGTGCTGCCGGCGGTGTTTACACCTGCTGAAGCAGCTAAAGCAGAAGCACCGCAAATCTTTGAAGAATACCCGGGCAATGTGAATACGGAGATCCACCTGGAGTTCGGGGATATTGAGCAAGCCAGGAAAGAGGCTTATTATGTGCGCACCGACTGCTTGCAAGGCCAGCGTACGCTGCACGGGTTCATTGAGCCTCATTGCACAATTGCTTACTGGGAAGGGAAAAGAGTACATGTTCATGCCGCCCATCAGTCGGCCCATTACCTGCAGCACCACCTGGCCCGGATCTTTGACATGAAGGAAGGAGACGTGCGTGTAATAATCCCCTATGTGGGCGCCGGTTTCGGCGGCAAACTTGATGTCAGCGGCCTGGATGTTTCAGCTGTAGCCCTTTCCAAAAAAACCGGACAGCCTGTGAAGATGTTCTTTGATCTGGAAGAAGTCTGGTTGAACGGCCGCGGCCGCCATGGTATGGACATGAAATACACCACCGGCGTCACCAAAGAAGGCAAAATTTTATTCGTGGAAAGCGAAACAATCCTGGACGGTGGTGCTTACACTGGTCTGGGCGTGGCCACGTCTTATTATGCCGGCTCGCTTTTGACAGTGCTGTATGATTTCGACAATTACAGTTTTGATGCATACCGCTACGTGACCAACCTGCCGCCCTGCGGCGCACAGCGAGGACACGGTCAACCACACCCCCGTTATGCCTTTGAAAGCC
>SLRC01000180.1 GCA_007131175.1 Syntrophomonadaceae bacterium
AGAGGGCCTGGAACCCAATGTCATATGTCCCCCCGTCACCGGCAATGGCAATGGCGTGGATATGGTCTTTCCCCTTGGCCTTCAGGGCCCTTTTAATCCCGGAGGCGGAAACTGCACTTGACTCCAGCGTAGTCTGGTAAACGGGAATACGCATGGAACTGTATGGCTGGGGCCCGGAGATAATGGCGGCACAGGAGGGCGGTACCACGGCAATGGTGTCGGGGCCCATGGTATTTAACACGTAGCGAAACGCCAGCGCCTGACCGCAGCCAGGACAGGCCTGATGCCCTGAACAGAAAATATTTTCTTCGGGAATGTCATAATGCTTATTATTATGCTCCATCTTCTTCACCTACCCATATGGAGTTAATTTCCGGTTGCGCCTGCCCGGTACGCCTGACAAGTTTTGCAATAAGATCAGGAGAGACGTTGAGACCACCCACACCCACAAGGTAACCATGAATGGCAGGTGCTTTATCCATTCCGTAAAGGGCCGCCTTTACTTCCTGGTGCAGTACGCCTCCCAGCCCCGGAGAGAAGTTACGGTCCATTACCATCACCCGGGGAACACCTTTTAAAAGGTTCTGCAACTGTTGCACGGGAAAGGGGCGGAAAAGGCGTACCTTAACCAGTCCCACAGCCAACCCCTGTTCGCGCATCAGATCCACCGCTTCCCGTGTGGTGCCGCACATGCTGCCCATGGTTACAATTAGTATCTCTGCTCCTTCACAGCGGTAAGCTTCCACCAGTTCATAACCCCGGCCCGTGAGTTCTTTCCACTCTGCATCCGCTTTTGCTGCAACTGCAAAAGTTTGATCCATGGCTTCACCCAGGGCTTTGCGGTGCCGCCAGAACATCTCCTGGTTGACCACATTCCCCCAGCAGCGATTAATAGAGGGGTCCAGGTAGATTTCCGGGTCGAAGGGGGGTAGATACGAGTCCACCATTGAGTGGGATGGCACTTCCACAACCTCCAGGGAGTGGGAGACGTAAAAGGCTTCATGAATAACCATTGCAGGGAGCATTACCTGCTCTGCCGTGCGGTAGGCCTGCAGCACCGTATCCAGCGATTCCTGGGCACTTTCTGAATAGTATTGGATCCAACCCGTATCACGCTGGGCCAGGCTGTCTGTTGTGTCGGGCCAGAACCCCCAGGGGGAACCGATGGTGCGGTTTACATTTGCCATGACAATGGGTGCCCGTGCCCCGGAGGCGTAGTGAAGCATCTCGTGCATGAGAAAAAGCCCCTGGGAAGCGGTGGCCGTAAAGACACGCACGCCTGTAAGGGAAGCGGTGATACAGGCTGCCATGGCCGAGTGTTCCGACTCGGGTGTCATGGTCTCCGCTTCCAATTCCCCACTTAGCTGCAGCTCGGTGAGTTTTTCCGCAATGGGGGTCTGAGGGGTGATGGGATAAATGGGAATGACTTTTGGCTTGGCCAGCATGGCCCCGTAAGAAACAGCATGGTTTCCGGTGAGGAGCATGGCGTTTGATTCTTTGATCATTTTATCTCCTCCTTCAAAACGATAACGCCGCGGGGGCATTCGGCGGCACAAAGGCCGCAACCCTTGCAGTACTGATCTATTACACGGTATCCCTCGGCTAAGTTTTCATCCCGCTGTACGGCCATATCGGGGCAGAAGTAGAAGCAGTTGTCGCAATAAAGGCAGGTGCCACAACTAAAGCAGCGTCCTGCCTCCGCTGCAGCATCATTTACATTGATGCCAGGCTCCACTTCCCGGAAATCTGCAGCCCGTACCGCAGCAGGCTCTTTACTTGTTTTTAGTGTTGGTGTTGATGGGAAGTAAAAAGTGTTCACATCGGCGAAATGAACAGGCTCCTGTTCAGTTTCCACATCTTCTTCATCCACCCCAAGAGAGCGGGCAATGGCGGTTGCCGCGCGCCTTCCCGCACCGATGGCGGCGGAGACATAACGGTCTGTGCTGGTCAGATCACCCCCGGCATAAAATCCTTCCCGGCTGGCAGCCTGAGCAGCGTCAACTTTTAGCAAGGACTGGGACGCTTCAAAGAAATCTTTAAAGGGGGCCAGATCCACCTGTGCGCCGGTGGCGCCGATCAACGTGTCCAGTTCCACAGTAAAGGTTTCACCTTCCACAGGAACGGGGCGCTGCCTTCCCGATGCATCTGCTTCACCAAGCTGCATGCGCTGGCAAAGGAGCAGCTTTGTTTGTCCCTCCTGTTTCAGCGACAGGGGGGCAGCCAGCAGAACCATTTTGACGCCCTCTTCTTCCGCTTCATTTATTTCCACGGCCTGGGCCGGCATCTGTTCCCGCCCGCGACGGTAGAGGATCGTTACATCGGTGCAGCCGAGGCGCAGGGCACTGCGGGCAGCATCCACGGCTGTATTGCCGCCTCCCACCACAACAACCCTTTTACCCATATCAAGGGGTGCCCCTGCATTAACATCTTCAAGGAATTGCAGGCCGTCCAGGTATTCAGGACCTTCATCCAGTCCAGGTAAGCGGGGTAACTGTTGTGCTCCCGCAGCCACAAAGACAGCAGCGTGCCTCTCTTTCAGGCCTGCCAATGCGGCAGGATCCTTAATCGAGACATCCGTTTGCAACTTAATTCCAGTTTGCAGCAATCTATCTATTTCGCCACTAAGTATGTCCCGGGGCAGGCGGTAGGCGGGAATGCCATAAGTTAAAAGTCCTCCCGGCTTGGGGCGAGCCTCGTAGACAGTTACGCCAAAACCCCTTTTGCGGAGCTGGTACGCGGCAGACAGGCCGGCCGGTCCCGCACCGACGACGGCAATAGTTTCTTTCCTTGTGAGCTCGCCTAAGGGCAGTTTCCATCCCTTTTCCAGTGCCAGGTCTCCCAGGAAGCGTTCCAGTGTTTTTACGGAAACCTTTTCATCATACTCCTTACGATTACATTCACCTTCACAGGGGTGATGACAGACCCTGCCAATAACAGCGGGGAAGGGGTTATTTGCTGCAAGGGTCAGCCAGGCTTCCTCGTATTCTCCTTGTTTCAAATGTTCGATCCACCTGGGGATTTCCCCACTCACGGGACAGGCCACATGACAGGGTGCAGGCCGCTGTTGGTGCACCGGAATGGCACTGCGCCATGTTCCCGTGTTAAATACATCAGTCCACCCCGTGGTCCAGGTTGTGGGCACTTTATGCACTTCGCCTACAGTTTTTGCCATTTATGCCACTCCTTTAAATTTCCTGGCCAGTTCATAACCATCCCTGCAGGAACTAAGATTTTCGCTTATCTTTACGGGGCTCAAGTCTTTCACAACACTTTGCAGGTTCTCAAAATCGGGAGCATCCAGTAATCCGGCAAGGGCTCCGAGGAGAACCGAGTTCACGATACGGCCGAGGCCGTTGCGCCTGGCGATGGCGATACCGTCGATGCTGAAGATGTTATAGTTGCCAAGTTCTGTAAAAGCCTCTTTAGGCATGGTGGAGTTAACGAGCAAAGTTGTGTCTTCCTCGATCCCTTGCAGCAGCTTCCCGTCGAGCAAACTGGCATCAAAACAAAGAACGGCATCGGGATTTTCAATATCACAGCGCAGACGGATGGGCCGATCATCAATACGGATAAAGGAGCTCACTGCCGTACCACGCCTGGCCCCCCCATATGTGGCAAAAGCCTGGACATATTTCCCTTCACGGAAAAACGCCGTTGCCAGGATCTGGGCTGCCATTTGTGCACCCTGACCACCGCGCCCGTGCATTCGTATTTGCAGCACTCTTCTTTACACCTCCACGTTTTTAATATAATATTTTGAATTAGTAGATGTACCTTATTTATACATGCAATATCCTTGCCATCTTCGGCAAAACCTTGAAAGCCAGGATCAACAGGGAAAATCTTTAAAGTATAGTGAAAGGGTGCATTTTTAATGGACAGATTAACAAAAATGCAGTAGTGCACCCTGCATAACGGTAAAATCTATTACCACACTCCGGCAAATATATCTACCAGGTGCGAGGAATCAAACTTATTTAGTATCTAATTAGCATAGCTTATGATCTTGTTCTAAGGAAGGAGAACAAACGGTAAATATTTTTACCATGTAATGCTGAGTATAGATTATTTCCGAAATATGCATCTAAAATTATGATTTTTAGAATACAAAAATCTTGCATAAGTGAAATTAAAGAACTGTTAATATGTTAAAGTTGGCATATTAATTGCAAATATTAATTTATGATCGTATCCCCTGCATGGAAGAAAGTGCAGCAATTAACAGGAGAGGAGGATGTTACGAGCTATTTAAAAAAGGATTTTCTATAGGTAATAGCGAATAAATACAAACTAAGAGGAGGGGTTCAGTATGTTGAAAAAGAGAGCTTTACTTGTTACATGTATCACATTGTCCATGTTGTTAATTGCAGCGTTTGGTGGTTGTGGCTCACCTGCCGATGAACCGGCTGCTCCGTCTGAACCAACAGACCAGGTCCCTGTAGGAGAGACTGTTACGCTGCGGATGGCCACCGCATGGGCGGAAACCGTTGCCTGGAACGATGCATTCTGGATGTTCGTGGAGAAGATTGAGGAAAAATCTGATGGACGGGTTAATTTCCAATATGCCGGTGGTCCGGAAGCTTTTCCGCCTTTTGAAATGATTGAGGCCGTAACTAACGGGGTAGTGGATATTGTGAGTACAGCCGGGGCTTATTATGTTCCCCAGGTTCCGGAAGCTGATGCCATTAAACTTTCCCAACTTGCTCCCTGGGAGGAGCGGGAAAACGGGGCGTACGATCTGTTTAACCAGCTGCACATGGAAAGGGCAAATGCTTTCTATCTCGGCCGTGTTACCCC
>SLRC01000096.1 GCA_007131175.1 Syntrophomonadaceae bacterium
AGCCTTTTAAGATCCTGAATGCCCCTCAAGTCCAACCCTGCACCGCTCAGCTTGCTGTTGCATTTTCATTTATCTGCTGGTGCCGGCGCTGCAGGGGCCGGCATGGTTGTCTGACTTCTGAGCAGACAATCATTACTATGAATTTGGATTTTTAATTATTGTTTCAATAGTATGGAGCACCTGCTTCAAATCATTGTCGTCTATGTCCCGGTGGGTAACCATGCGCACACAGGTTTCACCAAAGGGAATGGCTTTAATATTATTATTTTCCAGCAGACTGCAAAATTCTCCGGGGGTAAGGCCAGTTTCGCTTGTGTAAACTATGACCATGTTCGTGGGTGGTGGAAAGGGGTCCACGCTAAGGCCTGCCAGGGCTGATAATCCCGTTGCCAATTCCCGGGCACGGCGGTGATCTTCTACCAGGGCATGGCGGTGTTCCAGGGCAAGCAGGCCTGCTGCAGCCAGAATGCCAGACTGGCGCATGCCTCCTCCCAACAGCTTGCGGTTTTGCCGTGCCCTGTCTACAAAAGAGGCGGTTCCGGCCAGCAGTGAACCGGCAGGAGCACCAAGACCCTTAGAAAGACAGAACATCACCGAATCACACCTCTTCGTAAAAGCGGTTACAGGACAACCCAATGCCGCTGCTGCATTGAAAATACGCGCCCCATCCAGGTGGATGCCAAGACCCAGTTCCTTTCCGTTGTCATAAGCATTTTCCTGCTCGCCGGGATGCATGATCGTTCCTCCCATGCGGTTGTGAGTGTTCTCGAGACAGAGCAGCCGGGCTGGGGCAAAATGGATATTGGGTGGTCGCACTGCGTCCTTAATCTTTTTAACCGTTTCACGGCGATGCAACCCGGAAACAGGCCAGAGCTGCACACCCCCGGCAAGGGATGCACCTCCCGCTTCATAATAAAAAATGTGGCTGTCTGCGTCCAAAAGAACAGCATCCCCCCGGGATGTATGACTGAGAACTGCTACCAGATTGCCCATGGTACCTGAGGGAAGAAAAATTGCCGCTTCCTTACCTGCCAAGGCTGCCCCTTCCTCTTCGAGGCGGTTTACTGTGGGATCCTCCCCGAAAACATCGTCACCCACCGCTGCCATGGCCATTGCTTCCCGCATTTCACTGGTGGGCAGGGTGACAGTATCACTGCGCATATCTATAATTTTACTGTACAGTGCAAACACCTCATTTCTTTAAATATGGTTACTGCGGCCATATTGGTTGCATTATAACACAGCAAATATGAAAGGGTCTTATTTTTTTTACAAAAAAATTTTGCAGGAAAAACCCCCACCAACGGCGAATTCAGCAAATAGGCATTTAGAGAAACTTGTTGCGTAGCGGTTTATCGGGCTGCCGGCAATTTTGTCCTTTAGGAATGGACAGAAGGAGGTGTATGATTAAAGCGGGGGCATTATTGGGCGGCGGTGTTGTAACATTTCGCATTTAAATAAAGGAGGTTTTTTATCAATGTATGCAAAAGCGTATATTCCTTTCCGTGGTTACTACAGCTCACCCTTTTCCCGTTGGCAGGGCAGCCTGCAAAACGAAAATTCTATTGAGCTGGGAGCAGCCACGGCCAAGCGGTGGCTTGCCGTAAAGAACTTTGACCCCAAAATGATCGAATACGTGGTTTTTGGAAAAACAGTAGGGCAGCACCACAGCTTTTATTCCTCTCCCTGGGCTGCTGCCCTGTTGGGAGCAGAAAGGGTTCCTGCAGTGCATATCTCCCAGGCGTGCTCCACTTCCACCACCTGCGTCAATTTGGCTGCCATGGGGGTGGAAACAGGCAACTTTGGTTTGGCCTTCTGCCTCATGACAGATCGCACCTCCAACGGACCCCACACGATCTGGCCCAACCCTGCGGGACCGGGCGGCCAGGTAATTTCAGAGAACTGGGTCATGGATAACTTCAATTCTGACCCCTGGGTGGGCCTGCCCATGATCAAGACAGCGGAAAATGCGGCCGCGGCCGTGGAAGGGGTAACCAAAGAACTTTGTGATGAGGTAGCTTATCGCCGTTACGAACAGTACCAGGATGCCCTGGCCAACGACCGGGAGTTTCAGAAGCGCTATATGTTCCCTGTTGAATATCAAATCAGTAAAAAGAAAACAGGAATCCTGGAAGCGGACGAAGGAATCATGCCCACCACGCAGGAAGGCCTTGCTGCCCTTAAGCCTGTGCTTCCCGGCGGTGTGCACAGTTTTGGCTCCCAGACCCATCCGGCTGATGGTAACTGCGCCATTATCGTAACTACCAAAGAAAAAGCACAGGAGCTCACTGCAGATAAAAATGTGGAGATCCAGATTATCTCCTATGGCTATAGCCGTGAACAGAAGGGCTTCATGGCAGCGGCACCGGTTCCCGCTGCGGATATGGCCCTAAAAAATGCAGGCCTGACTGTTAAGGATATTAAGGCGATCAAAACACATAACCCCTTTGTTGCCAATGATGTATATATGTCCAAAAAGATGGGCATTGATCCCATGAGCTTCAACAATTATGGCAGCCCCATAATTTTCGGCCATCCCCAGGGTCCCACTGCAGGTCGCTGTATTGCCGAACTGATTGAGGAAATGGTCATGCTTGGCGGTGGATACGGTCTCTTCGTAGGCTGTGCAGCCGGTGACACGGGTGCTGCCATTGTTATCAAGGTTAAGGCGTAGAAATATTACCTTTAGTAATTTGCGCAGCGATGATGGAATAATGGTAATAACGAGGTGTCTGATATTTGGAGACAAAAAAGCTTGTGGCTCAAATGCTCCAGGGTAATAACCGGGCACTGGCACGTCTTATTTCCCTCCTGGAAAACAGGGAATCCCAGATTGCTATTATGAAGGAAGTATCTCCACATACGGGGAAGGCCTATACATTGGGTATTACCGGCCCGCCCGGTGTGGGGAAGAGCACACTGATCAGCCGCCTCGTTAGCCATATCCGTAAACAGGGATTGACAGTGGGGGTCCTTTGTGTTGATCCCACCAGTCCCTTCAGCGGTGGCTCTCTCCTCGGTGACCGTATCCGTATGGATGAGATCAGCCAGGATCCGGGGGTTTTCATACGTAGTCTGGCGACCCGCCATAACCTGGGAGGTTTATCTCCCACGGCCCGTGAAGCAATTAAGCTTCTTGACGCCGCCGGCAAAGATATAATCATCGTGGAAACGGTGGGGGTAGGTCAGGTCCAATGGGACATAAAAAAAGTTGCGGACAGCGTCCTGGTAGTGCTGATCCCCGGATTGGGTGACAACATTCAGATAATGAAAGCGGGTATCATGGAAATTGCCGACATCTTTGTTCTCAATATGGCAGACAGGGAAGGGGCAGATGACATGCTTAATGAGTTGAAACTGTCATTTCGCCCCTTAAATTCCACCTGGCAGCCGCCGGTTATTCCAACAGTCTCCATTTTCAACGAGGGAATTTGCGATCTTTATGCAGCGGTGGTGGCGCACCGTACATTCATGGAAGAGGAAGGATTGTTGCAGCAAAATCGCCGCGAGCGGGATTTATACTACCTGGTGGAGATGGTGAAAACGGCACTGGAGGACGAAGTAGAGCGTCTTCTTGTTGAAAAAGAAGAGTTTAGGAAGATTGGAGAGCAGGTTAAGAATACAACCATGGACCCATACACCGGGGCGGATAAAATGGTGAAGATGATTTTGTCCGGTTCATAGCCTGGTACCCCCTGATTTATAACTTTTGCTTCTAACAATAATAAGGATGCTTCCTGCGAAGAGGGAGCATCCTTATGTGTTCTTGTTATATTTCTACCCGCTACCTGCTACCTGCTATTCTAAAGAGGAATATTGCCGTGTTTACGCCACGGTCTTTCTTCCCGTTTCTCTTTTAACATGCGCAGTGCGGATATAATTTGCCAGCGCGTTTCCCGTGGTTCGATTACAGAATCGAGAAGCATTTTTGATGCGGCATTGAAAGGATTGGAGTATGCAAAATCGTATTCCTCAACATGCTTTTGTTTTGCTGCCACAGGATCTTCCGCCTGTTCAATTTCCTTGCGGAAAATAATATCCACAGCTGCTTTGGTATCCAGCACCACGGGCTGGGCTATTGGCCAGGCCAGCATTTGGTCAACTTCTGTACCTTTACAACACATTGCCATTACGGCACCGCCGTAATTTTTCCGCATGTTCAGGGTAACCTTGGGAACGGTGGCTTCCGAATAAGCGTAAAGCATCTTGGCACCATGACGGATAATCCCACCGTATTCCTGGGTTTTTCCTGGCAGGAATCCGGGTACATCAACCAGGTTTACCAGTGGAATATTGAAAGCATCACAAAAGCGGATGAAGCGGGCCGCTTTATCGGATGCATCAACATCAAGGCAGCCGGCCATAACCTTAGGCTGACTGGCAATAATGCCCACAGTGGAGCCGTCCATACGGGCAAAGCCAACTACGATGTTGCGGGCAAAAACAGGATGAACTTCCATGAAGTCAGCGTTATCCACAATATGGACAATTACATCACGCACGTCATAAGTTTTAGAGAAATCAGGCGGCACAATCTTTTCCAGTTCATCACAGGGACGCCTGGGGTCATCCCCTGTCTCCACAACGGGAGGGGACTCCATGTTGTTAGAGGGGAAGAAGCTGAGCAGCCTTCGGACCTGGTCCAGGCATTCACGATCGTCCTTTGCTGTGAAATGGGTGCAGCCGCTCGTTGCGGCATGGATAGTGGCCCCGCCCAGTTCTTCCAGGCTGATTTGTTCACCTGTTACCGCTTTAATCACCCCGGGACCGGTGATAAACATCTGGCTGCTTCCTTCCACCATAAAAATAAAATCGGTAATAGCGGGTGAGTAAACGGCTACTCCGGCGCAAGTTCCCATAATTGCTGAAATTTGTGGTATTACACCGGAAGCCTTGGTGTTGCGGTGGAACATTCCGGCTACAAAACGGGACGCGGTAAATCCTTCGTGCAGTCTCCCGCCCCCCGATTCGTTTAAACCAATAAGCGGTGCGCCGGCCATAATTGCCTTGTCCATGGTATAACAGATCTTGGCCCCATGGGTGGCCCCAACGGATCCGCCAAGGACAGTTGGGTCCTGGGCGTAGACAAAAACGAGACGCCCGTCCACATAACCGTAACCTGTCACCACCCCGTCACCGGGGAATTTTTTCTTTTGCATCTCAAAGTCATGGCACTGATGTTCTGCAAGCATGTTAAATTCCACAAAGCTGCCTTCATCCAGGAAGTGTTCGATTCTTTCCCTGGGTGTAAGCTTTCCCTGCTTTTTGTGTTTTTCCATTGCTTTTTCGCCGCCACCTGCTTTTGCCTTTGCCTCAAGGTCCTGCAGCCTTTCCAGTTCTGACTGGTGTGTTTTCTTAACCAATAACCTTTCCTCCCGTCTCTCTGGCAGTTAAATTTTTACCGCCGGCACTTTCTTGTTTCTTTTATCCGGCAAATATCATGACAGAAGCTTTAAAGCCTTCTGTTAGATAGCGGTAACTAACAAGTACGGTTGTTTTATTTTGTCTGAATTGCCCCAAGTTGAGAACATTATACCCCTGTCATTTTCTAAAGTCAATTATCACTTGATGTCACTCAGCAGCGGGAGTGTTGACCATCCGTTTACTGTTTAGTAAAATCAATTAGCATTGATGACGGAATTTCAATGTTGTCATAATTGAACAATAATATGTCTAAAAAAGGAGGATTTTGCACAGTGTCAAATTTCCTGGTGGAAAAATGGGATCATGTTGCCCGGGTAATTATTAACCGACCTGCTCAGCGCAATGCCTTTTGCAGGGAGATGTGGGGAGAACTGGCAGAAGTTATGCATTCACTTGAAAAAGACGGGGAAGCAAGGGTGGTAATTATTACCGGAGCAGGAGCTACCTTTGCTGCCGGAGCGGATCTTTCCCAACTCTCTGAACTCAAAGAGGATAATGTTCGGCACGCTTATACCCAACTTGTGGATGAAGCACTGAAGGGTATCATGAATTTTCCCTACCCCGTAATTGCCATGATCAATGGCCCGGCCATTGGGGCTGGTTGTGAAGTTGCCATTGTTTGTGACCTCCTTGTGTGTACAGAAGAAGCTGTTTTTGCCGTTCCTTCTGCCAAGCTTGGGATTGTCCTTCCCTATTCCCTGGTGCAAAGACTGCTCAATTTGGTAGGGCTTTCCGCAACCAGGGAAATACTGTTTCTTGGTGAACCATTTTCTGCCAAACGGGCTTACGAAATGGGGATGGTTACCCGTGTTGTCCCTAAGGCTCAACTTGAGGAGGAAACAAACAGAATGGCAACTAAAATTGCTGCAAATGCCCCCATCGCCGTTAAAGGATCAAAAAAAGCAATTGGTCACTGGTTCTCTTTTCAGGATGGGGAAGATCACGACGAGATGGAAAAGCTGGAAGGAGACTCCTTCCGCAGCGAAGATTTCCTGGAAGGGTTGAGTGCATTCTTTGAAAAACGCAGACCCACCTGGCGTGGGCGATAGGGATCTTATAGTTTTTTGCCAAATTTTTTAATAATACAATTTATCACCTTAGCAGGAACAGACATATGTTTAGTCGAATTAATATTGTGGATTTATTATATTCATCCAATAACATAAAAATAGTGAACAATATTTTTGTTTGTTTCTAACATAAATATCATAGGGTATGCCTCACCCAGGAGCGTGTAGTTCATATTTTTTTGTAGAAAGGTGGTGGATTTGCTTTTGTAGGCAGTTTGGGTGCAGGTGATGGTGATGTTAATACTTAACCGGGGCGCATTTAATAATAATGGTTGAGGAGTGTTTGATATTGGCGATTCAAGATAATATGCCATCCAGCAAGGAAGAAATGCTCTCATTGCAGAAGGAAAGATTTTTGTGGACGGTTAACCATGTGTTTAATAATTCACCTTTTTATCGTCGTAAGTTTGATGAAATTGGCCTGAAACCGGGAGATATAAGCGGGCTGGATGACATTGTGAAACTACCGGTGACAACCAAGGAAGAGTTGCGGGATAACTATCCCTTTGGACTCATGGCTGTCCCTGAACGTGACGTGGTAAGAATTCATGCTTCTTCCGGCACAACGGGAAAAAAAACGGTGGCTTATTACACGCAAAAGGATCTGGATGATTGGGCTAACATGATGGCCCGGTGCTGGCATTATGCCGGGGTTACCCCGGAAGATCGGGTTCAGATTACGGTGGGATACGGCCTCTGGACGGCAGGTGCAGGTTTTCAGCTGGGGATTGAACGGCTAGGGGCAATGGCGGTGCCCGTAGGGCCGGCAGGAAACGACCTGCAGATGGAATTAATGATTGACTTACAAACGACTGCCATTTGCTGTACATCTTCTTATGCGCTGCTTCTTGCTGAAGAAGTCACCCGTAAAGGGTTGGGGGACAAGATAAAATTGAAGGTTGGTGTCATCGGCTCCGAGCGCTGGAGTGACAAAATGCGCCAGCGTGTGGAGGAACTTCTGGGAATTGAGACATTTGATATTATTGGTATGACGGAGACATACGGGCCAGGAACGGGTATTGACTGTAAAGAGCACAGCGGTATCCATTACTGGTCCGATCATTTAATTTTCGAAATACTTGATCCAGACGGCAATCCCTGTCCTCCAGGGGAGCAGGGCGAACTGGTAATCACCACCCTCAGCAAGGAAGCCATGCCCCTGATCCGCTATAAAACGAGGGATATTACGCGGGAAATTCCGGGAGAGTGTCCCTGCGGCAGTCCCATGCTCCGGATAGACAGAATCCTTGGTCGAACAGATGATATGTTTAAATTCAGAGGCGTAATTATTTTCCCCAGCCAGATCGACCACTTAATCACACAAACAGAAGAGCTGGGCAGCGAGTATCAAATTCGCTTAAACCGCCAGGATGGCCGGGATAGCATGGTCCTGCGCCTGGAAGCGAGAGAGGGATTTAAAGGTGATAAGCAAGAAGTGGAGAAAAAGTTTTTAAACACCCTAAAAACAATGATCGGCGTTTCGCCTAAGGTTGAAGTCCTTGATTATGAGGGATTGCCCCGGACAGAAAGAAAAACCAAGCGTGTTTACGATGAGCGGGATCTTTAGAGATAGTGTTATGCAGGAGGTTAGGCAGGGTATCCTTTTATAAATGTGAACCGGGATGCTTTATTCCGCATGGTTTTTGAATTTAAGTGATTACGAAGGGGATATAAAAGGAATGTGTTCTGTTAAACCTGAAGATTTGCTCTCGGAGAAAAAAGACAGCGAAACAATACTTAGCTCTCCGGAAGAACTCCTTGGGTCAGAGGACTCGCTGATCGAAAAGGTTATTTCTGCGCGACAGGCCTTGGGGGCAGAGTTGGCATTTCTCTTTGTTTTTGACCAGTTCCGCAATGAATTAACGGCCTACCTTTCCCTGGATCGAAAAGATGAACCACGCTGGCAGAAAATTCAATGGAAAGCCCGTCCTGATATGGGCACATTATTTGCAAATCATTCTGCTGGTTGGGAAAAGAAGGTACAGAGCATCCTCATACCCATGTTAAGCAAAGGGATTTTTAACGCTTCCCTTTTATGTTCCCTTTCGTTAAAGGTGGATAGGCACGGCATCCTAGGTGTAGCTTCCAGGAGCGGGGATTTTTCTCACAATAGGGAAGCTATCATATTAAAACAGATTTCTGAAAACATCCGGCTTGAGGTGGAAAGCCGTAAGCTGGAAAAATCTTCACGCTGGCTGGTAAAGGCCATTGATGCAAGCATTCGCTTTACCAAGTATCTCACCTCCCACACGAACAATCTGGAGGTAGTGCTTAAACAGGTTTTTGATGAATTAAAAAACATTCTTGATGCGGAAAGCTGTGGAGTTTTGTTTTATGATCCGGAGCGCAAGGAGCTTATTTTGCAAAAACCGTCCTTCGGCTTAAGTGATGAGCAGTTCCAATCTTACACATTGTCTACGGATGATTCCAGGGAAAAGCTGCAGGAGAATGAAGGAATTGGTGTCGCTGTAAGGGTTTTTTTAACAGGTGAGTCCTATATTTGTAACCTGGCTGAAGACGATCAAATTACCAACAAGCGCATTGCCCGGATCTATGGAGCGCGCAGTTCCCTTTCCGTGCCCCTAGTTGTGGAAAATCAGCGCATTGGGGTCTTGCATGTAATTAATAAGAAAAAGGGTGCTTTTTCGGAAGACGATGCCCGGTTGCTTGAGCTTTTGGCCGGCCAGTTGGCCATCGTTATTGAAAACGCCCGCCTGCTGCGGCAGATGGAACAAAAAAACGACCTGCTGCGCCACTCCATGGAAATTCACAACCGTCTCACCCGCATGGTTTTGCGGGAAAGGGAGATGGGAGAAATTATCCAGCGTCTTGCCCGCTTGATCGGGCGGGATGTGATTGTGCAGGATCACTGTTTTAAGGTATTAGGGACATCTTTAAAGGGTGGGGAAGAAAGCCTTTTACAGATGGAAAGGGCCATGACTGCAGAGCTGTGGCAGCAGCCGGGCTTTGGCAAGTTATATGAAAAGATTATGGCAGGCAGGCAGGCAGTGAGCCTGCCTGCCTGCCCTGAACAGGGATTAAAACAGGCCATCCTGATTGCCCCAATCACTTTATCCAACAATATCCTTGGCTATGTATCCATCCTTGAAAACAAACAGCGAACCCTTGGCGAACTTGATTACCTGGCTATTGAGCACGCGGTGACCGTTTTTACACTCAAAATGATGCAGCAGAAGATTGCCTTTGATGTGGCGGAGCGGATTAAGGGAGATTTTCTTAATGACTTGCTAAACGGTAATTATCAATCCAGCGGGGACATGCTGCGGCGGGCTTCTTACCTGGGGTACGATTTTTCCCGGCCTCACCAGGTTATATATATTGAAATCAAGCAGGATGATGAAACCCTGGAGAATAATGATGAAAATGTTCAAATACTTGAACGGATGCAGCGCAGTGTTTTTGAGTTCGTTGACAACTGCTTAAAAAACAGGCTGCCCGGTTCCATGGTTGTAAGCATAAAAGACGAAGCCGTTGTGGTAATTGCACCGTATACGCAGCAAAAAGCCCTTCCCAAGCCTGAAGGTATGGCGGCCTTGCTTAAGGATGAGATCAAAGCTCACTTCCCTGGGGTTATTGTTTTGGCAGGACTGGGCAGGGTTTGCAACAATGTCCTGGAAATAAACAACTCTTTTCAGGAAGCATTTCGCGCTATAACGATTGCCCGCAAGTTAAATAAAGGCGATGAAGTTATCCGGTATGATTCCCTGGGGGTTTATAAGCTATTATTTGCGGTTAAGGATGGTGATGCCCTTCAGGAATATGCGGCACAACTTTTGAGCCCCATTTTACAATATGACCGGGAAAAAAATGATATCCTGCTGCAGACGCTTCGCAATTACCTGCTTTGTAACTGCAACAACCAAAAAACGGCGGACAGTCTCTTCATTCACCTTAACACATTGAAATACCGTTTGCAGAAAATACAGGATATCTGCGGGGTGGATTTAGGCGATCCGGAAGAGCGGCTTAATTTACAGCTGGCCTTAAAAGTGCTGGAGATAAAAAATGTTTGAACAAGTCTGATTGTTAGAAGCAGACAAATATAATGCAGATTGTTTGTACAAATGTAACATAGTATTCGGCAGAAACCCAATGTTAAAATAATACTGAATATCTAGAATTCCAGCAAATTTTCTCCGTTTTGCTTGACTTGTTTTAATATTGACCAGGGAAGAAGGTGGTATTTAAAGGCTTCGTTATTGCGGAACGTGTTTTGAGTTTGGCGGAAGTAAAACTAAAAGGGGGTTACGAGGATGAAAAAGAAGAAACTGTTTCTGATGGTTATATCGCTGGTAATGATAGCTTTGATGGCGGGGGTGTTCCTTGTGGGTTGTGCTCAGCCCGAACCAGCGGCACCGGCAGAGCCGGCAGAGCCGGCAGAACCGGCAGAACCGGCAGAACCGGCAGCTCCGGTGGAAACGATTACACTGAACTATGCTTTTTTTGCTCCGGCAAATACATTCCCCGGTGTACAGATGGAAGAGTGGGCGTCTCGTGTGGAAGAGCGCACCAATGGCCAGATTGTTGTGAATACGTTTCCCGGCGGAACGTTGTTGGGACCCTTCAACATGTATGACGGCGTAATGGAAGGTGTTGCGGAAATCGGGCTTTCCTGCCCCTCCTATGAGCCAGGCCGTTTCCCCTTGCTCGAACTGATTGATATGCCCGTGTATTTCCCCAACGCCAAAGTGGCCAGTGTTGTTATGTATGATTTAATCCAGGAATTCCAGCCCGAATCGCTGAGGGATTTCAAAGTAATTACTGCGTTTGTTACAGAACCTGCCTATATTCAGTCTAAAACACGGGTGGCCAGCCTTGAAGACCTGCGCGGATTGGAATTGCGCAGCGCCGGTACCGGTGTAGGGCCCCTGCGGGCACTGGGAGCATCTCCTGTGGGCATGCCCCAATCTGAGGTTGGGGAAGCATTACAAACGGGAGTAATTGACGGTTACGCTTCCTCACGGGAAGTGCTCTATGACTTCCGGTATGCGGAGATTGTTAAATACGTTACCGATTATCCCACTTTCTACATCTCCTTTGCAGCCTTGATGGATATCGATACGTGGAATTCGCTGCCAGCCGATGTGCAGGCCGTTATGGATGAACTGGGCCGCGAGATGGCCCTCTGGACCGGTGAGTACCTGGACAACCACTGTATTGATGCCGTGGAATGGGCTGTCAGTGAAGAAGGTGTGGAAGTAGTTACCCTGTCTGACGATGAGAAAGCAAGATGGGATGCAGCACTGCAGCCCCTGGTGGAAGAGTATGTGGAAGAATTGGAAGGTAAAGGGCTGCCCGGGCGGGCATTTGTTGAAAGGCTCTTTGAGTTGAGGGATCAGTACAGCGCAGAGTTCTCTTAAGATCTGCTGCTTCTGCAAGCAATTAAGGGCGCCCGCTGCCTGCTTTTTAGAGAAATAGACTCTGGTGGGCGCCTTTTTGCTTGTTTTATGGCGCAGCTTAACCATAATAGAGGGGAAAGGAAATGGAGGAGATGCCGGTTGCGTTTACTTGAAGGTATAAGCGCACGGATTAACCAGTTATTTGTGTGGATTGCAGGTACGGCACTTGTAGGGACCATGTTGTTATTGGTAACGAATATGATTTTGCGGGTTGTTTATGTTCCATTTGGTGCCACCGCTGAGACAGTTGCTTTGCTGGCGGCTATCATTACGGGTTTTGCCCTTGGTTTTTCCCAGATTAACAAAGCCCATGTGGCTATTGACCTGCTTGTATCCCGTTTCTCCGCCCGCACTAGCGGTGTTCTTCAAAGTATTACCCTGTTTTTGAGCATAATTTTATTTTCCTTTGCCACATGGCATCTATGGTTGTTTGCGGGGCGACAGATGGCACGGGGTGTTTTGACGGAGACCCTGCGCATTGCGTATTATCCCCTCATCTATGCATTAGCCATTGGATTTGCCAGCCTGGTGCTTGTCCTGTTCGTTGATTTGCTCAAATCACTGAGAAGGGGGGATAAGGAGTGAGCCCTACTGCCATAGCCATTATCGGGATATTATTTATGTTCATTCTTATGCTCCTGCGCATGCCGGTTGGCTTTGCCATGTTTTTTGCCGGTTTTGTTGGGTTCAGCTATTATGTCTCCCCGCAAGCTGCTTACAGCATGTTGAGCACGGATATTTGGGGAGGTTTTGCATCGTATGGACTGAGCGTTATCCCCATGTTCGTTTTCATGGGTCAGATTGCTTTTCGCTCCGGCGTTACAGAGAGCCTTTACAGCGCGGCTTACCGTTGGGTGGGTAGCCTTAAGGGTGGCATGGCCGCCACCACCATCGCAGCAAGCACGGCTTTTGCTGCCATATGTGGTTCCAATGCGGCAACAGCGGCGACGATGGGAACGATAGCACTTCCGGAGATGAAAAAATACCGTTATAATGAAGCACTCAGTGCGGGAAGCGTGGCTGCTGGAGGAACGCTCGGTGTGGTGATTCCGCCCAGTGTGGTTTTAATTGTAATTGCCTTGCAGACAGAACAGTCCATTACAAGGCTGTTTATTGCCAACATTGTTCCCGGCTTGCTTTTATCCGCTTTGTTTTTAACTACTGTTTTACTTGTTTGTATGAAGTACCCCGATTGGGGTCCAGCCGGACCGAAAACAACTTTTCGGGAAAAGCTGGCATCCCTGCCCGGTGTTATTGAACCCATGCTTCTTTTTGCTTTGGTAATCGGTGGTCTCTATCTTGGATGGTTCACCCCCACAGAAGCAGGTGCAGCCGGTTCTTTTGGCGCCCTTGTTATTTCTCTGTTACAACGGAAACTTAACTGGAAAGGTTTTAAGCTGGCAGTAACAGATACACTGCGTATTTCGGCCATGGTGATGATTCTAATTACCGGCGCTGTGGCGTTTGGCCGTTTTCTTACCGTAACCAGGCTTCCGTTTGCCCTTTCCGACTGGGCTGCTTCGTTGCCCGTTTCCCCATTCGTGATCCTGCTTGTGGTCATTATGATTTACGTGCTGGGCGGAGCCTTGATGGATGCCCTGGGTTTCCTTACCTTGTCTATCCCTATTTTCTTCCCCCTGGCTATGGCACTTGGTTATGACCCCATTTGGTATACGGTTCTTATCACCTTGATTACGACCATGGGTGCGATTACCCCGCCTGTTGGGGTAAACGCCTTTATTGTGAAGGGGCTTGCCCCTGAGATATCGATCCAGACAATATTCAAAGGGGTCGGATTATTTATGGCCTCTTACGTCTTATGTGTTATTTTAATGCTCGCGTTTCCGCAGATAGCCCTGTTTTTACCAAACCTTCTTTATTAACGGGGCCTTATTTAAGGCAGGAATTTTACTTCTCCATCTTTAATTATTATTAATAAATTTGGTTTTAACCTGCACCAGCGGGATAAAAATTTAGTAAAAAGGGGGATATTGTTGCTGATGGATGAGAAGATGTTCCAAAGGCTCACCGTACTGACCCTGGAACAGGCAACGGTGGTTCCGTATCTGACGTACCGCTTGGCCCACGATGGGATGGAAGTAATACGTATGGAAAACCCGGGGATGCCCGATCCCAATCGATTTGTTGGGGATAACCGGTTAAATGAAAAAGGTATGAACACCTACTATCTGTCAATCAATGCAGGAAAAAAAGCAGTCACTTTGAACCTGGCTACACCAAAGGGGCAGGAAATGTTAAAGGATCTGATTCGCAAGCTTGAAGTGGATATCTTCATTACCAATCAGTTACCGAAAAATTACCAGAAGTTGGGTGTGGATTATGATATTCTCGCCTCTGTAAAAAAGGACCTGATTTGGCTGGGGATTACCGGTTTTGGACCGAACTCCAACGAAGCTGCTTATGATCCCATTCTGCAGGCCCGGGGGGGGCTGATGGAACTTACGGGTGAGCGAGAAGGAAATCCCATGGTTGTGGGTATACCGCTGCCAGATATGGGGACAAGTGAACACGGTTATGGATTGCTCATGCGCGCCCTTTATAAGCGGGCTATCACAGGGGAGGGAAGCCGCATTGACCTTTCCATGTTTGAGAGTACCACATCGTGGTTGACCCAACCCATTTGCCTGACCAGGAGTTTTGGCTATACCATTACAAGGCGCGGCAATACCCACGAGTTTTTTGCCCCCGTGTCTGTTTATCCAACCAGGGACAGTTATGTGTATATTGCGGTGGGCAATGACCGCCAATGGGAAGCAGTTACTAAATTGCCTGCTTTCCAGTCCCTGGATAAGGAAGAATACAAGGTTAATGCGGGACGTATTGATAATGTGGACAATCTGAACCAGGCGATCGAGGCGATAACAAGGCAATATAGTACAGATGAATTGCTCTCCATGTTTAATGAAGCAAGGGTGGCAATTTCAAAAGTAAACAATATCGAGGAAGTCATTGCTGACCCAATCGTGCAGCAAAAGGTTCTTTATTCCCATGATGGGAAAACGGGAACTGAACTTACCCTGGCACCACCTCCCTTTACCTCTGTATTTTTGGACGAACAAAAAAGATCACTCAGTTTCCCGCCGCGCCTGGGTGAGCATAACGAAGAAATTTTCTGCAAGGCCATGGGACTCTCGGCATCGGAATACGCTGAACTTCAAGCAGAGAAAGTTATCTAACCTGGTACGGTAAAAAACAACAATTGAACCCCGGGTTAAAAGGCTGTTTAAATATTTAAGGATAATGCCAGGAAAGAATGGGGGAAATTTGCAGATGTATTTTAAAATTAACGAGGAGCAGGAAGCCATTCGCAAAATGGTCCAGGATTTCCGGGAAAAAGAGATCGTTCCGTTGGCTCCGGAATGGGACGAAGCAGAGCGTTTCCCTGAAGAAATTCTGGGTAAACTGGACAATTTGGGCCTCACCAACCTTTCCGTTCCTGAAGAATATGACGGCCCTGGTGTGGATTTTGTCTCTGCAGTCATTATTATGGAAGAACTGGCTTATGGATGTGCCGGTGTCACGCTGGCTGCCGGAAACAACACCATTGCCCTCTACCCTGTTGTTGTGGGGGGAACGGCAGAGCAAAAGGAGCAATACCTGACCGCTGCCTGTAATGATGGCAAGCTGGCGGCTCTGGCCCTTTATGAACAGGAGGCCCGCGCAGATCTGGCAAGGTTTGCTGTGACGGCACAGCAACAGAATGGGGCATATGTGCTAAACGGACGCAAATCTTTTGTAACTAACGCGCCATATGCAGATTATTTCGTTGTTTTTGCCAAAACAGGGGAGGAAAAGGGGAAAGATATCTCCGTCTTTCTGGTAGAGAAGGATACTCCCGGCATCAATGTTGAAGCACCGGCGAGTACACTGGGGTTGCGGGCCGCTGTAAGAGCTGATGTAACTTTTGAAAACGTGTCTGTTTCCCTGGAAAACCTTATTGGCAAGGAAGGTGACGGTGCTAGCCTGGCCGCCCAAACTTTTGAGCTTGCCCGACCCCTAATTGCTGCCATGGCCACGGGTGTTTCCCAGGCAGCCATGGAGCAGGCGGCCAAGTATGCCAAGGAAAGAGTCCAGTTTGGCCGCCCTATTGCCGAATTTCAGGCAATCCAGGTGATGCTTGCCAGGATGGCTGCCCAAATTGAAGCTTCCAGGTTACTTACCTATCAGGCGGCGTGGTTGCGCGATGAAAATGCCCTGCCTAACAGTAAAGGGGCTATGGCTCGTTATATTGCTACCGAGGCTGCCATGCAGGTTACCATTGATGCTATCCAGATCATGGGTGGTTACGGCTATTCCCGTGAATACCCCCTGGAGAAATTCATGCGTGATGCTAAAATGCTTCAGATCCTGGAAGGGGATACACAGGCACAACAGCTTTATATTGCGGCAGAGGTTTTAAAATAACTGGCTTTGCGGCAAAAGCTTGTTTGAGAATTATCAAAAATATTTATTTTTAAAGGGGTTGGTAGCACTGTGAAGAAAAAAAATATGCGTGTAATGGTAGCAAAACCTGGCCTGGATGGTCATGATCGTGGAGCGAAGGTGATTGCTCACCTCCTCAAGGATTCGGGCTTTGATGTCATCTACACGGGGTTGCACAAATCCGTGGATCAGATTGTGGAGATGGCTATTCAGGAAGATGTTGATGTCATCGGGCTGAGTGTCATGACCGGCGGGCACATGCCCATTACGGAAAAGCTGATGCTTAAATTGCGTGAGCAAAAAGTGGATGACATCCTGGTAACTGTGGGTGGGGTTATTTCCCGGGCCGACGTGGCTAAATTGAAAGAACTGGGTGCCAGCGCCGTTTTCCCGGGAGGGACGAAGTTCAATGAAATAGTATCGTTTTTTAAAGAAGAAGCCCCCAAACTTCGCAAAGCGG
>SLRC01000109.1 GCA_007131175.1 Syntrophomonadaceae bacterium
CCGATGAAATTATAAAATCACTTTAAGGTAAAGGAAAAACTTACCTCCTGAGCAGGGGTTTATTTTTTTTTGGCGAACTGTTTAAGATAGTTTAAGAAAACAATACCTTTTATGGAGCTATATTATGAAATTGAAAGGGCATGCTCAACCAGGAAACGATGCAGTACTTGTACTGGGGATTGATCCGGGCATTGCAATAACCGGCTATGGATTGCTGAAAATGGAGAATGGACGTTATTCTGCGCTAGATTATGGCTGTCTTCGCACTCCGGCCGGGCAGAAACTGCCGCAGCGCCTGCTGGCAGTTTTTCAAGGTATATGTACTATAATAGATCAATATAAACCCGGAATTATGGCCGTGGAACAACTGTTTTTTTGTAAAAATATCCGTACGGCGACACAGGTGGGAGAATCGCGAGGAGCTATCCTGACAGCAGCTGCTGTTCATAATATTCCCATTGCAGAGTATACACCTCTCCAAGTAAAACAAGCTGTGGCTGGCTACGGTAGGGCAGAGAAAAAACAAGTGCAGCAGATGGTTACAATGATTCTTAAGCTGGCAAAACCTCCCACACCTGATGATGCGGCTGATGCCCTTGCGGTAGCTCTTTGCCATCTCCATTCAAAACGCTGGCACGAAGCAATTGGCAAGTTGGATGGTTAGAGGCAAGTTGTATAGAAGACAGGTGGCTAGTGGCTAGAAAATAGGGAAAGATAAATACTAGTAACTACTAAAAGCATAGTGTACAGAGCTGCCATTAAGGGAAATTCCTTAAGCAAAAAAATCCCGAAAGGGCACCCTGCACACGAATCCTTAGTGTAGTTACAAACGGAGTGCTGACCTTGTTAAGTTTCTTAAAGGGAGCGTTAAAGGAAACTAACCCCCAGCATATTGTGGTTCAAGTGGGCGGTATTGGAGTAAAGGCATTAATTCCTGCCTCTTTTTATTTTGGTTTGCCGGAAATGGGAACAGAGATAACTGTCTATACGGTTATGTTAATTAAAGAAGATGAGGCTGTGCTGTATGGTTTTTCCGAACCGTCAGAACGGGATTTTTTTAAGGTAATGCTTAAGGTTTCGGGAGTCGGCCCAAAGGTGGCACTGGCCCTAATCGGTCATTTAACCCTGCCCCGACTTTTAATTGCGCTGCATAGGGATGATGTGCTTGCGCTTATGGCCGTTCCCGGAATTGGCAAAAAAACAGCGCAGCGGCTTGTATATGAATTAAAAGAAAAAGTGGCCGCCTTGAAGATGGATGGGGACATTCAACTTCCCGTTGAACAGGGAGAAAGTTGGCCCATTGTGGAAGAAGCTTTGCTTGGCCTTGGTTATTCAGCGAAAGAGGTGGCCCAGGCCAGGAGCCTGCTGGGTGAAGAAAGGGGCAGCGTGGAGGAGCTTTTTAAGAAGGCGCTTGAAGTTTTTACGAAATAACAGGGGGAGAGCAAGATGGATGAAGAAAGAATTGTCTCCGCCATGGTAAAAGGAGAGGAAATACAGTACGAGGGAAGTCTGCGTCCACAGCAGCTGGCCCAGTTTATTGGTCAGGAGAGACTAAAAGAGAAACTTGAAATATATATAAGGGCGGCAAAGGAACGTAGTGAACCCCTGGATCATGTGTTGTTGCACGGGCCTCCTGGATTAGGAAAGACCACACTCGCCTTCATTATTTCCCGGGAGATGGGTGTAAACATCAAAGTTACATCCGGTCCCGCTGTGGAAAGGCCGGGAGATCTTGCTACATTACTGACTGCCCTGGCACCGGGAGATATTTTATTCATTGATGAAATTCATCGCTTGCAGCGCAGTGTGGAGGAGATACTTTACCCTGCCCTGGAGGATTATGCTCTCGATATTATTATTGGAAAAGGGCCGGCTGCAAGGACCCTGAGGTTGGATATTGCCCCTTTTACTCTGATTGGCGCAACCACCCGTGCCGGCTCAATCTCATCGCCACTGCGGGACCGGTTTGGTATTGTGGAACGGATTGAATTTTATGAGCCGGAGGCCCTGGGAGAGATTATTACCCGTTCCGCCGCGTTGCTGGATGTGGAAGTGGAAGGGACAGGGGCAACAAAACTGGCACTGGCATCCCGGGGTACTCCCCGTATTGCCAATAGGCTTCTTAAAAGGGTGCGGGATTATGCCCAGGTCAGGGCAGAGGGAATAATCACTTCCAGTGTGGCCAATATGGCGCTTAAGGTGCTGGATGTTGATCCGATCGGGCTTGACCGCACCGACTATCTGTTACTGGAAACCATTATTCATAAGTTTGCCGGTGGACCGGTAGGACTGGAGACATTGGCTGCAGCCGTTAATGAGGAAGCCAATACCATTGAAGAAGTTTATGAACCTTATCTCATGAAAATTGGCTTTATAAAGCGCACTGCCCGGGGCAGGATTGTAACCGAAAGGGTTTACGGACATCTGAATATCGAAAAGAGCGGCGAATACAGGCAGCTAACTGCAGAATTTTAAGGATAAAATCTTTTGTTGAAGTCTCAGTAAGATTCCGTCCTGTACATCCAGCGGCAGTATTAATAACCAGCTGAGAAAGGTCTATCATGATGAATTTACTGTTGCATATCTGCTGTGCACCATGCAGCATTTACAGTTGGAAACACTTTGAAGAGTTAGGGTATGATCCGCAGGGTTACTTTTTTAATCCTAACATTCATCCTTACCGGGAATTTTCCAGTCGCCTGGACTCATTACGAATGTTAGCGAAGGGAGAAGGTTGGCAGATCTTCACTGATGAACGCTACCTAATGGAAATATTTTTACGTTTGGCTGTCAGTGCCGGGGATGAACGTTGCCGCCTTTGTTATGAGCTCCGGTTGCGAGAAACGGCACAGCAGGCACGTCATAAGGAAATTGATAATTTCTCAACCACATTGCTGCTCAGTCCTTACCAGAAGCATGACTTGCTAAAAAGTGTGGGAAATGATGTGGGGCAACAGGCGGGGGTCAATTTTATTTACGCAGATCTACGATCCGGATTTCGGGAGAGCATGCAGCAGGCACGGGAAAAAGAACTCTACTGCCAGAAGTACTGTGGATGCATATTCAGTGAAAAGGAACGCTTTTATAAACCAAATGATCGCTGATTATCCTTCGCTATTGCAGGCAATGATAAGGATAAAGGAGTGATGCTTGTTGTTTGGGCCTGAGAATATAGGCAGATTGTTGCTTGGCATAGCAGCAATTATTGCCTTAGCAGGGTTGGTTTTTCTACTCATGGGCAAATTGGGCTTAGGAAGACTGCCCGGGGATATTCTGATTCGCAGGGAGAATCTCACTGTTTTTGTTCCCATTACTACCATGATCGTGATCAGTCTTGTCCTTACATTGATTTTTAATCTTTTTCGGAGGTAATAATCGTGAAAAAGGCTTTTTTTGTTTTTCTCAGCACTGTTATGCTTTTCCCCCTAATATTTTCGTTCATATCTGTTTTTAAAACGGAAATCGTTTACGCTGGGGAACCGCCAATTATGCGCGTAGGAATAAGCCTCATGGATTCTTATCTTCTCCTTATCACTGACAACGGGGATGTTATTACCAATAAGAACAGCGGCGCCACAATTGAGTTGTTGCCCGGCACGTACAGGCTTGAAAACAGCGGCAGCGGTATCCGCATAAGCAATGCTGGCGGGAATAGTCATGGTGTTTTCAGCGGCCCTTTAAAAATTGTGCCGGAAAGTGATGTTTTTAGGCTGGATAACGCAGTTTATGGCAGCACATATCGTGGTAGTTTGGAGGTTGTGGCACGGGGTAATAAAGTGACGGCTATTAATATTGTTGATTTGGAAAGCTATATACGGGGCGTTGTACCGCGGGAGATGCCTTCAGCCTGGGGAAATTATGATGGCATGGATGCGCTCAGGGCCCAGGCCGTTGCATCCCGGACCTATGCCCTTAATTGCCTGGCCAGCGGTAATCATATCATGGATCCCTTTGAGTTATGTGATGGGGAGCACTGCCAGGTTTACGGAGGTAAAAGCGGGGAAACGGCAAACACGGACCTTGTGGTTGCGGAAACAAGGGGTCAGATATTAATTTGGAACGGTAAGCCGATTGAGGCATTTTATCACTCTACAAATGGCGGCTTTACAGAGTGTGCTGGGAACGTATGGTCTACCCCTTTTCCTTATCTGATAAGCCAGCCCGACCCCTTTGATGATCCGGGAAATTCGGCGTTACAAGCACATCCTCATGCTACTTGGCAGAAAAAGATACCACTAAGCTATTTAAGCAGTTTATTAACAGGAGGGGGTACTTTAATCCCGGTTAATGTTAAGGTATCTTCTGTTTATCCCAGCGGAAGGGTAAGTGAATTGAGCATTAGTGGTGGGGGATTGAATGTGTCTTTTTTGAAAGAACGGGCTCGTACAATTCTCGATTTGCGCAGCCAGCTATTTACTGTTAGGGAGCAGGCTGAGGCTAATGTTTGGATTGTCTCGGCCAATGCACAAGGCAGAGCAATGAAGCACAGCCTTAAAGAATTGGAAGGCAAATGGGCACTACGCGCTTCTGGCAGTAAGGGCATGCTTACGGGGAACAGTTTTTCAGTGCTGGCAGCCGGCGGACGGGGGACCGTTCCTTCACTGGCTTATATAATTGAAGGGAGAGGCTGGGGACATGGGATCGGAATGAGCCAATACGGTGCATATAACCGATCAAGGGCAGGGCAAACGTACGCAGAAATACTTTCCTTTTACTACCCGG
>SLRC01000136.1 GCA_007131175.1 Syntrophomonadaceae bacterium
TAATGGGTTGGGTATGCGGTTGCCCCTCACAATGAGCGCTTTTATTGTGGGAGCAATCGCCATGGTGGGGATTCCAGGCACCAGCGGCTTTATAAGCAAGTGGTACCTGGTTCTGGGTGCACTTGAATCGGGTAGATCCCTGTATATCGGTGTCATTCTCCTCAGCAGTCTGCTTAATGGCATTTATTATTTCCCCATTATAATTACAGCCTTTTTTGGCAGTGAACCCCAACCCAATACAGAGAGAAATGATTTACCCTTGTCTATGCTTGCTCCCGTCCTCATACTGGCTGGGGCAACTATTTTCTTTGGCTTTTACCCGCGGCCACTGGTGGAGCTTTTGCAGCAAGCCATTGCTGCACTGGGATTAAGTTAATAATTCTGTCGCAGCACACCATAACGTGATATAATAAGCCTTGGTGCAAGGGTAGTGCAGTAAAGCTAATTTGAAACTAATAGCTGAAGTAAGACAGGAAGACAGGGAATCGGGAGATTGTTAAAACTAATAGTATTGAGCACAGGGGGTGTATTTGTGTGAATGCGTCAGTGTACGAATTTTTACCCGTATTTATGGTACTTTTTCCCATATGCATGTCTGTAGTGGTCTTCTGGGTCAGTCGATACTCTGAGCGGTGGCGCAATGGATTATCCATAGTAACTACGGTGGTAACTTTTTTTGCGGTGGCAGCAATGTATCCGCCCATGATTGCAGGTGAAGTGATCGCTTATAGAATTTTTGACATTCTTCCGGGCCTGGGTATTTCCGTAAGGGTAGATATCCTTAGTTTTTGCCTGGCGCTAATTTCGTCCCTTGTCTGGATGCTTGTCTCTATTTATTCGATTGACTATATGTCACATGAGCACGGCACAGACCGCTATTACCCCATATTTATTTTCGTGCTGGGAAGTTGCCTGGGTATTTTTATGGCCGGTGATTTTTTTACCCTTTTTGTGTTTTTTGAACTTATGTCTCTTTTATCATATGTGCTGGTAATCCACGAAGAGACAAAAGAGGCTCTCCGTGCCGGTTACAAGTACCTGATTATGACGATTATCGGGGGGTTGGCCCTCTTTTTTGGTATCGTCATTATTTTTGAACTTGCTGGATCGGTAAGCCTGAACGAAGGAACGCTTGTAGCCATCCCCAGCACAATGGCTTTTCTTGCTTTCATAAATTTTCTAATTGGGTTTGGGATGAAGGCAGGGATGTTTCCTTTACATGTTTGGCTTCCCGATGCTCACCCCGTAGCCCCTTCACCGGCCAGTGCCCTCCTTTCAGGGATTATGCTCAAAACCGGGGCATATGGGTTGTTGCGCGTTACTTATACCGTTTTCAACATACCTATGATTAAGGAAGCCCGTTGGGACATTATCGTAATTGTACTGGCGGTGATTACCATTCTGCTTGGCTCAGCAGTAGCCCTTACCCAGGAAGACCTGAAACGGCGTTTGGCATATTCCAGTGTTGGTCAGATGGGTTATATAATCCTGGGGATGTTTATTTTTACGGAACGGGCCTTAATTGGAGATATATTTCATATTTTTAGCCACGCCCTGATGAAAAGCACTCTTTTCCTTGCAGCCGGAGCCATAATTTGGAAGACAGGATTGCGTAATATTAATGAACTAAGCGGTATTGGCAAAAAAATGCCTTTGACCCTGGGTGCATTTACGCTGGCAGCCTTGGCAATGATCGGAATTCCTCCCCTTAACGGCTTTCTAAGCAAACTTTATCTTGGGTTGGGAGCGCTGGAAGCGGGTGCCCCTATTTATGTTGTTGTGCTGCTGGTGAGCAGCTTGCTTAACGGTCTTTACTACCTGCCCATAATTATCGGGGCCTATTTTGGGCAGGATCATGGTGAAGAAGAAGATGTAGAAGAGACCTTTCAATTCGATGATACATCCTGGGGAATGGTTATCCCATTATGCATACTTGCCCTTTTTTGCCTGGTATTTGGTCTTATGCCCGGCAATATATTTTTCGAGCTTTCACGCCAAGCCGCTGCTTTCCTGTTCACCATGGGAACTCCATAATAAAGTCTAAAGATGGAATCTTGGAAAGTTGGAAAGGCAAAGAAAGCATCCCGTAAAGCAACAGGATGATTGGTGATATTTACCTCAGAAGCATTCGGTTTCCCTTTTCCAACCTTCCAATATTCCAGTGTTTCAAAGTTTCAACTGATGTGAGGAGGCTGTTAATATGTTTTTGGCAGCGGAATACAGTGCTGAAATAACCCAGACAATCATATCCTGGCGGCTGGTAGCCGTTGTTCTTTTTCCTCTGTTAGCAGCCCTGATCACTGCACTTTTGGGTCGAAATAACGGCTTTATAGCTGCTATTTTTGCAATTTGTGCCTGTGCCCTTAATTTTATAGGTGTTCTTTCCCTTTTTCCAATGCTGCAGCAGGGGGTGCTGGAGTACCCCTTTGCCGAATTGATGAGTGTGGGATTGCTTTTTCGTGCCGACTATCTTAGCTTTATCTTTGCAACACTTATTTCCCTGGCCTGGTTAACGGTTATGCTTTTTGCCCAAGCTGCTGTGGATGATGAAGAGCAGCGCAAACTATATTTCCCTTTTTCGCTGATTACGCTGGGAAGTTGCCTTGGTGTAGTTCTCACGGGCGATCTGATTACTTTGTTTTTATTTTTTGAGCTGATGACTTTCAGCTCTTTTGTCCTGGTAATTCTTCGCCGTAACAGGGAAGCCCTGATAGCCGGTACCTTTACTCTGTACATGGGTTTGGCCGGTGGCCTGGTGATGCTTTTAGGTATTTTTAGCCTCTATAATGCCACCGGTACTGTGGAACTGATCCCCATGATGGAGAAACTAGCAGCCAGTGAAGCAAACCTACCCTTGATAATCACCTGTCTTTTCATTGGTTTCGGTATTAAAGCAGTTGTCATTCCTTTTCACCTGTGGATCCCGCGGGCATACAGTGCTGCTCCTGCTGCCGTGAATGCACTTTCTTCGGGCGCTATGATCAAGGTGGGTGTTTACGGCCTAATCCGTGTTTTTTTTGTTATCCTAACTCCTACATCGCTGGAAATGGGAGAGCTCTTTAATTTTGTCCGCGCTGCCGGCTACCCGGTCATGTGGCTGGGATTACTTACAATGGTGGTAGGTGCGGTCATGGCGCTACAGCAAGATAATATAATGAAATTGCTGGCCTATAGTTCGGTTAGCCAAATGGGCTATATTATCACTGGTATTGGGGCAGGGGCTTACCTTTTTGGGCTGGAAGAAGCTATGGGTTATAGTGGTGCAGTATTGCATGCTTTCAATCATACACTTTTCAAAGTGGCATTTATTCTTATTGCAGGGATTGTTTATTATTGTTGCGGCGAACTGGATATGCAAAAGATAGAGGGTTTATGGAAAAAAATACCAGCTGCCGGGGTTTTATTCGTAATATCAGCACTGGCAATCACCGGTATCCCCGGTTTTAACGGATATATCAGCAAAACGCTTATCCACGATGCTTTGCTGGAAGCCTATTATGCTTATGGTGGGCTCCACATCTATATTGCGGAAAAAGTTTTTATGGTGGGCAGTGCATTGACCCTTTGTTATTATCTAAAATTTTTCCAGGGTGTTTTCGGAGGGAAGATCCCATTTCCCGTATTGAAAAGGCGTCCTCCCTTTCTGCTATATATACCTTTCTTTTTCCTTATCCCCCTGATGTTGGCAGTTGGTTTGTTCCCGAATTATTTCGTGGAGGGTTTCGTGCTCGCTTCTGTGGCGGACTTTACTTTTGAGCCTTACAGTATCAACCACATTATTGGATTTCAGTTTTTTGGGGCCCATCCCCTGGAAGCGGCTTTAATGGTTTTATTAATCGGGCTTTTACTATACCTGCCGCTAGTGCGCATGGGTTTCCTTACCCGTCCGCTGCCTCGTTGGTTAAGCATTGAATACCTTGTTCTTGCTCCCCTGGTTTCTTTGAGTCTCAATATTCTTTTACGCAGCGGGGGCGGCCTGGACCGGGGAGTAAACCGGTTTTATCATGGTTTAGCTGCCAAATTTCTCAGTTTAACCAATTATTTTAGCGCTTTTGACCAACGTGTTGATCTTTTTTACAGCAATTCCGGTGATAAGGTTCGTAATCTTGTGGAGAGCTTTAGAACTGTGGATGATAAACTCAACCAAGTCTATGACAGAACGGGTAAAGAGGCCAGGGATCTTGCTGGGAAGACTAGAAAATGGGATGGGGCCCTGGATAAGGGATACGAGAAGGCGGGGGAATATGCGCGGAACCTTACAAAGCGGACCAGTGAGATGGACGAAGCATTGGACCATGGTTACGAGAAGGCAGGGGAATATGCGCGGAACCTTACAAAGCGGACCAGTGAGCTGGACGAAGCATTGGACCATGGTTACGAGAAGGCCGGTTCAACCGCAAGGCGTCTGGTGGATAGAACGAAGGAAAATGATGAATGGCTGAATGACGGGAAAGACACAACAGATGAAAAAGCTGAAGCAGACGAAAAACACAAGCAGCCTGCCGGCTTGAATCCCCTGGAGTGGAATATACGTAATCTTAATTTCGATTCGCTCCTGTTAGCCGTGATGCTCGGCCTGGTTATCTTTGTGCTCCTGTTTTTCGCACGGGGCCTTGTAAATCTTTAGTGCAATAACGTTCGGCCGGGCAGTATACTGTATGGTTTTAGATGGTTAAATATGCCGTTTAAATAACTTGCTGAACCCTCTTAAAAGTGCTACCATAGTACATTAGTTAAATTATATTTATTTTAGAAAGAAGGCGTGAGTTCAGGGATTATAAACCCTTAATAATGAAGATGAAACTAAAAATAAGCGTAGTTATGGCCTGCTTGTTTGTTGCAATGCTTTTACTTTTATCAATAACGGGCTGCGTCAGTAGTGAAGCAACGAAGCATACCAGAACCATGTTAATTATGGACACGCAGGTTGATGTTACCTATTATCACCCTTCTGCCCAGGTTGCACAAGCTGATATGGCAGAAATCTTTGCTGAGATGCAGCGTTTAGAAAATATTTTAAGCCGCTACGTTGCGGGCAGTGATGTGCATCGGATCAACGAGGCCGCAGGGAGGGAAGCGGTCCAGGTAAACCCGGAGACAATTGAAGTGCTGCGTAGTGCCCTGGAATTTGCCGCATTGAGCAATGGTGTTTTTGATCCCACAATTGCACCCCTGCTTGAACTCTGGGGTTTTGGCGGAGAATCTCCTGCTGTACCCACGCATGAAGACCTTTTGCAGGCTCTGGAACTGGTAAACTATAGCCTGGTGGAGATAGATGAGGAAAAGGAGCGTGTTTTCCTGCCTCTACCAGGAATGAAGCTGGACTTGGGTGGCATTGCCAAGGGCTATATCGTAGATCGGGGGCAACAGAGTGCCCAGGAGTTGGCATCAGCCGCTTTTATTAATGCGGGGGGGGATATTAGTATAAGGGGCAGCAAGCCTTCAGGAGAAGACTGGCGTGTTGCCGTTCAAGATCCGCAAAAACCGGATCGCTTTATTGCCATAATCTCTATGGAGGAAGGAAGCGTGGCTACTTCCGGGGATTACCAAAGGTATTTCGAAGTTGATGGTACACGCTATCACCATATTATTGATCCGCATACAGGTATGCCGGCAGATGAACTATCAAGTGTAACCGTTGTGGCCGCTGATACCATCACAGCAGATGCCCTATCCACGGCTATTTTTATCCTTGGCAGGGAAAAAGGGAGCGAATTGGTGGAAAAACTCCCGGGAGTTGATGTCATTATAATGGATAAAATTAGAAATATAACTTATACCAGCGGCCTGGAAGGTAAGGTTGAAATTACAACGGAAAATTGATCCTTGCATGACAATGTGATATTTTGCTCTTTCTGATAGGATGATCGCTTTTGCATAAAACATTCCGCCTGGTCTACATTGCTCTTTTGGTCTCATTTGCCGTAGCACTGCACACGGTGGAAGCAGCTCTGCCCATGCCAATCCCTGTTCCCGGAGCCAAACTCGGCCTGGCTAATATCATTACCCTGATTACCCTGGTTCTTTATGGCTGGGGTAGTGCTCTGACAGTAGCAGTGTTACGAAGTGTAGTTGGCAGTTTGATCACGGGGGCTTTCCTGGGATTTGGTTTTTATCTTAGTGTTGCCGGTGCTGTTATGAGCAGTTTGGCCATGGCTCTATTTTTCCCCCTTTATCTCCGGGAGAAGGTTACCCTTGTTTCCGTCAGTCTGGCGGGAGCAGTAACGTTTAATATCGTACAGCTTGCCCTGGCAGCTTTGCTTGTACAGAATATAGTGCTTTTCAGGGGTTATTTACCTTTTTTACTCCTGGTAGCCGTACCCACTGGAATATTTACAGGTCTGGTGGCACATCAGCTACTTAAAGCCGTTGCCCATATGGACCTTAAACCTGCCCCTTGGGTGAGTCGTATACCGGAGTATCGGCAGGCTAAGCGCAGGTAAGTTTATAAAACAAGGTGTAAAAAACAAGGGCGGAAACAAGAAGCAGTAAGATGATAAGCAAGGTGACAAGTGAGTAAATTTTCAAAAGAACAGAGGTTGGCATTACTTGCAAAAGTTAATCCTGGCGTCGGCTTCGCCGCGGCGTGCTCACTTATTAAGGCAGATCGGCCAGCCTTTCAAGGTGGTGAAGAGCGACTATCCTGAACCTCCGATCAGGGATGAACAAATGCTTGAGGATGTGGCACTTGCTAAAGCGCGCATTGTACAGAAACAGTATCCTTCGGGTCTGATTCTGGGCGCAGATACGGTTGTAGTTCACGGGACGAAGATTCTGGGTAAACCGGATAGTGCTTCTGAAGCAGCAGCTATGTTGCAAGAACTCTCCGGAGAGAAGCACCGTGTACTTACTGGTATTGTACTGTTGCAGGGAAATCGGTTGTTGACGGCGAAAGAAGAAACGAAGGTATGGATGCGCCCTTTTACCAGGGAGGAGATTCGTGCCTATATTGCCACAGGGGAGCCCTTTGATAAGGCCGGCGCGTATGGAATCCAGGGACAGGGTGCAGTATTTGTTGAGCGAATTGAAGGTTGCTATTTTAATGTTGTGGGCCTTCCTCTGGCACGCTTGGCCCTCATGTTTTATGAGATGGATTGGCCTCTCTGGAGAAATGGGGGAGATTAGGGCGGAGAAAAAGCTAACGCTTAAAGATTTACCGCAGGAGGAAAGACCCCGTGAGAGAATGAAGGCATTTGGAGCGGACAAGCTTTCAAATTCAGAGTTACTCGCGATTATCCTACGGACAGGCTATAAAGATGAAACGGTTATTCACTTGGCTGAGCGGATCCTTTATCAAGCCGGAGGCCTGAGATTTTTACCTGAATATACCCTGGAAGAATTGCAGCAAATTAAGGGTGTGGGGCTGGCTAAATCGGTCCAGATCAAGGCGGCACTGGAGTTGGGGCGTCGTATTGCTGCTTCGTTAAAGCCTGTTAATAGCGCTTTCACTTCGCCGCAGGATGTTGCTGCTTTCTTAAAAGAAGAGATGCGCTATTACAAGAAGGAATATTTTAAGATTATTTTACTTAATACCAAGAATCAGGTAATCTCAGTGGAAGATATATCGGTAGGTAGTCTTAACTCCTCCATTGTGCATCCACGGGAAATTTTTAATCCATCTGTAAAAAAAAGTGCAGCCGCATTAATCCTTGTTCATAACCATCCCAGCGGTGACCCATCACCAAGCCGGGAAGATCTGGAAGTTACCAAAAGGCTGGTGGAAGGCGGTAAAATACTTGGTATCAAGATTCTGGACCATATTGTTATTGGCGAGAGCAGTTACTTTAGCTTTAAAGAGAAGTGTCTGATGGAAGATTGAGTTGCTGTAACAGTTAATATATGTCAATACAGGAAAAGATGACAACTTGCGTCCCACCGTCAGGGCTGGTATAATCCATCTGGAAAAATGCGGGTCAGCAGTAATATTTAAAACACTCTAACAGAGCAGAAGAAAAGAAAGGGGAAACCATATTATGGCCTTTTTTTCACGCGTATTTTCCAGAGATATTGGTATCGACCTGGGAACAGCAAATACCCTGGTTTATGTCAGGGGAAAAGGTATTATCCTGCGTGAGCCCTCGGTGGTAGCTATTAGACGGGATACGGGTTCCATATTGGCTGTTGGTGAAGAAGCAAAAAGAATGATCGGCCGCACTCCTGGAAATATTGTAGCCATACGGCCTATGAAGGATGGGGTAATTGCTGATTTTGACGTTACACAAACGATGTTGCGCCACTTTATTTCCAAGGCTTATCGTCGTCGGGCCCTCTTTTTACCCCAGGTGGTGGTCTGTGTCCCTTCCGGTGTCACCGAGGTGGAGAAACGTGCTGTGCTTGATGCAACCAAGCAGGCCGGAGCCAAGGAGGCTTTTCTGATTGAGGAGCCCATGGCTGCAGCTATCGGAGCCGGGTTGCCTGTGGAAGAGCCTACTGGCAGTATGATTGTGGATATTGGGGGCGGAACTTCTGAAGTAGCTGTTATTTCCCTGGGTGGAATAGTAACCAGCAAATCTATCCGCGTTGGTGGGGATGAAATAGACGAAGCGATTATAAATTATATCAAGAAAACATATAACTTAATGATTGGAGAACGGACAGCTGAGGATATTAAGGTCAATATTGGATCTGCATACCGCTTGGATCAAGAGGATAAGATGGAAATCCGGGGCCGGGATCTTGTTAAAGGTCTGCCAAAACTTTTAACTATTACCTCCACTGAAATCCAGGAAGCTATCTCTGAACCGGTTAACGCCATCTTGGAGACTATAAAGACCACACTGGAACGGACACCACCGGAACTTGCTGCTGATATTATGGAAAAAGGAATTGTGATGAGTGGTGGTGGAGCCCTGTTAAAAGGATTGGATAAACTGATTGCTGAAGAGACAGGAATGCCCGTTTATATATCGGAAGACCCGTTGGATTGCGTGGTTCTCGGTGCAGGGAAATCGCTTACAGCCATAGACCTCTTAAGGCGGGTTTCCATTTCTGCAAAAAAAAGTTTTTAACCATAAGCTAAAGATAGAAGTAGGAGTGGACATGGTGGACCAAACGGGCCGCAGGTTTTTTATTTTTCTTAGCATAATGATCCTGCTCCTTTCAGCCATCCATTTTACAGGGGATTACCGTTCCCGTTACACCTTTGCCGAAGATCTGCTGCTGGCCGGTCTTTCACCTGTGCAAGGGTTTTTTTCTCAACTGGGATGGCGTACCTATCGTTTTTTTGAGGTGATTCTGGATCACAACAGGCTTATTGAGGAAAACAAAACACTGCAACAGGAGCTTGCTGCGCAGGACAACCTTCGCTACCAGCTTGTAGAGCTACAAAAAGAAAATTACCGCCTGCGGGAGATGCTTGACTTTAAAGAGCGGGTTTCTTACGAGCTGCTACCTGCTCAGGTCATTGCCCGTGATCCCAGCCAGTGGTTTGAGACCATTACCATAAGTAAGGGATATATTGACGGTGTAAAGAAGGATATGGCAGTTGTTACTTCTGATGGCCTGGTTGGCAATGTTGCTAAAGTCTCACGCAACTCGGCTCAGGTGCTGTTGCTTACCGATTCAAGACGGGCGGTTAGTGCTCTGATACAACGTACTCGGGAACCTGGCACAGTGGGAATTGTGGAGGGTTATCCTGAGGAACAGGGTTACCTGCGTATGGTCAATATCCCACCTGAAGCCAAGCTGCAACCTGGGGATACAGTTATCTCCGCAGGCCTGGGCGGGGTTTTCCCAAAGGGTTTGATTATCGGACATCTGCTGGAAACGGGCACTGATCAATATGGCTTACTGCAACAAGCCATTATCAAGCCAGCCGTTGATTTTAACCGTTTGGAGGAGGTTTTTATCGTGATTGAACGCCTTCCCCTAAGATCTGTTGGCACCGGGGAAGAGTTACCGTGAAAGAAGTGGACAGCAATAATACCTTATCCCCTTATTTGATAGTATTTCTGTTAAGTCTTTTTATCCTGGTGGTTGAAGGCTCATTGCTGGGTGTTATCTTTACCAGGGTAAATATGCCCGATCTGTTACTGGTTTTTGTTACCTGCCTCGCTTTCATCTGGGGAGAAAAAAAGGGTGTTTTGATAGGCCTGCTAGCAGGTTTGATGCAGGATCTTTTCTTTGGTCCCGCCCTTGGATTATTTGCTCTTGCCAAAATGGTTGTGGCTTATTTAGCGGGTATGACTGCACGTGAGGTGTATAAAGACCAGCTTGCAGGGCCGATGCTTGTGGTATTCATGGCCACATTTGTGCATGAATTTATTATTTTTTTCCTGAGGTTCCTGTTTTGGGGGAGCGGTGGGGACCTTTTTTATTTCCTGGATGTTGTTTTTCTGCCTAAAGCCGTTTATCACTTTATGCTTACAATACCCATATACTCAATATTGTATCGTGCTGATCAAAAAGGGTATTTTTATCCTTTTAGCAAGTAAATTGTTAGTTTTTGAATATTTTAAGAAGTGAAAGGGTTGGCTCCCTATGGACAAAAAAATGCTTAAAAGAACACGTTTCTTTATTACCATGTTGCTGCTGGTGTTTGTTTTGCTCTGTGCCCGCCTGGCTTACCTGCAGGTTATCCAGTATGACACTTACTGGAACAGGGCAGAAAAAAACCGGCTGCGCATTCTTTCCATAACCGCACCCCGGGGGGAAATATATGGCCGTAACAACGAGCAGATTGTCACTAATCGCCCTGGTTTTACCGTATCCCTGGTGGATTTGGGTGATGGTTACAGCGATGATACAATTGCCCGACTGGCAAACCTGCTTGATATGGAAAGGGAAGAAATCAGGAACAAAATCAGATCCCAATTTTATCGCCGCTACCTTCCAATTCGCCTGAAAACGGACGTCTCCATGCAAACGGTTGCTGAGATTGCAGAAAGGCGTACAGAATTGCCGGGGGTGTTGATTGAAGTTCAGCCTATCCGCAATTATGTTTATGCCGATTTTGCTGCTCATATAATCGGCTACCTGGGGGAAGGAACGGTGCCTGCCTGGTTGGAAGATTACTGGGAAGGGCATGATGACTATAAATACCGTATTGGGGATCTGGTTGGCCAGGCCGGAATCGAGATGGCCTGGGAACCTTTTCTGAAGGGTGTTGACGGGGGAATTCAGGTTGAGGTCAATTCCACGGGGCAGGCTATTGCTGAATTTGAAAGGGTTGAGCCCAGGCCGGGCCATGATCTGTATCTGACAATTGATGTTCCCTTGCAATTTTCGGTGGAACAAGCACTAACAGAAGCGGTAGAGAGATTGATACTGGAAGAGAACCTGTATGCAGGGGAGGCGGCTGCTGTTGTCCTGGAGCCGCACAGCGGGCGTATCCTTGCCCTGGCCAGTGTTCCTTCTTATGACCTGAACACTTTTCACCAGGACTTTACCGATTTGCAAGGTGATCGACGCCTGCGCCCCCTCGTAAATAAGGTGATTGAAGAAGCCTACCCTGTAGGTTCCGTTTTTAAAATGGTTACTGCTCTTGCCGCCCTGGAAGAAGGGGTGGTAAGCCCGAATGAGCGGGTTAACTGTGCCGGATCCATTACACGTTACAATGCTACCAAATCATGTTTTAGGGGGACAGTGCATGGGCCGTTAAATATTGTTCAGGCTATTACAAGATCTTGCAACGTCTTTTTTTACGAGATGGGGTTGCGTGTGGGTATTGACAATCTGGCCCATTATACGCGAAGGTTTGGTTTTGGCAGCCCGGTGGGGCTACAGGATATTTTTGGTGAGAAAAGGGGGGTGGTGGCCAGCCGGGAGTATAAGCAGGAGATTTATAACGAACCATGGTATCCGGCAGAGACCATGGATGCTGCTATTGGACAAAGCTTTCAAAGTATGACAACCTTACAGCTTGCCAATTATGTTTCCATGATAGCCAATGGAGGGATACATTACCGTCCTTACCTGATTGAGAAGATAGTTGACAGTGAGGGTGAGGTAATAAAAATAGGTGAACCGGAGATTCTTTACCAATTGGAAGCACAGCCCGTTACCTGGGAAAGAATCAGGCAGGGGATGATACAGGCCAGCCTTCCTGGAGGAACAGCAGCCCGCCTTGCAGATTTTCCCGTGAGCATAGCGGGAAAGACAGGAACTGCCCAGGCTGCCGGCAGTGGCAGCAAAATCCCTTCCCACAGCCTTTTTGTAGCATATGCTCCAGTGGAAAATCCGGAAATTGCCCTGGCCGTATTTGTGAAGCACGGCGGCACAGGTGGAACAACGGCAGTTCCCGTGGCACGGCAGATCCTGGAGCAATATTTCAATATTGAACCGGAAGAGGTTGAGGAAGAGGATGTTACAGCATGAGTTTTGGAAAGGATAGACCTCATGTTTGACCGTCGGCTGCTAAAAAATTTTGATTTTTTGCTCCTCTTAATTACACTGGCTATATGTTGCTATGGCTTAATCGTCCTCAGTAGTGCCACGCAGGGGCTCAGCAGTGCCGATCCATTGCTTCATGTACGCAAACAGCTTACCTGGATCGGTGTAGGACTTGCCATGCTCCTGGTTGTAATCAGCGTTGATTATATTAATTTTTACCGTTGGTCATGGTATTTTTACATGATAAACCTTGTTCTGCTGGGCCTGGTTCTTTATATTGGCAAGGACGTGGACGGCACTTCCCGCTGGATTGAATTAAGATTTTTTGATTTTCAACCATCGGAATTAGCAAAATTGATTGTTATTATCACACTGGCTCGTTTGCTGGTGGATTGTAAAGAGCGAATGACCGGGTTATTCAGTGCCTGGCCCTTTTACCTTCATATTTTACCACCCATCGGATTAATTTTTATGCAACCGGACCTGGGAACTGCCCTTGTATTTATTGTTATTTTTTTTGGAATGCTTTATATGGCCGGTGTTCCTTTACGGAACCTGGCAATTTATGCTGCTGCCGGCATAGCATTATTACCCATACTTTGGTCCCGCCTCATGGATTACCAAAAAATGCGGCTGCTTGTTTTTCTCAATCCGGAGATGGATCCCCTGGGCTACGGCTACCAGTTGATGCAATCCATGATTGCCATTGGATCGGGAGGAATCATGGGAAAAGGTTTATACGAGGGGACACAGGCGCGCCTGCAATTCTTGCCGGAGCAGCACACCGATTTTATCTTCTCCGTTCTCGGTGAGGAACTGGGCTTTTTTGGTGGTGCGTTTTTACTGGCACTTTATTTTTTACTGATCTACCGCATTCTCAAGATTGGTTCTTACTCCAAGGACAGTTTTGGCGCTTTGCTCTGTACCGGTGTGGCAACCATGTTTTCCTTCCAAATTCTTGTTAATATTGGCATGACGATAAGCGTCATGCCGGTAACAGGACTGCCGTTGCCGTTTATGAGTTATGGCGGAAGTTCCATGTTATTAAATATGCTCTCCATTGGAGTTGTGCTTAACGTTGGAATGCGAAGACATAAGATACAATTCTGAGTTGAAAATCACGGATTAATATAGATATTGTATTCCCGCAACCAGTTGTCCACCTGGATCAGATAAGCGTAAAATTGAGCCTCTCCCATGAGCTGCCCAAACCAGGGACAGCTCATTTTCATTTCCCCCCGGGATTGTAGAAGAGTGTTTAGTTTAGGGGCGTTAATTATCGACAGCAGGGGTGAGTTGGGATCTTTAATCGTTTCCAAAAGCCTTTTTTTTACGGCATTGAGATAGGCTGGGTGATGAATCTTTGGATAGGGGCTTTTTCGTCTTAACAGTACCTGGGGGGGCAACACCCCTTTTAGGGCCCGGCGCAGAATTCCTTTTCCCCGGTTATCACAATTCTTCATTTTCCAAGGTATGTTCCAAACGTATTCCACTAGATGATGATCACAAAAAGGGACACGTACTTCTAATCCACAGGCCATGCTCATGCGATCTTTCCGATCCAGGAGTGTAGACATAAACCAGACAATGTTAAGGTAAAACAATTCCCGCCTGCGTGCGTCTGTTACACTTTCACCGATCAGGGGATCGATTGTATCAAGTGTTTCCCGGCACCGATTCATAATATATTCTTCTGGTTTTATCAGGGCCACCAGCTCTGGAGCAAGCAATTCCATCCGTTGATCCAGGTTTGTTATCCAGGGAAATGTGGCAGCATCCCATTTTTCATTTTGCTGAAACCAGGGATAACCACCGAATATTTCATCTGCCGCTTCTCCCGAGAGTGCTACAGTAGCTTTCTTTTTAACTTCATTGCAGAAAAGGTAAAGGGATGAATCTATATCGGCCATGCCCGGAAGATCACGGGCCCGTACCGCCGCATCAAGTGACTCTGCCAACCGCTGGTTATTTAAGTATATATTTGTGTGATCAGTACCCAGGTAACCGGATACTTTTTCCACCCAGGTGGCGTCCGCATCAGGTTGAAAGCCATTTGCCCGGAAATATTTTTCGTTATCCACGTAGTCTACTGCATAGGTACAGAGGGGATCCTGGCAAGACTCCCTGAATTTACTTGCTGCAAAAGCACTAATGGCGCTTGAATCAAGACCTCCTGAGAGGAGTGTGCAAATGGGTACATCGGAGACCAGCTGACGCTCTACGGAATCTTTTAAAAGTTCCTTCACCCGTGCTGCTGTTTCATCCAGTGTATGGGTGTGCGCACTGCTTTTAAGTTTCCAGTATTGTTGCATGGAAATCCCGTTATGATTAAAGATAAGGTAATGGCCCGGCTTCAATTCGGATATTCCTTTAAATACGCCATGTCCGGGGGTGCGTGATGGCCCAAGGGTAAATATTTCTGCCAACCCCTCACTGTTCAGTTCCGCTGAGACAGCAGGATGGGCCAGTAACGATTTAATTTCTGATGCAAAAAGGAAAAATTGATTTCCTGATCCCGTTGTGTAAAAAAGGGGTTTTACTCCCAGCCGGTCACGGGCTAAAAAAAGACATTCTTTTTCCCTGTCCCAGACAGCAAATGCAAAAATGCCATTTAAAAGGGACAGGCATTCCGGGCCCCATTCCATGTAAGCGGCAAGGAGCACCTCCGTATCAGAGTTACGTGAATGAAAACGATAACCCCGGGCAGTTAATTTTTCTCGCAAATCTGCAGTGTTATAAAGTTCACCATTGTAAGTAATAATACAGGTTCTTTTTCCAGCGGTGCGAAGCATGGGCTGTTTTCCCCCTTCAGGATCCACCACGATCAAACGGCGATGGCCTAAAACCGCTCGTTCAGAGAGCCAAATACCTTCAGCATCAGGCCCCCGGGGGCTTAACAGTTGTACCATTTTTTCAATGACCCTTTCCTTTTTGCTCAGATCCCGTTCGAAGTCCACCCAACCGGCTATACCACACATTGCTTTGTCTCCTTTCCCGCATTAAAGAAGCACCACCTTTAATAAAATCAAGTAAAGTGGCGCTGTTGCCAATCAACCAGAGGCCTTAATTATTTTATGTGAATACTCGAAAAAGGTGACAATCAGGACAAGCTGTTGCCAAAGGGTATAAATGTGCAATGGCTGGAATATATTTGGTACAGGCATTAGGAAGTGGAGGGAGCGGAAAAAATGGTTGTAAAAAACAAAAAACGGGGTGTCCCCTTTTCGGATCTGCGGGCACGCCTGGAAGAGTACGCTGGCATGAAAAATCAAGAGAAAGATTGGTTTGAACCAAAGGAAATTGAGGGTAAAAGAAACTTATTCACTTATTACCCCTTTTCCGCACTGTGGCTGATGCACCGCTTTTTATTACTCAAGTTTGCCCTGGTTTTTTTATTAATAACGATTGTCTTTGCCCTTACCTTTATCAAAATGCCTGTTGCCGCCACAATACTGCAAAACATTAATCATCTCACAACGTGGGAAACGGATTTTGGCAATGTGGGCCGGGAAGTCCTGCCAGCGCTACAGCGGTTGTGGACGGGCAGTATTGAAGAAGGGCTGGAAAAGCCTGTTCTCGCCCCCGCTCAACCTGGGGATACGGAAACATCAAGCCAACTCTTTACCATTCCGCTTGAGGGAGAACTGATCAGGAATTTTGGCCCTTTTGAAGATGCACGCGGTAACCTGAGCATGTCATATGGTCTTTTGCTCAGCACACCAGGTGAAGCTTTTGTTTATGCCCCAGCTGAAGGAATTGTTAAAGAGATAAGCAGGGATCCAGGCAGGGGGTTTCATTTGGTTTTGCAGCACCATAGAGATATGGAGACACATTATAATTATTTAAAAGAAGTAGTGGTGGAGGAACGGGAAACTGTATGCCAGGGACAGTTAATTGGGGAAACGGGGTTTAAAGAAGATAAAAACGGGGTTGTATTATACTTTGAGATAAGGGATAAGGGGAGGCCCATAGACCCTATACCTAAGCTTTTCAGTTATTGACGGATTTTATAGGAGCAGAATTATTTCGGCTCCAGGGGAGGTTAAATTGGAAAAACCCGTGAAGGAGCAAAAAAAATTGCAGCTGAAGCTGCATCCTTTTTTTCTATTATTAATGTTTCTCTGGTTATTGGCCGGGTTACCCCGGGAAATGTTTGTACTTTTTTTGCTGGTGCTGGGGCATGAGCTGGCCCATGTTATTGCGGCAAAACTGTGTGGTTTACCCATAAACAGGATAGAGCTTTTTCCTTTTGGCGGGGTAGGCTACCTTGATAAGCCTCTAGAGCTTAACCAGCGCAAAGAGTTGCTTGTTGCTTTGGCCGGTCCAATCTTTAATTTCATATTATTTATATATTTCTTTAATATGAGCAGGGGTGTATA
>SLRC01000063.1 GCA_007131175.1 Syntrophomonadaceae bacterium
AGGACTGCATGACCTTGTATACAACACTATTGAGATCGGTGCGGGCGCAGACGTGGTCCTGATGGCCGGCTGCGGCATCCATAACCCTGGTGATGATACGGCACAGCATGATGGGGTCCACGAGATATTTGTCCGTCGTGGTGCTCACTTGCGCTATGTTGAAAAACATTATGGCCAGGGAGAAGGAAAGGGCCGGCGTGTGCTCAATCCCAAAACAGTCCTATTGGTTGAACAGGATGCTCATGCAGAGCTGGAGTTGGTCCAGGTGCGGGGTGTGGACGATACGGTGCGGGACACGGAAGCCCGCGTGGAAGCGGGAGGGCAGCTGACCATGACCGAACGGCTTCTTACACATGGCAAACAGTCTGCCCAGTCTAATATGGTTGTAGAACTGCACGGAGACGGTAGCGGTGCCCGTATTATATCCCGTTCTGTTGCCCAGGACGAATCATCTCAAATTTTTCAGCCGCGCCTGGTGGCTTACGGACGGGGTCGGGGTCATGTGGAATGTGATTCCATTATTATGGGAACGGCGAAGATCCGCTCCATCCCCGAAATATGGGCAGAAAGCGCTGAGGCGGAACTTGTGCACGAGGCGGCTATTGGGAAAATTGCCGGAGAGCAATTAACTAAGCTGATGGCCCTGGGATTGACCAGGGAAGAAGCTGAAGAGGCAATTATCAATGGTTTTCTCAAGTAATTAATCAAGGGTACAGGGTGCCTAGATCGGGCACCCTGTATGCGAAGCGACATTGAATCAGCCATTTATTTTCGGGACAGACGGCCATGCTGCCCCCTGCGGTGCCTCAGATAAATGAAAATACAACAGTAAGCGGAGGGTGCAGGGTTGGACTTGAGGGGCATTCAGGATCTTAAAAGGCTTTGCCTAACCGGGGTTTCCACATTTTACTGTCTGAGCGCAGCGAGTTTAAAATGTGTGCCGGGTCGGCAAAGCCTGCTTCTGATAATCTGTTTTTGAGCCTGACAGCCCCGAAAGTGCACCCCTGCATGTGAAGCGACATTGATCAGGCAGTTATTTTCGGGACAGAAGACGAAATTCAGGAGCAAAGCAACTTTATTCCAACGGTTACCCTGGATTTATGCTAAACTTTTGAATCTTGGGTTCTGAAAGCCTGAGTAATCGATTATTTAACGATGAAGACCGATTTTTTCACACAATGGGCCACGCGGTTGCTTACACTGCCCAGAATCATTTCTTTTATTTTCCCCAGGCCCCGGCTGCCCAGCACCACCATATCATAGTTCCCTTCCTCGGCCACTTCACAGATCACGCTGGATGGATGCCCGGCTTTGTAAATTGTTTCCACACTTAATCCTTTTTCGGCAAAGTATTGCTTTGTTCTCTCCAGGATCCCCTTGGTTTCTTCCTCCATTTTCCCCCGGTAGAGAGCCACCATATCCAGGCTGGAACGGGCAGGGACCTCGGCAACGGAGAGCACGCTTACATGGGCATCAAGTGATTTGGCCAATTGGATTACCGTATCGGCAATCTTATCACCATGCTCTGAGCCATCGGTAGCCATCAAAATATTTTTCATCTTTTTCCCTTCCATCTTGGTATAATTAAAAATCAACTTTTCCGGTCTTGATCATTAAACATCGTTATTGAACGTTAATCTTATAGCAGAGACTGGTCCGATTTTTTACACCCATTTTTTTATATATATTCTGCAAATGTGTTTTTACCGTGTGAACGCTAACGAAAAGTTGTGCAGCAATTTGCCTGTTGTTCAAACCTCTTAGGACAAGATCAAGCACTTCACTTTCACGCCTTGAAAAAATGCCCTGTAAACCATTGTCTTTTTTGAGGTGGCCTTGTAAAGAGAATTCGGCAGGCAGAATACAGGCGGTGTAAAACTCCTTGCCTTGCAGGTGATGATAAACTGCCGGGAGAATATTGACCGTGAATTGTTTTAAAGAATGGGAAAGCATCGTTTTCTTAAGGCCGGACTGCCATTCATTATTGTTACCCACAAGTTGCGACACAAAATAATCGGCGGCAGAACTGAGGCTGCCCACAGAAGAAAAATCGCGACAGACCTCCAGTGCTGCGTCATTAATGTAGTGGATTTTAAGGGTCCGGTCAAAAATAAGAAAGCCAATGGGCAGATGGCGGTAGCTGCTTTCAACAATATCCTTATGTAACCGGGAGTCGGCAATTTGCAAGTTTCCTGTCAGTGCACGTGACAAGTGAACAGAAATGGTTTCCAATGTATTGGTCTCGGTAGAAGAAAATCCCTTTTCCCTGGCAGAACGGTAAAGTCCGATTACACCGATTGGCTGATCCTTATCCATGAGAAACATGGCAATTTCATGATGAATATCCTGCACTTGCAGGAAGTCGTTATAATATTCCGTATTCATAAACTTAGGCACAGACATAATATCCGTAACCGTAAGGACATTATGACGCAAAACCTGCCCTGCCACTCTCTGCGGATGAAAGATATCCTGTTTACAATAGTACCTGTAATAGGGATCGCAGAGAGTATCATCAATATTTAGCATGATTGGTGCGTGCATGTTCCCCTGGTCATCAATCAGGAAAAAAGTACCCCGTTGATAGCCAAAAGTTTGTTTAAGGGAAACGAGGACCTGCTGACGGAAATTTTCCGGGGGAGTTAGAATCGAATCGAGAAATTCTAGAATGCGCGAGCATTCTTCCTGTGGAAGTTTTCTTGCTTGCATATGTGGAACCTCCCAGGCAAAAAAGCTGAAAATAAACCTGTGACCCCAGAGGAGAACTCTACTTATATAGTATGGCATAAAAAAAACCTTGAGGCAAGCAAAAATATTTAAAAATTCATACTAAAAAGTGACTAATAGTGATAATTCAAGGGAAAAATAGTACTTTTTTCTGATAGCAATAGGCCTGCACTTATGAGATAATGTAAAAAACAAAATATATTGCTTACAGAATAAATAACCTATATATTGCGCCTGGCTCAAGCCTGTGCCTGGATTTATTCTGGATACTGACTCCTGAGTAGTAACTATTAATATACATAAAAGGAAAAAGGAGAGAACAAGTCTATGCAGTACAAAGGAATTACAATCGGCGTTCTCCGTGAGATTATGCCCGGAGAAAAAAGGGTGGCAGTAATCCCCGAAACTGCCCGGAAATTTGTGGAAAATGGCGCCCGTGTTTTAATCGAAAGCGGTGCAGGGGAAGGTGCGTATTTCCACGATGATGATTTTATTGCAGCAGGGGCTCAGGTTGTTCCTGATGCCAGCACGGTTTACAACAATGCCAACGTTTTTCTTAAAGTAAAAGAACCAAAGTTTAACGAATCAATGGGCCGGCATGAAGCTGAACTATATCCTGAAGGAACGGTTCTTATAAGCTTTTTACACCCTGCCAACGTACTGAACCATGAAATGGTCGGAAAACTGCGTGACAAAAAAATCACCAGTTTTACCCTTGACAGCATCCCTCGCATTTCCCGTGCCCAGAAAATGGATGCTCTCACCTCCATGAGCACCGTTGCCGGTTATAAAGCGGTTCTTTTCGCCTCCGATCAACTTGCCCGCTTTATCCCCATGATGCCCACCGCTTTTGGTGTAATCAAGCCTGCCCAATTTCTCGTAATTGGCACCGGCGTTGCCGGACTGCAGTCCGTTGCCACAGCCCGCCGCCTCGGCGCAAAAGTGAAAACCCTGGATATCCGGCCCGAAGCCAATGAACAGGCTAAAAGCCTTGGTGCAGAAGTTATCCCTTTTGACATACCTGCCGAACTTGCCGTGGGCAAGGGGGGCTATGCCCGCCGCCTTCCCGAAGAATGGTATGAAAAAGAACGGGAAGTACTTACCCCCCATGTCCAAGAAAGCGATGTAATTATTCTGACAGCATTGATCCCAGGCCAGGTAGCCCCTATTCTCGTAGACAGGTCCATGGTTGAAAAAATGAAAAAAGGATCAGTTATCGTTGATATAGCAGTGGACCAATGTGGCAACTGCCAGCTCAGTGTTGCCGCTGAAAACCAAATGTACAACGGGGTCCTCATCAGTGGTATCACCAATATCCCGGCCACATTGCCGGTGGATTCAACCTGGATGTTTGCCCAGAACATCATGCACTTTATTGACTACCTTGCCGTCGATGGAAAAATTAACACGGATACCGTGGATGACATAATTAAAGAAACCCTCGTAACCATTGGCGGTAAGATCGTCCACCGGGGTACCCTGCAGGCCATGCAAAATAGCAACGAGTAATTGGATTAACCAGGAGGTTAGGTTACTTATGATGTTACTGACTTTGTTTATTATTCTTTTTGCTTCTGCAATACTGGGATACAAGGTTATTTCAAGAGTCCCTCCCCTTTTACACACCCCCCTCATGTCAGGGATGAATGCCCTGTCAGGAATTACGCTTCTCGGCGCCCTGGCTGTATATGCAGCATCTCCTCCAGGAGCAAGGACAGCTGCGGCCATTGCCCTGGTCCTTGCCATGATAAATGTGGCTGGCGGCTTCTTTGTCACGGAACGGATGCTGCGCATGTTTAAAAAAGAAAACCACATCCCGAAGGAGAATTCGCTGTGATCATGACCATGGACATTTTAGTTGCCGTCCTTTTAATTATTGGATTTCTGGTTGGAATACGCTACATGCAATCACCCGGCACCGCCCTGTGGGGGAATCGCCTCGGTGCCCTCAGTATGCTGCTGGC
>SLRC01000050.1 GCA_007131175.1 Syntrophomonadaceae bacterium
CAGTCTCAAGTGAAAAGATACAGGGGTTGCCTTTGCCGATCCGGCTCACATGCTTTGGCTCGCTTCGCTCAAACACGTAGCATGTGGAAACCCCGGTCCGGCAAAGCCTTTTGATCGAGTCTGAACGGTTACTCACAGGTAATCCTGAACCCCTTTGTGCTATTTGAGTGCTGAGTAGTTAGAAAATTACTTTTATTAACCTGCGTGGAACTTTCTGATGGGGGTTACGTCTTATAAGGTAGCAACATATATTTTCTGGGGAGTGTGAGGGATATGTCCACAGGGGAAAGACCTTATAAGATAGCTTCTATCATACTGCTGGTGTTGGTGCTGCTAATCAGCTGGTCCGCCCTCAACACCGTCCGCTCAGTGCGGCATCAGGTGCAGACAATGCAGGGCGAGTTACACAACTTACGCAGCCACGTAACACATGAAATTGGCAGCATCCGGGGGACGGTGCAATCCATACGGGAAGATGCCCGCTGGTATACGGCGCCCCGCTTCGAGGTTACGGGGATGGAAGATACTACGGCCATGATCAAATTAAGCTGGAACCTACAGGAATACACGGAAGGGAGCACTGTTACCCTTAATTACCGCTATGCTGATCAGGATGGATTTAGTGAGGTTAAGGCTGTTGAAGAAAGTAGCGGCCTGTTTGCCGTGGAATTTCCCATCGAAATAACCATGGAACCGAACTGGAATTTTTACTTAAGCAAGGCTACGGAAAACAGCGCCACGAGCCGAACTCAGAACGTGTCAGACGTAGTGGAGGAAAAAGTCTGGGGACCAGGGCATTCCGCCATGCTGCTTGAGTATTACATTACCCTGCAGGAAGGGGGAACAATACGCGCCAGCGATCAACACACCATGGAATTGGATAAGCTAAACTTTAACTACTTTAATCCCCTGGATGTGAATGTAATTTGGGAAGGGGACGAAAAATTGGAGGTTGTCTTAAACCAACCCCCCTACATCCCTGATCCCCATTACACGATCCAAAATATCCACCTGGAAAGCCGCAAAGGCAAAACAGAGGTCATGGAACGCTGGACATTTGCTGAAGTCGTGGTGTCCTACCCACAGCCCGCACCGGAGCATTCATCGTTTAAAGTTTCAGCCGTCCCCGGTAAGGACTATGATTCTCTTTTCATTGTGGTGGAATATTCAGGAGGGGTTACGGTGGAAAAAGAAATCCCTACATTTTAACAGTTTATGATAGCAGAAAGACACATAAGGGACAGCTATCTGTCCCTTATGTGTCTTTCTAGATGGGCCAGATAAAATAACCTTGCCCCTTTAAATACTGGATAATATCAGGCAGGGCTTCTGCTGTGGTTGTGGAGACAAGATCGTGAAATAGAATAATCACTTTATCTTTACCCGTAACCTGTCGCTTGACTGAATTAACGATCCGTCCCGCAGGAACATTTTTCGCTGTAGAATCCATACTGTTCACATTCCAGCTCACATGGCTGTACCCGCTTTGCTCCAGCGCCCGTCTGTAAGCAGGCCATTGGGAGAAATTGGTTCCGTAAGGCATGCGGAAAATTGTGGTACGTTCGCCAATTGTGGCATAGATAAGCTCTTCCGATTTACGAATCTCCTGCATCAGTGGCCCCGTGCCTGAAAAAATCACCGCCGGTTGATGGGAATATGTATGATTTCCGATGGTGTGTCCCTCTTCGTAAATACGCTTTAGTATCTCCGGATTCTTTTTTACCTGTTCACCCACCACAAAGAAAGTGGCTTTTATATTTTCCTTACTAAGAATATCCAGAATGAGGGGGGTAACTTTTTGGCTGGGCCCGTCGTCAAAGGTCAGATAAGCAATGCGTTGCGGGGTTGGCCATAACTGCCTTGAATAAGGCTCATCCACAATAAAACTAAGGCTGAAAGGCTTCCCATTAAAACTATTTGCAGCTAGGGATATTTCTTTACGGTCAGGCTCCCAAGCTATGTTCCACTCAAAAAATTGGGCCAGTTGGCGAAGCGGAAGGAAGAGACGCCCCCTTTCCAGGTGGTACGGCCAGATCCCTTCCGTTTCTCTATTCATGGCATGGTGGTCCAGCTCACTTCCCAGGTTGGTAACTATGCCCCGACCTGGCTGATCGGAAAGCCTTTCAAAGCCGAAAGCATGCTGCCCGTTATCAAAGATAAGCTTATTTTCTTCCCCATCCCATCTGAGAGCAATCTCCAGCTGTCCGGCCAGTTCACGAACAGGTACATATGTATGGCCCTCTAAAACAAAGGGTGCCTGTTCAAACACTGTTAGTTCATCATGATGCCTCTCCAGCGCCTCGTGCGCAACTGCCCCCCTGAGCGGAAAAATCACTGCCACCAGAACACTAAATAAAAACAGCATTCCCTGCAGACCCCTTGGCTTCACTTATACCCTTCCTCCATTCCAACTAATATTAATCTATGTTTCGCCTCATATTCCGTTAATCCTTCAGCAAACAGAAGAAAAATACTCTGCATGGACGAAATGAGCCTGGTTCACATATGATGGCATTAAATATATTGAATGGGCAAGTAATCGTTAGGTTGAATGGGGAGGTTTTTAAATGCAGGCAGCTAAATCACAGGATTTGCACGGTATCGATGTATCCCGTTGGCAGGGAGTAATAAATTGGAAAGCTGTCAAAGGGGACAATATTGATTTTGCCTATCTCAAAGCAACTGAAGGGACAACCTGGGTCGATCCAAAGTTTTTAGATAATGCCAGAAATGCCAGAGATGCGGGCATGCCAGTGGGAGCTTATCACTTTGCCAGGCCGGATTTAAACCTGACTTTGGAAAATGCAGTAGAAGAAGCAAGGCATTTCATTAAAACACAGCAACTGGGATTTGGCAATTTGGGTGATATTTACCCCGTTCTTGATTTGGAGACCCCATTTCCCAGGGAGGACACTGTGTCTGCCTCACACCTTCTATCCTGGGTGGATACCTTCAAAAGTCATTTTGAAGGGGAAACGGGGCATACTCTGATGCTTTATACCGGCATATTTTTTATCAGGGAGTATAATAACTTCAAACATCCCGCTTCCGGTTACCCACTTGCCGACATGCCTTTATGGATTGCCTTATACCCAAAATCAGTGTCGCCATACAAAACTTCCCCCCCGGATGCAGGGAACTGGAATAGGTGGACAGTATGGCAATACTCGGACAACGGAAAAGTTGATGGAATCGATGGAAGTGTGGACTTGAATCATGCAGTACCGGAGCTGCTCGCTTGAAATTTATGTGGGAAAAAAAGCTTACATATTTTTAAGTATGTAACAGAAGATATTACCGGGGTGTATTATAGATGAAAATAGCTGGCCTTGGTGAAAAGATAGGTTATCTGGGTAAAAGTAAGAAGCAGAAACAAACCATGATTACGCTGGGTGAGGCTTATTCCATATGGAAACTGCTTGTTATGAGATATGACGCTTTGTTTACGAGTAAGATGTTGCTGGACTTCACCAAGGATCAGGATTTAAAAAAAATTGTTACGGACGGTATTGAAGTACTGGAAACGCAGAAAAATGTATTGGAACAGTTAACCAAAGATTTTTCCATTCCCATGCCAAATCGTCCGGCTGAGGATTCCAATGTTGCTATTGATATCAATACCTTGACAGACAGATATATTTACCGGCATATATTTGATTCATTGGCGAATACGTCGTTCAAGCATATGTCCAATTACCAGAGAGCCAATAGCGCATATCTTAGAGAAACTTTCAGAAATTTTTTAAACGAGGAATTGGATTTGTATGACGCATTCTTTGAATATGGGAAACTTAAAGGCTATTTAAATGACCCCCCGTCTTTCAGATAAACCTCACTAATAATATCCTCTGGACACTTTATCATGCTTTCGTTATAATTGTTTCAATAATTCTTGTCCAAAACCATTGAGAATCACACCTCTTCTGCTAATGCCGAATCAGCGATTGATTCGGAATTTTCATGTTATCCTTCATTATAAAGGGAGGCACGAAATGAACCCGGCTGTAGCTGCTTTAATAATTTTACTTCTTATCGTCATCCTTTATGTCTCCGAAATTATCCCCCTTGCGGTCACCTCTGTTGGTGGATGCGTGGCCATGTCAATATTCGGGATTGCAAGCTTTGGAGATGCTTTCAGCGGTTTTTCATCCAATGTAGTCTTTCTAATAGGCGGCATGATGGTTGTGGGTATGGCCCTTTTTGAGACGGGCGCTGCCGGGGCAATTGGCAATAGGATTGCCAGCGTAGCCTCGAGCGAAAAACGCGTTTTGCTTTTAATCATGGTTGTTGCGGGAATATTGTCCGGTTTTCTTAACAACTCATCCACTACCGCCATGTTTATCCCAATCGTCATGGGTATCGTTCTAAGCAGTAAAGGTAAGTTCAGCAGCAAAAGATTACTGCTGCCTCTGGCATTTGCTGCCAATGCTGGCGGCATGCTTACCCTTGTTGGATCGACACCAACAATTATTGTGCAGGGGATTTTAACCCAGTCTGATTATGCTCCCCTGGGCTTTTTTGAATTTGCTCTGATCGGAATTCCCGTATTTCTGCTGGTTATTATCTATATGATGGTTGTGGGCTATAAAATGACAGGAACGCTTGCCGATGCTCCCCAAAGCGGACCTGGGGCTTGGGCAGGC
>SLRC01000077.1 GCA_007131175.1 Syntrophomonadaceae bacterium
AACTGCACCATGGGCCGCAGATCCGGCGGAATAACGGGTATAACATCCAGGATCATCCATGCCGGTTCATTACCGGATTGGCGGAAAGCCTCCACAACCTCAAGGCGTCGGATTGCACGTATCTTTTTTTGACCGCTGCTGTTACGCACCTCGGAACGGATATTTTCAGTAGCCGTATTTAGATCTATTTCTTCGAGCAACTTTTTGATCGCTTCGGCACCCATTTCTGCCTTAAATCCTTTGCCGGCGTTAAAAAGAGCATCGTACTTTTCCCTGTATTCCCTGTATTCTGCTTCAGAAAGCAGCTGATTTTTACTCAAGAGTGTGTCACCGGGATCGATTACTACGTAAGCAGCGAAATAAAGGATCTTTTCCAGGGCACGGGGTGACATGTCCAACAGCAACCCCATACGACTGGGAATCCCTTTAAAATACCAAATATGCGAAACGGGAGCAGCCAACTCAATATGCCCCATCCGTTCACGACGCACTTTTGCCCGTGTTACTTCAACACCACAGCGATCACAGACGATCCCCTTATAACGAACCCGTTTATACTTACCGCAGTGACACTCCCAATCTTTCTGAGGGCCGAATATTTTTTCGCAAAATAGTCCTTCCCGTTCCGGTTTAAGCGTGCGGTAGTTAATCGTCTCAGGCTTCTTCACTTCTCCGCGGGACCAGGCCCTGATCTTTTCCGGTGAAGCCATGCTTAATTGCAAAGCATCAAAATTGTTTACATCCAGCAAGGGCTGTTTCCTCCCTCCAAATTCAGTCAAATGTCGAAAGTCGGAACTGAATCAAGTCAAAGGTCAAAGATAGGTTCTATCCAGGCTCTGACCTTTCGACTGACTAGAACAGATCATCTTCTTCCTCTACACCAAGCCGGCTGCGTAGCTTTGACCGTTTCGATCCAACGCCATCCTCTTCCAAAGATTCGTCCTTATCATCCCTGTTATCTTCAAGCTCTTCTGCATAAAGTTCATCCAAAGAAACCTTATCAAGTTCATCATCATCAGCAAGGAGAGGTATTTCTCCATCCACATCATCTTTTAAATCTTCCTGCCCGGCGGTATCATTCGGATCTTCCTCCAGGCCCTCTATATTCAGGTCAAGCAATTCACCGTCATCTTCATCTTCCCTTATCATGAATTCACCAGTTTCTTCATTTAGCACCTTTACATCAAGTCCGAGGCTCTGCAACTCTTTAACAAGAACCTTAAACGATTCGGGCACGCCGGGTTCGGGGATATTATCTCCCTTTACAATGGCTTCATAAGTTTTAACACGGCCTACCACATCATCCGATTTAACAGTGAGGATTTCCTGCAGGGTGTAAGAGGCGCCATATGCTTCCAGTGCCCATACTTCCATCTCTCCAAAACGCTGGCCACCGAACTGAGCCTTGCCACCAAGAGGCTGCTGTGTAACAAGTGAATAAGGACCCGTAGAACGGGCATGGATTTTGTCATCCACAAGGTGGGCCAGTTTTAACATGTAGATATACCCTACACAAATCTCATTATCAAAAGGCTCTCCTGCACGGCCATCCCGTAAGATCGTCTTTCCATTAGAGGGTAGATTTGCCTCATCAAATGCGCGGAAAATATCCTCCTCCTGTGCCCCGTCAAAAACAGGTGAAGCGATGTGCAAACCAAGCACACTTGCGGCCCAACCCAGGTGAGTCTCCAAAACCTGTCCGATATTCATACGTGAAGGCACACCCAAAGGATTGAGGACTATTTCCACCGGCTGTCCGTCAGGCATAAAAGGCATATCTTCTTCTGGTAGAATACGGGCAATGACACCTTTGTTGCCATGGCGGCCAGCCATTTTATCCCCTTCTGAGATCTTCCGTTTCTGAGCAATATATACCCGTACCAACTGATTAACGCCTGGCGAGAGTTCATCTCCCGCTTCCCGGGAAAAAACTTTAACGTCAACGATCATGCCGGCTTCACCATGGGGAACCCGTAAAGAAGTATCTCGCACTTCCCGTGCCTTTTCGCCAAAGATGGCCCGGAGTAATCGCTCCTCCGCCGTGAGTTCCGTTTCCCCCTTTGGGGTAACTTTGCCTACAAGGATATCTCCTGCCCTCACTTCAGCCCCGGTGCGTATAATACCCCGCTCATCCAAATCACGCAGGGCATCCTCACCAACATTGGGGATATCCCGGGTAATCTCTTCTGGTCCAAGCTTTGTATCCCGTGCTTCCGCTTCATATTCTTCAATGTGAATGGAAGTAAAAATATCTTCCTTTGTCATTTTTTCACTGATGAGAATAGCGTCTTCATAGTTGTACCCATGCCAGGGCATAAAGGCAACAAGGACGTTCCGTCCCAAAGCCAATTCCCCTTTATCTGTACAGGGTCCGTCAGCAATGACCTCACCGCTTACAACTTGCTGCCCTTTACGTACAATGGGCTTCTGGTTCATATAGGTTCCCTGGTTTGAGCGTTTAAATTTATGCAGTTTGTAAATATCCGCGCCCTGCCAGGGATAGGTAACCGTTTTTTCCGTAAAAACTTCCCCTGTCCGGCCATGAATCATCCTGCTGGGGCCATCCGGATCATCAGACCGCCTGATAATAATTTGAGAAGATGAAACATAAATTACTTCCCCACCTTTTTCAGCAAGCACCATTACTCCAGAATCAGCGGCAGCTTTATACTCCATCCCCGTTCCCACAAGGGGCGCCTCCGTACTCATCAGGGGAACTGCCTGCCGCTGCATGTTAGAACCCATAAGGGCCCTGTTAGCATCATCATTCTCCAGAAAAGGAATCAGGGCTGTGGCAACGCTGACAAGCTGCTTCGGTGAGACGTCCATATAATCCACCTCTGAAGGTGGCACCAAGAGTGTCTCATTCATAAAACGACAAGTAACCCGCTTCGCCATGAAACGGCCTTCTCCATCAAGGGGTGCGTTAGCCTGAGCCACTATATATTCATCTTCATCGTCTGCAGTAAGATAAACAACATCACTTGTAACCACACCTTTTTCCTTATCCACATGCCGGTATGGTGTTTCGATAAACCCATATTCATTAATTCGTCCAAAAGTACTCAGCGAACCAATAAGGCCAATATTGGGGCCTTCAGGGGTTTCAATGGGGCACATACGGCCGTAGTGGGAATGGTGGACATCCCGCACCTCAAAACCAGCCCTTTCCCGGCTCAACCCACCGGGCCCAAGCGCACTGAGCCGCCGTTTGTGAGTAAGTTCCGCCAGGGGATTAGTCTGGTCCATAAACTGTGAAAGCTGGCTGCTGCCAAAAAATTCTTTTATTGAAGCGATTACGGGCCTTATGTTAATCAAAGCCTGAGGGGTTACCGCTTCCACATCCTGAATGGTCATGCGTTCCCTGACCACCCGCTCCATGCGGGACAGACCGATACGGAACTGATTTTGTAAAAGCTCGCCTACAGAACGTAAACGCCGGTTCCCCAGATGATCAATATCATCTACACTGCCGAGTCCATCCATTAAATTCAATAAAAACCCCACAGTGGCAACAATATCCTCCCGGGACAGCTGCTTAACTTGCAAAGGTACATTCCCGTTACTCATAACCAAACAGGTTTTCCCTTCCTTGTTGTTAACCTTAAGTCTGTCCGGACGAAGCTCTTCTATCTGCTTGTAAATAGCACTATCAATTACACTTCCCTGGGAAGCTACGACTTTACCCGTATCGGGATCCAAAAGATCCTCGGCTAAAGTATTAAACATAATCCTGCCGCGCAGCGAAAGCTTTTTATTAATTTTAAAACGACCAACCCTGGCAAAATCATAGCGCCGGGAGTCAAAAAACAGGGAATCAAATAAATTACGGGCATTTTCCACATTAAGGGGCTCACCGGGGCGCAATCTTTTATATACTTCGATCAGGGCTTCTTCCTGCGAATCATTTTGGTCTTTTTCCAGGGTATTCAAGATACGGGTATCTCCGTTAAACAGCTCCATAATTTCGCCAGTAGTAGCATAGCCGATGGCACGCAGTAATACTGTAACAGGTATCTTGCGCGTCCGGTCCACCTTGACCCAGATTACATCGTTAACGTCTGCTTCAAACTCAAGCCAAGCTCCCCGGTTTGGGATGATAGTTCCAGTAAAAAGTGGCTTGCCGTTAAAAAGCTGGCTACCAAAATAAACTCCCGGCGAGCGGACCAGCTGGCTGACCACAACACGCTCCGCACCATTGATCACAAAAGTGCCGTTCTTGGTCATAAGGGGAAAATCACCCATGAATACTTCCTGTTCTTTTACCTCCAGCGTTTCCCGGTTAACCAATCGCACCCGGACTTTAAGTGGGACGGCATAAGTGGCGTCACGCTCCTTGCATTCTTCTACCGCATACTTTGGTTCTCCTAGAGAGTAGTCAATGAACTCCAGAACAAGATTTTGCGTAAAGTCTTTAATGGGTGAAATATCAACAAATACTTCCCTGAGACCCTCTTCTAAAAACCAGCGATAAGAACTCTTTTGCACTTCAATAAGATCGGGAAGATCCAAAATTTCATTGATGCGGGCGTAACTCCTACGTGTTCTTTTACCCGCCTCAACTTCTTTAAGCATAAAAAAATCACTCTCCCGTCATTTTTTTCGTGCAGAGTAACTAA